>NZ_JBJGZV010000001.1:0-465964 GCF_054050715.1 Blastococcus sp. SYSU D00669
GCAGAACCTCGACATCCCCGCCTACCCCGCCCCCCCCCACGACCACCCCACCCCCCACCACCCCCCCGCGCCCCCCCCCCCCCCCCCCCCCCCCCCCCCCCCCCCCCCCCCCCCGCCGCGGTGACGTCGGACCCTGGGCCCGGCCGCCGGGCCGGAGGAGCGTGGGGCCGAGCCGTTCGACGACCAGGGGAGGCAGCCATGTCGGACGTCGGGACGCGAGCGGTGATGGAGGGCTATCTGAGGGCGCTGGTCGACCGCGGGGACTTCGCGGCGTTCTTCGCCCCCGACGTCACGTGGACCACGATGGAGACCGGGGAGCAGGTCCACGGCCGCGAGCAGGTGCGCGACCTCGTCGTCGCCTTCCACACCCAGCTCTTCGACGCGCGCCCGGAGCTGGTGGGGCTCGTCACCGGGGACGGCGTGGCGGTGCTGGAGGCCCGGTTCGTGGGGACGCACCGGGGCGAGTTCGCCGGCGTCCCGGCGACCGGCCGGCAGGTGGACGTGCCCTACTGCGTGGGCTACGACGTCCGGGACGGCGCGATCACCGCGCTGCGCGCCTACATGCCCGTGGCCGCGATGGTCGCGCAGCTGACGTCGGCCCAGCCGGCGCCCGCCTGACCGGCGGGGTTCACGGCCCGGTCACCGGGTGCGCGGCCGCGGCGGCCGCGGTGGCGGCGCGCAGCACCTCCTTGACCGGGAGCTGCCGCGCGCCGGCGAGCGCGACGACGTCCTCGTACTCGACGCTCACGTTGACCACCCGGCCGTCGAGGCGGGCCACCTTGACGCCCACGGGGGCGCCGAGCACCTCGACCGCGGTCGCCGTCCGCTCCAGGGCCACCTTGCCGACCGGGACGACGCGCAGCCCGATGGTCGACGTCGTCGCGAACACCGCCGCCTGCACGGCGGCGGTCCGGCCGGGCGGGCAGAGCGCCGAGACGGTGTGCGCGGGGCGGCCCTTCTTCATGACGATCGGCGTGAGCCACGCGTCGGAGGCGCCGGCGGCGAGGAGGGCGTCGAGCACGCCGGGCCACAGCCGCGGGTCGAGGTCGTCGACGTTGGCCTCGAGCACGACGGCCGGGCCCGCTGGCGCGGGAGGCTCGCCGAGCACCAGCCGGACGACGTTGGGCAGCTCGACCGGGTCGCGGCCGCCGGCGCCGTAGCCCGTGCGCGCGACCCGCAGCGG
Source organism: Blastococcus sp. SYSU D00669 (assembly GCF_054050715.1). NCBI lineage: Bacteria > Bacillati > Actinomycetota > Actinomycetes > Geodermatophilales > Geodermatophilaceae > Blastococcus > Blastococcus sp. SYSU D00669. Next base: position 1,184 of record NZ_JBJGZV010000001.1, read on the forward strand.
CGGCAGCGTCGTCCACTCGTCGACCAGCTCGGCGAGCAGCGCCGCCCCGGTGGGCGTGCACGCCTCGGCCGGCACCGGGCCGGCGAGCACGGGGACGCCGGCGAGCAGCTCCAGCACCGCCGGCGCCGGCACGGGCACGACGCCGTGGGCGCCGCGGGCCGAGCCGCTGCCCAGCGCGACGGGGGAGGCGGTCAGCCGGTCGAGCGCCAGGTGCGCGAAGCCGGCGACGACGCCGACCACGTCGGCGAGGGCGTCGAGCGCGCCCACCTCGTGGAAGTGCACGTCCTCGGGGTCCGTGCGGTGCACCCGGCCCTCGGCGCGCGCCAGCCGCTCGAACACGGCCAGCGCCCGGTCGCGGACGTCGGCGGTCAGGTCGGCGGCGGTGAGGAGCGCGCGGACGTCGGCCCAGGTGCGGTGGTGCGGTGACGGCGGGGCGGAGACGTGCACGCGGGTGGCGCCCAGGCCGTGCCGGGTGACCTGCTCGGGGGTGAGCCCGACCGGCTCGACGGCCAGCGCGGCCACCGCCCGGGCGGGGACCTCGAGCGGCACGCCGGCGTCGAGGAGCGCGCCCAGCAGCATGTCGCCGCTCGCGCCCGCCGCCAGGTCGAGCCACCCGATCGTCACGGGGTGCTCTTGCCGACGGATCAGCGGCGGGCCAGGCGGGCGGCGAAGACGCCGGCGGCCCAGCCGTTGTCGACGGCGCTCACCACGACGCCCGGCGTGCCGGCGCCGAGCACGGTGAGCACCGCGCCGAGCGCCCCGAACCCGCCCGGCTGACCGGTCGAGGTGGGGACGGCGACCACCGGCACGTCGGTCAGCGCGGCCACGGTGCCCGCCAGCCCGGCGTCCTGCCCGGTGACGACGACGAGGCAGTCGGCGCCGGCCAACGGCGAGGGGTCGGCGAGGAACGGGCGCAGGCGGCTGCTGCCGACGTCCTCGATGCGGACGACCTCGGTGCCGGCCACCCGCGCGACGAAGGCGGTCTCGGCCGCGACCGGCGCGTCGGTGCCGGCGCCGCTGAGCACCGCGACCCGGCCGACCGGCTCGGGCAGCGGGCCGACGGCGGCGGCCATCGCGGCGGCGTCCATCGAGGTGCGGGCCTCGTGCTCCGCGGCCAGCGCGACCAGGGTCTCCGGCGCCGCGCGCAGCACCACGACCGGGCGGTCGGGGGAGACGCGGCGGGCCTCGCGGACCAGCGCCAGCACCTGCTCGGTGCTGCGGCCGGTGCCCCAGACGACCTCGGGCTCGGCGGGCGCGGGCAGCGCGACGGCGGCCACCCCGGCCACCGGCGGGGCGGGGGCCAGCGGCGGGTCGACCACGCCCGCGGCGCCCAGCGGGGCGACCGGCCGGGGCTCGGTGAGCAGCGGGGCGAAGCCGTCGTCGAGCAGCGGGGGCACGTCGGCGACCGTATCCGCCGGGGCGTCGGGCCCCGGCACCGGCTCGGGCTCGGCCGCGCTCTCCGGCGGGGTGGCGCCGGCCCGGGTCTGGGTGACGGCGGAGAGCCGGACGACGCGGTCGCGGCCGCTGCGCTTGGCGTCGTAGAGCACGCCGTCGGCGGCGGCGAACAGGGTGCGGCGGTCGTCGCCGCGGGTGGCCGAGGCGATGCCGACGCTGATCGTCACCGGCACCTCGAGGCCGATCTCCGCCCAGTCGTAGGCGCCGATCGCCCGGCGGATCCGCTCCAGCGCCCGCTCGGCCTGCTCGGCGGTGGTGTCGGGCAGCAGGATGACGAACTCGTCGCCGGCCCAGCGGCACACCTCGTCGGTGTCCCGGACGCCGGCGACCAGCAGCTCGGCCACCACCCGCAGCACGGCGTCCCCGCCCGGGTGGCCGACGGCGTCGTTGATCGTCTTGAAGTGGTCGACGTCGACGACGGCGAGCGCCGGGGCGGAGCCGGCCGACAGCAGCCCGTCGAGCCGGGCCTCGGCGTAGCGCCGGTTGGGCAGGTGGGTGAGCGGGTCCTCGTAGGCCTGCCGGCGCAGCTGCCCGGCGGCGCGCTCGGTCTCCAGCAGGCTCTTGCGCCGGCCGAACAGCTCGACCCAGCGGGTGCGCCGCTCGTCGACCCGGTCCAGCTCGTCGCTGATGTAGGCCTGCAGGTAGGGCAGCGCGCGGCCGGCGTCGTCGAGCTCGGAGTGCAGCGTGCACAGCTCGCGCAGCACCGCCCGGCGCACGCGCGGCAGCCCGTGCTCGGTCGACAGCGCCAGGGCCTGGGTCAGGTGCTCGTCGGCGCCGCGGCCGTCGCCCTGCCGGCGCAGCGCGCGGCCGAGCGCGAGCTGGGCGGAGGACAGCAGCGCGCGGTCGGCCCGCGCCGAGGTGATGCGGACGGCGGCGCGCAGCGGCCCGGTCGCGGCCGACTGCTCGCCGAGCCCGACCAGCGCCCACCCGTGCACCACCTGGGCGGCGACGACGCCCGGCTCGTCCGGCGGCAGCAGCTCCAGGGCGCGCTCGGCCATGCCGCGGGCCTCGGCGAAGTGCGGGGCGGCCGACTCGGGGGCGCCGTCGTCGAGCAGGCCCTCGCCCAGCTCGGCGCACAGCTCGCCCAGCCGGGTGGCGTGCGCGGCGACCAGGACGTCGGGGTCGCCGTCCTCGGTGGTCAGCGCCTCGGGGTCGGCGGCCGCGGCGATCGCGGTCTCGTAGGCGCGGCGCTGGTAGTCCAGCGCCAGGGGCATGAGCTCGAGGTCGGCCAGGACGCCGGCCAGCGAGGAGAGCGTGTCGACCAGCAGGCCGCTGGGCGGGAGCGCGGGGTCGAGCAGGCTGGCCGCCTCGACCGCCTCGTCCATGGCGGCGTCGATCCGGCGGGAGAGCAGCTCGATGCGGGCGTGCCGGGCGAGGCCGGCGGCGCGCTGCAGGTCGTCGTCGGTGGCGTCGAAGGCGGCCTTGGCGGAGCGGACCAGCGCGATGGCCAGCGCGGCGCGCGAGGCGGACTCGGCGCGCGGGTCGCCCGCGGCGTCGTCGGCCGGACCCTCGAGGAGCTCGGCGACGCCGGCGTGCAGGTCGAGCGGGGCGGGCGCGGCCTCCGACGGCGGGCCCAGGGGGTCGCCGACCAGCGTGAAACCGGCGACGCGCAGCCGGCGGACGAGCAGCTCGGCGCGCAGCGTGTCGGCCCACGCGCGGCCGAGGTCGGCCGGGGTGTCGGTCTCGGGCGCCTCGAACGGCGAGGGGTCCAGCTCGACGTCGGCGAGCAGTTCCTCGGCGGCGTCGAGCTGCCAGTTCGCGAGGGCAGCGGTCACCCGGTGGTGCAGGGCTCCCGGTGGCACGAGCGCACTGTGCACGTCGTCCCGGCCGGTGTCGAGCACCCGGCGGGGACCACGCCGACGGCCGTCCGTCGCGTCCCACGCGCCCCAGGGGATCATGCGGAGACGTCCGGGAGCATGCCGCCCGGGGCCCGCACGCGGTTGCGGCCGCCGCGCTTGGCGGAGAAGAGCTCGAGGTCGGCGGTGTCGAACAGCGCCCGCCAGCCCACCGGGCCGGTCGCCTCGCCGTCGACCACCGGCGTCGTCGCCACCCCGATGCTCACCGTCACCGGCCCCGACAGCGGCAGGTCGGACCAGTCGGCCCGCTCCACCGCGGCGCGCAGCCGGTCCATGACGGCGAGGGCCTGCGTCTCGGTCGCCGTCGGCAGGACGACGAGGAACTCGTCGCCGGCCCACCGGTACACCTCGTCGCCGGTGCGGCTGTGCTCGCGCAGCAGGTCGGCGACCCGCTTGAGGACGACGTCGCCGGAGGAGTGCGACCCCTCGTCGTTGACCTCCTTGAACCGGTCGACGTCGACCACCGCCAGCGACAGCGGGGCCTCGCCGTGGTGCAGCGAGCCCAGCCGCCGCTCGGCGCTGCGCCGGTTGCCCAGGCCGGTGAGCGGGTCCTCGAGGGCGTGCCGGCGCAGCACCGCGGCCTGCCGCTCGGCCTCCCGCAGCCGGCTGCGCTGGACGAACATCTCGGCCCAGAGCTCGCGGCCGCGGGCCTGCGCCCGGCCGGTGTCGGCGCGGTAGGCCTCCAGCCAGTGCAGCGCCTCGGCCGGCCGGCCGAGCGCGGCGGTGGCCTGGCCCAGCTCCAGCAGGCAGTGCCGGTAGCGGCGCCGGTCGCCGGCGGCCGCGAAGGCGCCGGAGGCGTCGACCAGCAGGTCGATGGCCTGCTCGCCGAGCCCGGTCGCGCCGTCGCGGGCACCGAGCAGGGCGAGCAGCCGGGCGAGCGCGAGGTCGGCGTAGCCGCGCAGCCAGACCCCGCCCTCCTGCTGCACGCGCCGGTGCGCGCTGCGCATGGGGCCGAGGGCCTCGTCGAGGTCGTCGCGGCACATCAGGGCCCACGACTGGACGACGTCGAGCAGGTCCTGCTCGTCGCGGGAGGGCTCCCAGTCCAGCTGGCGGGCGGCGGTGGCGCAGTCGATCGCGGTGTAGGCCAGCTCGCCCGCCCGGTGCAGGTCGCCCCGGCGGCGCAGGGTCTGGGCGAGCTCGGTCTGCTGCTGGGCGACCAGCAGGAGCAGCCGCCACTGGTCGCCGAGGTCGTCGAGCTGGAGGGCCACGCCGTGCCCGCGCAGCGCGTGGGCGACGGCGAGCTCCTCGAGGTCGAGGCCGGTCAGCGTGCGGGAGAGCCAGGCGTGCGCCTGGTGCAGGGCCCGGGAGGGGGTGCGCGCCGCCGGGCCGTCGGTGAGCAGGCTGGCGTCGACGGCCAGCAGCATCGCCGAGTCGAACCGGTCGGCCGTGACCTCCACGTGCGCCAGGTAGGCCATGGCCAGCGCGGTGTCGGGGGTCGGCGGGCACTTCTCCAGCGCCGCGCGGGCGGCGGCGACCGCGACGCTGACCGCCGCGGGGTCGGACTCGACCAGGCCGCGCCGCGCGGCGAGGGCGTGCCGCCAGGCCAGCCAGCGCGGCTCGGAGGCGGCGGTGAGCGCGGCCTCGGCGTCGTCCAGCCCGGCGAGGAAGGCGGACGTCTCGTCGCGGTCGCCGGCGGCCAGCAGACGCCACAGCGCAGCCTCGAAGTCACTCTCGGTGACTCGGGCGGAGCCGGGGGTCACGCCATCCTCCACTCGACGGTCTCCGCCGGCGCGATCGGCCGGCGCTGCCGGTAGTGAGGCTTCCCCCGGGTGAGGCACCCGCCCCGTCCCGTCCGCACTACCCTCGCCGGGTGCCCGGAATCCCCGCCCGTCAGCACCCGACGCGGTACGCCTATCTCGGCCCCGAGGGTACCTTCGCCGAAGCGGCTCTGAGCAGGGCCGTTACGTCGGGCGAGGGACTGCGGTACCCCCAGCCGAGCGTCCCCGCGGCGCTGGCCGCCGTCCGGTCCGGGGACGCCGACGCGGCGCTGGTGCCGATGGAGAACTCGGTCGAGGGCTCGGTGCCGGCCACCATGGACGGGCTGGCCTACGGCGAGCCGCTGGTGATCACCCGCGAGGTGTTCCTGCCGGTGACGATGACGCTGGTGGCCCGGCCGGGCACCGACCTCGCCGCCGTCCGGTCGCTGGCCAGCCACCCGCACGCGCTCGCGCAGTCGGCGCGCTGGCTGGCGGAGAACCTGCCGGCGGTCACCCCGCTGCCGATGACCTCCACCGCGAACGCCGCGCGGGCGGTGGCCGACGGCGAGGTCGACGCCGCGGTCTGCGCCCCGATCGCGGCCGAGCGCTACGGGCTGGCCACGCTGGAGGCCGACGTCGCCGACCACCCGGGAGCGGTCACCCGGTTCGTGCTCGTGCAGCCGCCGGGCGCGCTGCCGGCGCCGACCGGCAACGACAAGACGTCGCTGGTGGCCGTGGTCGGCGACCGCCCGGGGTCGCTGCTCGAGCTGCTCAGCGAGTTCGCCGTCCGCGGGATCAGCCTGACCCGGATCGAGTCGCGGCCGACCCGCGAGCGGCTGGGCGTCTACTCGTTCTCGATCGACTGCGAGGGGCACGTCGCCGACCGCCGGGTGGGGGAGGCGCTGGCCGCGCTGCACCGGGTGTGCGACGACCTGCGCTTCCTCGGCTCGTACGCGCGCGCCGACGAGCGGGAGAACAAGCCGGTCCCGGGCACGGCGCGGGACGCCGCGTTCGCCGACGCGGAGGGCTGGCTGGCGCGGGTGCGCGCCGGGGAGGCCTCCTGACTGCGGCATCGCGGTCAGTGTCCCGGCCCCGTCGTGCCCGGTCACAGCCGACGCGCCGGGTGTGACGAACCGGTCCGCTAGACCGTCTCGAGCTCCCGTTCCGGCTCCGGGTCGGGACGTCGGGCCAGCCGGCTCGGCCACCACGTGCGGTCGCCGATCAGCGCCACGGCGGCCGGCACGACCAGCGAGCGGACGACGAAGGTGTCGAGCAGGACGCCGAAGCCGACCAGGAACGCGAGCTGTGCGAGGAACAGCAGCGGCAGCACCGACAGGGCACCGAAGGTGGCCGCCAGCACCATGCCGGCGCTGGTGATCACCCCGCCGGTCACGGCGAGGGCGCGCAGGACGCCGTCCCTGGTGCCGTGGCGGGCGGACTCCTCCCGTGCCCGGGTCATCAGGAAGATGTTGTAGTCGATGCCCAGGGCGACCAGGAACACGAAGGCGATCAGCAGGATGCCGGGGTCGCTGCCGGGGAAGCCGAAGACGTTCTCGAACAGCAGCGCCGCCACGCCGGCCGTGGCCAGCACGCTGAGCACGACGGTGCCCACCAGCACCAGGGGCGCGACGATCGAGCGCAGCAGGACCGCGAGCACGATCGTGATCACGATCAGCACCGCGGGCACGATGACCCGCAGGTCGTGCGCCGCGCTCTCGCGGGCGTCCAGGTTGCTGGCGGTGTCGCCGCCGACCAGCGCCTCCGGATCGGCGGCGTCCAGCTCGGCGCGGAGGTCCTTGACGACCTCGATCGCCTCGACGCTGTCGGGTGCGACGGCGAGGGTGACGTCGAGCCGCACCAGGCCGTCGACGACGAGGGGCTCGGGCTGCCCGGCGGGGAACGGGGCGACCGAGGCGACGCCGTCGGTGGCCGCGGCCGCCTCCGCGACCTCGGGCCAGGCGTCCTCCGGGGTGATGATCACCGTGGGGCTCGACGTGCCGGCGTCGAAGTGCCGGGCCAGCGCCTCCTGGCCGTCGACGCCGTTCGACTCGCCCCGGATGGCGTCGGAGAACGTGATGCCGTCGGCCTGGTAGGTGGGCGCGAACACCGCCGCGGCCACCAGGCCGAGGACGCTGAGGGCGAGCACCCGGCGCGGCCGGCGCCCGACCAGCGCCGCGACCCGCTGCCAGCCCCTGCCCTCCTCCGGCTCGACCCCGTACCTGGGCCGGAAGGGCCAGAAGGCGGCGCGGCCGAGCAGCACGAGGGCGGCCGGCAGGAACGACAGCGCGGCCAGGACGGCGAGGCAGACGCTGACCGCCGAGATCGGGCCGAGGCCGCGGTTGGACGCGAGGTCGGAGAACAGCAGGCAGAGGACGCCGAGGACGACGGTCGCGCCGGAGGCGACGATCGGCTCCCACGAGCGGCGCAGCGCGGTGCGCATGGCGGCGTACTTGGACCGCTCGCGGCGCAGCTCCTCGCGGAAGCGGGCGACCAGCAGCAGCCCGTAGTCGGTGGCGGCGCCGACGACGAGGATCGCGGCGATGCCCTGGCTCTGGCCGTTGACGGTGATGACGCCGGCGTCGGCCAGGAGGTACGCGACGGCGTTGGCGGCGGTGAGCGCGAGACCCGCGGTGCCGATGACCAGGAACGGCAGGATCGGGCTGCGGTAGACGACCAGCAGGATGAGCAGGACGACGCCGAAGGCGGCGAGCAGCAGGAGGCCGTCGATGCCGGCGAACCCGTTGGCGAAGTCGGCGAAGATCCCGCCCGGGCCGGTGACGAACGAGTCGGTGCCCTCGACCGGCAGCGTGGCGCGCAGGTCCTCGACGACGGTCACGATCTCGTCGCCGAGGTCGGGGGTCAGCGGCAGGAACGCCTGGACCGCCTCGCCGTCCTCCGAGGGGATGGGCGGGGACGCCTCGCCGGCCAGCGCGTCGGCGTCCTCGGCCACCTGCACGGCCTCGCCGACGCGCTCGGCGATGGCGCCCAGCGTCGCCTCGTCGAGCGGACCGCCGGTGCTCTCCCACAGCAGCACCGCCGGGATCGCCTCGGTGGTCGAGAACTCCTGCTGCAGCTCCGTGACCCGGGTCGACTCGGCGCTGTCGGGGAGGAACGCCGCGGTGTCGTTCTCCTGGACGCCGGTCAGCTTGCCGCTGAGGCTGCCCAGCGGCGCGGCGCCGCCGATCCAGAGGAGGAGGACGAGCAGGGGGAGGAGCCAGCGGAGCCGTTGCATGGTGAGAGAATCCCTCGACGTTCGATAATCTCGACGATCGAGATGTTAGGGCGGTTGTGAGACTGCTGGCAATTCCGGGAGGGGAGTCCACGTGGATGCAGCGGCGCGCCAGGAGATCAGCCTGATGCTGCGCCGGCTCACCGTCGAGCTCGACGCCGTCGGGCAGCGGTTCGCCGGCCTGCACGGGCTCAACCGCACCGACGTCCGGGCCCTCGTGGCGATCATGGACGCCGCCCGCGCGGGCCGGCCGATGACGGCCGGGGCGCTCGGCGCGGCGGTGGACCTCTCCTCGGCGTCGGTGACCGCGCTGGTCGACCGGCTCGAACGGGTCGGGCACCTGCGTCGGGTGCGCGACGAGGCCGACCGCCGGCGGGTGGTGCTGGAGATGTCCCCGAGTGCGATGGCCGCCGGGGCGGAGTTCTTCGGCGGGCTGAACCGCGACCTGACGGCCGCCATGGAGGGCTACACCGACGAGGAGCTCGCCGTCGTCCGCCGGTTCCTCGGGGAGATGACCGAGGTGATCGTCCGCCACCAGCAGCCCGGGACGTCCCAGGCATAGGTACCTATACGTGCGTTCCAAGCCGCAGAACGCATGTATAGGTACCTATGCCTCAGAGGTAGAGGCCGGTGGACTCCTCGATGCGCTCGGCGGCGACGGCGTGCACGTCGCGCTCGCGCAGGATGATCAGGTCCTCGCCGTGCACCTCGACCTCGTGCTGGTCCTCGGGGGAGAAGAGCACCTGGTCGCCGACCTTCACCTGGCGGACGTTGCCGCCGACGCCGCGCGCCTCGCCCCACACCAGCCGCTTGGCGACCTGCGCGGTCGCCGGGATGAGGATGCCGCCGGTCGACCGCCGCTCGCCGTCCTCCTTGCGCAGCGCGACCAGGATGCGGTCGTGCAGCATCTTGATCGGGAGCTTCCCCGCGGTCTCTGCCACGCCGATCACGGTACGACCCTCACCCCCAGCCCAGTTCATGCAGGCGGGCGTCGTCGATGCCGAAGTGGTGCGCGATCTCGTGGACGACGGTGATCGTGACCTCCTCGACCACCTCGTCCTCGGTCTCGCAGACGTCGCAGATCGCCTCGCGGTAGATCATGATCCGGTCGGGCAGCGCGCCGCCGTACTGCCAGCCGCGCTCGGTCAGCGCGTAGCCCTCGTAGAGCCCGAGCAGGTCGGGCTCCTCCTCGTTGCGGTCCTCGACCAGGACGACGACGTTGTCCAGCAGCGCCATCAGCTCGGCCGGCACCTCGTCGAGCGCGTCGGCGACCAGGCCCTCGAACTGCTCCAGCGGGAGGGGCTTCACCAGCTGGTCGGCAGCGGCCGCCCCTCCTCGTAGCCGGCCGCGCTCTGCACCCCCAGCACCGCGCGCTCGTGCAGCTGGTCGACCGTGCGGGCGCCGGCGTAGGTGCAGGCCGAGCGCACCCCGGCGACGATGCCGTCGATCAGGTCCTCGACCCCGGGGCGCTCCGGGTCCAGGTACATCCGCGAGGAGCTGATGCCCTCCTCGAACAGGCCCGCGCGGGCCCGGTCGAAGGCGCCCTGCGACGACGTCCGCGCCTTGACCGCCCGCGCCGACGCCATGCCGAACGACTCCTTGTAGAGCCGGCCCGAACCGTCGTTGTTCATGTCGCCGGCGCTCTCGTACGTGCCGGCGAACCAGGAGCCCACCATCACGTTGGCCGCGCCGGCCGCCAGGGCCAGCGCCACGTCGCGCGGGTGCCGCACGCCGCCGTCGGCCCAGACGTGCTTGCCCAGCGCGCGGGCCGCCGCGGCGCACTCCTCCACGGCGGAGAACTGCGGCCGGCCGACGCCGGTCATCATCCGCGTGGTGCACATGGCGCCCGGGCCCACGCCGACCTTGACGACGTCGGCGCCGGCCTCGATCAGGTCCGTCGTCCCCCCGGCGGTGACCACGTTGCCGGCGACGACCGGCACCGACCCGGCCACCGACCGGACCGTGCGCACCGCCTCGACCGCCTTCTCCTGGTGCCCGTGCGCGGTGTCGACCACGAGGACGTCGACGCCGTACGACAGCAGTGCCTCGGCCTTGCCGCGCACGTCGCCGTTGATGCCCACCGCGGCGGAGGTCAGCAGCTGGCCGCGGTCATCCACCGCGGGCAGGTAGAGCGCCGAGCGCAGCGCGCCCTTGCGGGTGATGACGCCGACCAGGCGGTCGCCCTCCACCACCGGCGCGGCGTTGACGCGCGCGTCGGAGAGCACGTCGAAGATCTTCGGCAGGTCGGTGCCGGCCGGGACGGTCAGCGGGTCGGGCGACATGACCTGCGAGAGCTGGGTGAACCGGTCCACGCCCTGGCAGGCGCCGTCGGTGACCACGCCGACCGGGACACCGTCGTCGACCACGACGACGATCCCGTGCGCGCGCTTGGTGAGCAGCGACAGCGCGTCGGCGACGGTGGACGTCGGGCTGAGCGTGATCGCCGTGTCGTAGACCGGGTGGCGCGCCTTGATCCAGGTGAGCACCTCGCCGACGACGTCGACCGGGATGTCCTGCGGGATGACGGCGAGGCCACCGCGGCGGGCCACCGTCTCGGCCATCCGCCGGCCGGAGATCGCCGTCATGTTGGCGACCACGATCGGGACCGTCGTCCCCACCCGGTCGGGCGTGGTCAGGTCCACCTCGAGCCGGGAGCCGACCGTCGAGTGGTTCGGCACCATGAAGACGTCGGCGTACGTGAGGTCGTGCTGCGGCCGGTCGCCGAGGAAGCGCATGGGCCCAGTGTCCCTGACCCGCGCTCCTCCGTGCCGAGATCCCGGTATCTCGGCCCGCTGGCCGTCCTGATGCGCCGAGATCGCGTGATCTCGGCGGGAGGTCGCGGGTCGGCGAGGCGGGCAGGGCGGCCCGCCTACGATCGGATCGTGATCGACCTGCGGCTCGTGCGCGAGCACCCCGACGTCGTCCGTGCCAGCCAGCGGGCGCGCGGCGCCGACGAGTCGCTGGTCGACCGGCTGCTCACGGCCGACGAGGCCCGCCGGCAGGCCGTCGGGCGCGCCGACCACCTGCGCGGGGAGCAGAAGGCCGCGTCGCAGGCGGTGAGGAAGGCCTCCGCCGAGGAACGCCCCGCCGTCCTGGAGCGGGCCAAGGCGCTGGCCGCCGAGGTCAAGGAGGCCGAGGAGGCGCAGCGCGCCGCCGACGTCGCCCTGCGCGAGGCGCACCTGACGATCGCCAACGTCGTCCACCCGGACGTCCCGCCGGGCGGTGAGGACGACGCGGTGACGCTGCGCACCGTTGGCGACGTCCCCACCTACGACTTCCCGGTCCGCGACCACGTGGAGATCGGCGAGGGCCTCGGCGCGATCGACCTCGAGCGCGGCGCGAAGGTCTCCGGCGCCCGCTTCTACTTCCTCACCGGGCCGGGCGCGCTGCTCGAGTTCGCCCTCGCCCAGCTGGCGATCACCCGGGCCGTGGCCGCCGGGTTCACCCCCGTCGTCGCGCCGGCGCTGGTGCGGCCCGAGGCGATGGAGGGCACCGGCTTCCTCGGCGCGCACGCCGAGGAGGTCTACAAGGTCGAGCGCGACGACCTCTACCTCGTCGGGACCTCGGAGGTGCCGCTCGCCGGCATGCACATGAACGAGGTGCTCGACCTCTCCGCCGGCCCGCGGCACTACGCCGGCTGGTCGTCCTGCTTCCGCCGCGAGGCCGGGTCCTACGGCAAGGACACCCGCGGGATCATCCGCGTGCACCAGTTCGACAAGGTCGAGATGTTCAGCTACGTCCGGCCGGAGGACTCCGCCGCCGAGCACCAGCGGCTGCTCGCCTGGGAGGAGGAGTTCCTCCAGGCGCTGGAGCTGCCCTACCGGGTGGTCGACATCGCCGCCGGCGACCTGGGCAGCAGCGCGGCCCGCAAGTTCGACATCGAGGCCTGGTTCCCCAGCCAGGGCACCTACCGCGAGCTGACCAGCACGTCGGACTGCACGACCTTCCAGGCCCGCCGGCTCAACATCCGGTACCGGGGGGACGACGGCAAGCCGCAGACCGCGGCCACCCTCAACGGCACGCTGTGCGCGATCGCCCGCACCATCGCCTGCCTGCTCGAGGTGCACCAGCGCGCCGACGGGTCGGTGCACGTGCCCAAGGCGCTGCGGCCGTGGCTGGGCGGCCTCGAGGCGCTCACCCCGGGCATGGACCTGACGGCGGCCGTCCCCGCATGAGCGCTCCCGGCGTGCTGCCCTCCTCAGGGCACGCCGCACCCGGTTCCGACGTCGTCGTCGAGCCGCCCGACCTCGGCGGCTGGCGCCCGCGGCTGGTCGCCACCGACCTCGACGGCACCCTGCTGGACTCCGCCGGCACGGTCCGCCCGCGCACCCGCGCGGCGCTGGAGGCCTGCTGGGACGCCGGCATCCCGGTCGTCGGCGCGACCGGCCGCGGGCCGCGGCTGCTCGACAGCGTCCGCGGGGCGCTGGCCGGGCGCGGCATCGCCGTGCTCGCGCAGGGCGGCTACGTCGTCGACCTCGAGCGCGACGAGGTCCTGCGCACCGTCGGGCTGCCCCGGGCGCAGGCGATGGCGGTGATCGAGCAGATCGAGGCGGTCGCCGGCGACCTGGTGATCGCCGTCGAGGACGCCGCCGAGCAGGCCGAGGCCCGCCGGCCGCTGCGCGTGCAGCACGGCTTCGACTGGCCCTACCCCGAGCCGGCGCACCTGCTGCCCCGCCACCGCGTGCTGCCCGACGGCGCCGTCCTCAAGGTGTTCCTGCGCTCGGCGCGCCTCGGCCAGGACGAGCTGCTCGCCCGGGCCGACAAGGTGGTCGACCCCGCGGTCGCCGCGGTCACCCACGCCGGGCTCGGCTTCATCGAGGTGCTGCCGCCGGGCATCACCAAGGCGAGCGGCCTGGCCGTGGCCCTCGAGCGCTACGGCGTCGGCTTCGACGAGGTCCTGGCCTTCGGCGACATGCCCAACGACCTGCCGATGATCACCGCGGTCCGCGAGGCGGGCGGCCGGGCGGTCGCCGTCGCCAACGCGCACCCCGCCGTCCGGGCCGCGACGCCGGAGCTGACCAGCGGCAACGACGCCGAGGGCGTCGCGCGCTACCTCGAGGCGGTCCTGGATGTCTGACTGGAGGCCGCGGCTCATCGCCAGCGACATGGACGGCACCCTCCTGCACTGGGACGACACGGTCAGCGAGGCGACCGTGGCCGAGCTCGCCCGGTGGCGGGCCGAGGGCGTGCCGGTGGTGCTCGCCACCGGCCGCCCGCCGCGGTGGATGCGCAGGATCCGCAAGGTGCTGGAGTTCGGCACCGCGGTCTGCTGCAACGGCGCGGTGCTGCTCGACCTGGAGACCTTCACCGTCGTCGACGAGGACCCGCTCGCGGCGGACGTCATGCAGGACGTCGTCGCCGAGCTGCGCCGCCGCCGGCCGGGCACCCGGTTCGGCGTCGAGTACGGCCTGGAGTTCCGGCACGAGCCCGACTACCACCCGCGGTGGGACGTCGACGTGCCGGGCGTGGCCACCGCGCCCCTGCAGGACCTGGTGCGCGAGCCGGTCGCCAAGCTGCTCGCCCGCCACGAGGACCTCGACCGCGACACCTTCCTCGCCGCCGTCGAGGAGATCGTCGGCGACCGGGCCACGGTGACCAACTCGTCGGACGAGGCGCTGGCGGAGATCAGCGCCGCCGGGGTCACCAAGGCCTCCGGCCTGGCCAAGGTGGCCGCCCGGTACGGCGTCGGCCCCGAGGACCTCGTCGTGTTCGGGGACATGCCCAACGACATCGCCGCCTTCGACTGGGTGCGCGAGGCCGGCGGCCGGGCGGTCGCGATGGCCCACGCCCACCCCGACGTGCTCGCCGCCGCGACCGACGTCACGGGCAGCAACGAGGACGACGGCGTCGCGGCGTTCCTCGCCGCTCTCTGAGCCGCCCGGTACGCGTCGGCCGGCTCCGCTTCCGACGCCGTCGCACCGAGAGGTCGGCCGCCCGTGGTCACGGGTGACCGACCTCTCGCCACGCGCGCACCACGTTCCCCTGCTCCGAGACGAGTGCCAGCCGGTGCTGCCGATAGGTGGGGTGACCACCCCTACCGCCGCCACCGGAGGCCGCACATGGACGTCGCGTACGAGCCCGCACCCCGCACCGAGGGGGGTGACCAGGTCGCGCCGGCCGCCACTGCCGGGCGCGGGCTCGGCATGCGAGCCCGGTTGCTCGGCGCGATCCTGGTCGTCGCCCTCACCACCCTGGCCGTCGGCGTCGTCGGCATCGACCGGATGTCGACGCTCAACGACGAGGCCGCCCGCGTCTACGACGAGGGCGCCGAGCCGCTGGACGGGCTGCGCCAGCTCGAGGCCGGCTGGTGGCAGATGTCCGCCTACACCGCCCGCGCCGCCATCCCCGGCCTCCCGCCGGCGTCGGTGCGGAGCGCCCAGCAGGGCGCCGCCGCCACGGGCGAGGAGCTGGCGGCGAACGCCGAGCGGGTCGCCGGGATGCCGCTCCCGCCCGACGCGCGCGCGTCGTTCGAGCAGTTCTCCACCGCGGTGCAGACCTACCTGACGGCGCTGAGCCAGCTGCAGGGCCTGGGCCTCGAGGCCGATCCGCGGCAGATCCAGGGCCTGCTGCAGACCATGGACGAGCAGGAGGCGGCGATCGAGGAGTCCCTCGCGGCCGCGACCGAGGCGGCGGCCGCCAACGCCGTCGCGGTCACCGAGGAGGCGGAGAGCGCCTACGTCGCGGCCCGGACCCTCACCCTCGTGATCATCGCGATCGGCCTGATCGTCTCCGTCGTCCTGGCGCTGTTCGTCGCCCAGGGCGTCATGCGGCCCGTGCAGCGGATCCGCGAGGTCCTCGGCCGGGTCGCCGACGGCGACCTGTCCGTGCGGGCCGGCGAGACCGGCGGCGCCGAGCTGGGCGAGGTCGCCCGCTCGCTCGACCACACGCTCGACTCCCTCGGCGACGTCATGAAGCTGGTCCGCGGCTCCGCCGCGCGGCTGGCCGACGCCTCGCACCAGCTCGACGCCGCCTCGCAGGCGATCGCCGACAACGCGCGGACCGCGGCCTCCCAGGCCGACTCGGTCGTCGCCTCGGCCGGTGACGTGGCCTCCAGCGTCGACACGGTCGCCGCGGGCTCGTCGCAGATGGAGTCGGCGATCCGGGAGATCGCGCACAACGCCACCGAGGCCGCCCGGGTCGCCGGTCAGGCCGTGACGGTCGCCGAGACGACGACCCGGACCGTGGGCAAGCTCGGCGACTCCTCGCAGGAGATCGCCACGGTGGTCAAGCTGATCAACGGCATCGCCGAGCAGACGAACCTGCTGGCGCTCAACGCGACCATCGAGGCCGCGCGGGCGGGGGAGGCGGGCAAGGGCTTCGCCGTCGTGGCCAGCGAGGTCAAGGAGCTGGCGCAGGAGACCGCCCGGGCGACCGAGGACATCTCCAAGCGCGTGGAGGCCATCCAGGCCGACACCGCCGGCGCCGTCGACGCGATCGGTCGGATCAGCACGGTCATCGCCGAGATCAACGACTTCCAGGCGACGATCGCCGCCGCGGTCGAGGAGCAGACCGCGACGACCAACGAGATGAACCGCAACGTCGCCGAGGCGGCCAGCGGCTCGCAGGACATCGCCGCCGCGATCTCCGGGCTGGCCGCGGGCACCTCGGAGACCAACCTGCGGGTGGAGGACGCCCAGCGGGCGGCCGCCGAGCTGGCCCGGATGAGCGGCGAGCTGCAGGACGCGGTCGGCCGCTTCACCCTCTGACCGGCCGGGATCGGCTCACCTGATCCGAAGGGGTCCTCCCCCACGCTGCGGTGTGGGGGAGGACCCTCTTCGATCAGGGAGGCCGATCGTCGCCGCGGTCAGCGCTACAGGTACTGGCCGCCGCCCGGCCGGAAGTCGGGCTGGGGCTGCTGCGGGGCGCCGCCGGGCAGCGCCCGCCGGCGCATCTCCTCCAGCTGGGCGCGGGCGGCCATCTGCTGGGCGAACAGCGCCGTCTGGATGCCGTGGAACACGCCCTCCAGCCAGCCGACCAGCTGCGCCTGCGCGATCCGGAGCTCGGCGTCCGAGGGCGTCGCGTCCTCGCTGAACGGCAGCGTGATCCGCTCCAGCTCCTCGCGCAGGTCGGGCGAGAGCCCCTCCTCCAGCTCCCGGATGGACGCGGCGTGGATGTCGCGCAGCCGGTTGCGGCTGGCCTCGTCGAGGGGCGCCGCCCGCACCTCCTCGAGCAGCTGCTTGATCATCGTGCCGATCCGCATGACCTTGGCCGGCTCCTCGACCATGGCCGCGACGCCCTGCGCGCCCTCGGGGAGCTCGCCGCCGTCCTGGCCCTCGGCGGCCACCGGCATCGGCACCGCGCCGACCGGACGCCCGTCGGGGCCCACCACCACGATCTGCTGCGGACGCTCGCTGCCGTTCCCGGGTGCGGTCATGCCCCCATCCTGCCTCGTGCCGGCGACCGCCACGCCGGTGGCCGGGGAACCGCCGGGCACCGGAACGGGCGGTCACCGGAAGACCGTGGCGCACTAGTCTGCGGGCGTGGGGGAGGCCCGGCTCGACGTCGCGCGGGTGCGCGGTCTCTTCCCCGCACTCGCCGACGGGTTCGTGCACACCGACGGCCCGGCCGGCACGCTGGTGCCCGAGAGCGTGGCCCGCGCGGTGGCCCACGCGATGCGCATGCCGGTCGCCAACCGGGGCGGGGTCTTCCCCGCGTCGGGCCGGGCCGAGGCGATCGTCACCGCGGCCCGGTCCGCGGTCGCCGACCTGGTGGGCGGGGTCGCCGGCGGCGTCGTCCTGGGCGGCAACATGACCACGCTGACCTACCGCTTCGCCCGCACGCTGGCCCGCACGTGGCGCCCCGGCGACGAGATCGTGGTCAGCCGGCTCGACCACGACGCCAACATCCGGCCGTGGATCCAGGTCGCGGAGGAGACCAGCGTCCTGGTGCGCTGGGCCGAGGTGGACATCGAGACCGGCGAGCTGCCCGTCTGGCAGTACGACCGGCTGCTCACCTCCCGCACCCGCCTGGTCGCCGTCACGGCCGCCAGCAACGCGATCGGCACCCGGCCCGACGTCGCCGCGATCGCCGCCCGCGCGCACGCCGCCGGGGCGCTGGTCTACGTCGACGGCGTGCACGCCGCCCCCCACGGCCTGCTCGACCGCCGCGTGCTCGGCGCCGACTTCCTCGCCCTGTCGGCCTACAAGTGGTGCGGCCCGCACGTCGGTGCCGTCGTCGCCGACCCCGGGCTGCTGGAGCAGATGTGGCCCGACAAGGTGCTGCCCGCCTCCGACCGCGTGCCCGACCGCTTCGAGACCGGCACCCCGCCGTTCGAGCTGCTGGCCGGCGTCCCGGCCGCAGTCGACCACCTCGCGACGCTGTGCGGGGAGGCGACGGGCTCGCGGCGGGACCGGCTGCGCACCTCGATGGCCGCGGTCGCCGCCTACGAGGGCCAGCTGTTCGGCTGGCTGGACGACGCGCTGCGGGCGATGCGGCACGTGCACGTCCTCGGCCGCCCGGCCGACCCCACCCCGACGCTGTCGTTCCGCGTCGCCGGCATGACCCCGCGGCAGGTGACCGCCGAGCTGTCCCGCCAGGGCATCTGCGCCTGGGACGGCGACTACTACGCCCGCGAGCTGTTCGACGCGCTCGGGGTCAACGAGGCCGGCGGGGCGGTGCGGCTGGGCCTGCAGCACTACAACACCGCCGACGAGGTCGGCTACGTGATCGACTCCGTCGCGGCGCTGCGCACCGCTACTCGTCGGTGATCAGCAGCACCTTGCCCACGTGCTCGCTGGCCTCGACCACCCGGTGGGCCTCCGCCGCCCGCGACATCGGCAGCCGCCGGTCGACGATCGGCCGGACCACGCCGCGCTCGACGTCGGGCCACACGTCGTGGCGCACCGCGGCGACGATCTCGGCCTTGCCGCCGGGGCCGGCCGGCGGTCGCGAGCGCAGCGTGGTGGCGTGCACCGCGGCCCGCTTGCGCATCAGCGCGCCGAGGTCGAGCTCGGCCTTGGTGCCGCCCTGCATGCCGATGCAGACCAGCCGCCCGCCGACGGCCAGGACGTCGACGTTGCGGGCCAGGTACTTCGCGCCCATGTTGTCCAGGACGACGTCGACGCCGGCGCCGTCGGTCTCCTCGCGGACCCGCTCGACGAAGTCCTCCTCGCGGTAGTTGACCAGCACCTCCGCGCCCAGCTCGCGGCAGACGTCGAGCTTCTCCGGGGTGCCGGCGGTGGTGAACACGCGGGCGCCGGCGCGGGCGGCCAGCTGGATGGCCATGGTGCCGATGCCGCTGGACCCGCCGTGCACGAGGAAGGTGTCGCCGCGCCCCAGCCGGGCCAGCAGGAACACGTTGGACCAGACGGTGCAGGTGACCTCGGGCAGCGCCGCGGCGGTGGCCAGCTCCACCCCCGCGGGGCGGGGCAGCAGCTGCCCGGCCGGGACGGCGACCCGCTCGGCGTAGCCACCACCCGCGAGCAGCGCGCACACCTCGTCGCCGACCTGCCAGCCGGTGACGCCGTCGCCGACCTCGCTGACCACCCCGCTGCACTCGAGGCCGAGGACGTCGCTCGCCCCGGGGGGCGGCGGGTAGAAGCCCTGCCGCTGCAGCAGGTCGGCGCGGTTGACCGCGGTGGCCGCGACGTCGACGACCACCTCTCCCGGCCCGCAGACCGGGTCGGGGACCTCGGTCCACTCGAGCACCTCGGGACCGCCGGGCTCGCGGATCGTGATGGCACGCATGGCCCGACCCTAGAAGGACCACGCTGCCCCCCACCGCTGGCCCGCTCGCGGTGGGACCCTGCAGCCGTGGCCGCCCTCGACTTCCTGGACGTGGACCTGCCGGTCCTCGCCGCGCCGATGGCCGGCGGCGCCGGCACGCCCCCGCTGGTGCTCGCCGCGGCGACGGCGGGCGGCGTCGGGTTCCTCGCCGCGGGCTACAAGGCGCCCGAGGCGGTCGCGGCCGAGATCGCCGAGGTGCGGGCGGCCGGCGTCCCGTTCGGCGTGAACCTCTTCCTGCCCTCCTCCACCCCCATGGCCGAGGCGGACTTCCGGCGGTACGCGCGCGAGATCGCCGGCGAGGGGGCGCCCTACGGCCTCGACCTGGCCGGCGCCGACCCCCGCTGGGAGGACGACGGCTGGCGGGCCAAGGTCGACCTCCTGCTCGCCGACCCGGTGCCCGCCGTCAGCTTCACCTTCGCCGTGCCGCCGGCCGACGTGGTGCGGGCGCTCCGCCGGGCGGGCAGCGCCGTGCTGGTCACCGTGACCGCCGCCGACGAGGCCCGCGCCGCCGAGCAGGCCGGCGCCGACGGGCTCGTCGTGCAGGGCACCGACGCCGGGGGGCACAGCGGCGTCCACGACCCGGCGCGGCCGCTGCCCGCGGTGCCGCTGCCCGAGCTGCTGGCCCGGGTCCGCGCGGTCACCGACCTGCCGCTGCTGGCCGCCGGCGGCCTGGCCACCACCGCGCAGGTCCGCGACGCCGTCGCGGCCGGTGCCGCGGCGGCCGTCGTCGGCACCGCCCTGCTGCGCACCGACGAGAGCGGCGCGCACCCCACCCACCGGGAGGCCCTGGTCGACCCGCGGTTCCCCGGTACCGCGCTCACCCGCGCCTTCACCGGCCGACCGGCCCGCGGGCTGCGCAACGGCTTCCTCGAGCGGTACTCGGCGTCCGCCCCGCTCGGCTACCCCGAGGTCCACCACCTGACGCGGCAGCTGCGGGCCGCCGCCGCGGCCGCCGGGGACGCCGACCGGCTGCACCTGTGGGCCGGCACCGGGCACCGGCTCGCCCGCACCGGGCCGGCCGCCGACGTCCTCACCGAGCTCGCCCGCGGCCTCTGACAGGACGCCTCCAGCGCGCTGCAAGCCGGCCGCAAGCGGCGGGCACCAGGGTCCGGTCCATGACGCTGCAGACCTCTGAGCTGGTCACCTCGGTGCGCGAGGTGGAGCGGGCGCGGGCGATCGCGCGCGCCCGGACGCGGGCGCGGCGGGCCGCGGCCACCCGGTCGTCCACGGCCGCCGCCTACCTGTGGTGCGCCGCCGCCTCGGCGTCGTCCGGCCGCTGAGTCACCGGCAAGTGGCTCGCTAGCGGCCCGGGCGACGGTGGGGCCATGACGACGAAGACCCCGCCGCTGCCCTTCCCCGTGACCCCCCGCCGCGCCGGCGACCCCGAGGCCGACCTCACCGGCTTCTCCCTCATCCACCGGGCGCTGCGCTCGGGCACCCGCGACCTCGCCGTGGCGGTCACCGGCATCGCGACCGGCGCCCCGTGCCCGCCCGAGCGCCACCGGGCGGTCGTCCACTTCGCCACCGAGGTGCTCGCCGAGATCCACGTCCACCACAGCCGCGAGGACGACGTCCTGTGGCCGGTGATCGCCGCCTCCGCCGGCGCCGCGGTCGACCTCGAGCCGCTCACCGACGACCACACCGAGCTGCACGCCGTCCTCACCCGTGCCGAGCAGGCGCTGGCCGCCTTCGCCGCTCCCGGCGCCGACCTCCGGGCGACCGCCGCGCCGCTGGGCACCGTGCTCACCGGCATGGCCGACCTGCTCGACGAGCACATCGCCGAGGAGGAGGCCGAGGTCTTCCCGGTCATCCGCACGCACGTCTCGGCGGAGGACTTCGCCGCCTGCGAGAAGGAGTTCCAGAAGGGCTCCAGCCCGGCGCACCTGCTGTTCGTGCTGCCGTGGGTCATCGGGCAGTGCACCCCCGCCGAGCGGGCCGCCGTGCTGGGGGAGGCCCCGGCGCCGCTGAGGCTGCTGCTCAGGCTCGGCGAGCGCCGCTGGCACCGCCGTCACGCCCTGGTGACCGGCGCCTGACGGTGCTTCATCGCGATGAAGCACCCGTGCTCGATCGCGATGAAGCCCGGTCGAGAGCGTGCTCGGCGGCGGTGACCCAGTCGGGGTTGCCGGTCCGCCGGGCCACCTCGACCGCCGTCCGCTGGTGCCGGGCCGCCGCCGCGGCGTCCCCGCGGTGCGCGGCCAGCCGGGCCAGCAGGGTGGCGGTCGGGCCGAGGGCGACCGTCGCCGTCCAGGCGCCGCACACGGTGTCCTCGTGCGGGAGCAGCCCGGCGTAGGCCTCGGCGACCCGCTCCTCGTCGCGGACGGCGAGGCCGAGGACCCCGCGCAGGTAGAGCCACAGCGGCGTGAAGAAGTCCTGGCCGACCGGGTAGCGGGTGGCGGCGAGCTCCCGGGCCTCGTCCAGCCGGTCCTCCAGGGCGAGCGCGGCGGCGAGCACCTCGTGCGCGTCCTCGGGCGCGGTGTCGTACATGGCGCGGGTCGACTCGGCCAGGCCGTCGTGGCGGCCGGCGGCGACGCGCAGGCAGAACACCGAGATCCACCACAGCGCGTGCGCCTGGTCGGCCCAGAAGCCGGTCTCGCCGACCTGGCCGACGGCGGTGCCGTAGGCCTCCTCGGCCTCGTCGTACCGGCCGGCCAGCGCGGCGCGCAGGCCGCGGTACCAGGTGGCGATGCCGCGCAGCAGCGGCAGACCGAGGGCCAGCGCCAGGCGCTCGGCCTCGGCCGCGTGCTCGTCGGCGGCCGCCAGGTCGAGGACGCCGCAGCTGTGCTGGACCAGCACCAGCCGCGCGGTCGCCTCGAACAGGCCGAGATCCTGGCGCTGCGCCAGCTCCAGCAGCTCCCGGCCCAGCCGGCCGCGCTCGTCGAGCCCGCCGTACCGGTAGGTGTTCAGGTAGCGGGCGTTCAGCGCCGAGGCGAGCAGCAGCGGGTCGCCCGTGGCGCGGGCCAGCTCGACGGCCTCCAGGCTGGCCTCGTAGCCGCGCGGGTCGGGGGCGCCGGAGAGCGCGAAGGCGATGACGCCGAGCAGCCGGCTGCGCAGGTCGGGCCGGTCGGGCAGCGCGGCGAGGGTCCGCTCGGCCACCGCGACGACCCGGTCGTCGACGGCGGTGTGCCGGGGGATCCACATCGTGGGGACGTCGCAGGCGAGCAGCACCTCCGCGGTGACCACGGGATCGCCCAGCCGCTCGGCCTCCGGCAGCGCCGCGTCGCGCAGCCCGCGGCCGGTGGGCAGGTCGCCGGCCAGCGTCGCCGCCCGCGCCCCGCGGGCCACCAGCCGCAGCCGTCCGGCCTCGTCGTCCGGGTGTGCGGTCGCGGCCGCCCGCGCCGCCCGCTGCCACCACTGCGCGGCGTCGCGGTAGGAGAAGCGGCGCTCGGCCAGCTCGGCGGCGGCCGCGGCGTGGTGCGCGGTCGCCGCGGCCCGGGCCGGCCCGGCGGCCTCCGAGTGGTGCGCCAGGGCGGTGACGTCGCCCGGCCGCAGCTCCTCCAGTGCTCGTGCCACCCGGTCGTGCAGCCGCGTCGCCCGCAGCGAGGAGAGGTCCTGGTAGAGCGTGTCGCGCACCAGCGCGTGCACGAACCGCAGCCGCCCCGGCCCCGGTTCCACGAGGAGGCCGCTGACCAGCGCCGACTCCAGGGCGTCGACCACGGCGTCGTCGTCCTCGTCGGCCTGCGCGGCCGCGAGCAGCACGTCGACGTCGACGTCCCGGCCGCAGACCGCGGCCAGCCGCAGCAGGCTGCCGGTCTGCGCGGGCAGGGCCGCCAGCCGCGACCGGACGACGTCGCGCACCCCGCTGGGCACCGCGCCCACGTCGGCGCCGCCCGAGACCAGGCGGGCCAGCTCGCGGACGAGGAACGGGTTGCCGCCGGTGCGCTCGGCGATGGTGGCGCGGACGGCGTCGTCGACCGGGGTGGCCGTGACGTCGTCCACCAGGCGCCCGACCGCCTCGTCGTCGAGCCCGCCCAGCGCGAGCCGCAGCGGCGAGCGGCGGGCCAGGGCGGCGAGCGCGGCGTCCAGCTCGGGCAGCGGCTCGGGCCGGGTGGCGACGACGACCAGCACCCGGGCGCCCTCCAGCGCCGCGACCACGTCGAGCAGCAGGGCGGCGGTCTCCTGGTCGGCGCGGTGCAGGTCGTCGAGGACGACGAGCAGCGGCGCGGCGGCGGCGACCTCGGCCAGCCAGCCGGCGACGGCGCGGTGCAGCCGGAACCGCGAGGCGGCGGCGTCGCCGGCGGCGTGCTCGGGTGCGTCGCCGAGGAGCGGGGCGAGCCGGTCGGGTCCGGCGGGGGGGTGCGTGCGGGCCAGCCGGCCGAGCGCCTCGGTCCAGGGCCACCCGCTGGGGGCGCCGTCGGTCTCGGGGCAGCGGGCGGTGCACGTCGTCCAGCCCTCGGCGGCGAGGTCGGACGCCAGCCGCTCGACCAGCGCCGACTTGCCGCTGCCCGCCTCGCCGGTGACGACGGCGACCTGCAACCGCCCGCCGGCCGCCGCGGACGCCGCCGCGTGCAGGGCGGCCAGCTCGGCGTCCCGGCCGACCAGCGCAGGCCCGGGGATGTCCTCCGGCGTGCTGGGGCTCTGCGTGCGCGGTGCATGCGGAGCACCAGCACGCGCGGACACCCGTGGCGGGTGCAGGAGGTGCGGCGCCTGGGCGAGGACGTCGTCCTCCAGCGCGCGCAGCGCCGGGCCCGGGTCGACGCCGAGCTCGTCGGCCAGCCGGCCGCGCACCTCGCGCAGCGCGGCCAGCGCGTCGGCCTGCCGGCCGGCCCGGTACAGCCCCAGCGCGAGCAGCCGCCAGCCCTCCTCGCGCAGCGGGTGCTCGGCGACGTGCGCGCGCAGCTGGGCCAGCGGGTCGGGGCCGCCGGGGACGTCGAGCGACGCGGCGGCCCAGCGCTCGACCGCGGTGAGCCGCAGCTCGCCGAGCCGGGCGGCCTCGGGCGCGGCCCACGGCTCGTCGGCGTACTCGGCGTAGGCCGGTCCCCGCCACAGCTCCAGGGCGGCGGCGTAGCGGTCGCGGGCGGCGGCCGGGTCGTCGCCGGCCAGCCGGTCGCCCTCGGCCAGCAGCCGCGCGGCGCGCAGCGCGTCGACCGCCTCGTCGTCGGGGCGCAGCGCGTACCCGGGCGGCACGGTGACCAGCAGGCGGGCCGGTGCGCGCGGCGGCCGGTCGGGCTCGAGCGAGCGGCGCAGGTGGCTGATGTGCGCCTGCAGGGCGGCCTGGGCGCGCGGCGGGGTCTCGGCGTGCCAGAGGTCGCCGACGAGCAGGTCGGCGGGGACGACGGCGCCGCGCGCGACCAGCAGCCGGGCGACGACGGACCGCTGCCGGTGCCCGCCGAGGTCGACGGGGTCGCCGTCCAGGGCCGCCCAGACGCCGCCCAGCACCCCGAACTCCACCGTCATAGCGCCGCGCAGCCTACGTGCAAGCCGGGGCGCAAGCGGGACGCAAGCGCCTCACCAGCGGTTCCGTCGAAGGTGACCGCCATGACGACGACCGTTCCGACCAGCGCCGACCGGACCCCGACCAGCCGCACCGAGCCGGCCGCCCCCGACCTGACCGGTTTCACGCTGGTCCACCGCGCCCTGCGCTCCGGCACCCGGTTGCTCGCCGAGGCCGTGGACGGCATCGCCCGCGACGACGCCTGCGACGGGCGGCGGCAGCGCGGCATCACCCAGTTCGCGCAGGCCGTGCTCAGCGAGGTCGGCGCGCACCTGGTGCACGAGGACGCCGCGCTGTGGCCGCTGACCATCGTCTCCGCCGACGACTGGGCCGAGCTGGCGCCGCTGACCGCCCACCACGTCGCGCTGGAGCGGCTGCTGGCGCAGGCCTGGTCGGTGCTGCCGGTGTTCGCCCGCTGCCCGAGCTCGGGCGCGCCGCTGCTCGCACCGGTGCTGTGGAACATCGCCGACCTGGTCGAGGAGCACCTCGCCGTGGAGGAGGCGGTGGTCTTCCCGCTGCTGCACGCGCACGTGACCGGCGAGGAGATGGCCCGCGCGGTCGACCGGCTGCGCGCCGACACCCCGCTGAGCCGGCTGCTCTTCGTCGTCCCGTGGGTCGCCGACCAGTGCCACCCGGCGGAGCTGTCGCAGGTGCTCGCCGACGCCGACCCGCGCACGCGGCTGCTGCTGAGCCTGGGCGCGAAGCGCTACGCCCGCCGCCGCGACGCCGTCCTCGGCTGAGCGGAGTGGATCCGTGCAGGTGACGGGCACGGATCCACTCCGGTCCTCACCTGTTCTTGAGGTCCTTGCGGAGGATCTTGCCCGCCGCCGACTTCGGCACCTGCTCGATGAACTCCACCGCGCGGATCTTCTTGTGCGGCGCGAGCCGTTCCCCGGCGTAGTCCATGACCTGCTGCTCGGAGATCTCCGAGCCCGGCGCCCGCACGATGAACGCCTTGGGCAGCTCCTCGCCGGTCGCCTCGTCCTTGACGCCGATCACCGCGGCGTCGGCGATGTCCGGGCTGGTCAGCAGCACGGCTTCGAGCTCGGCCGGGGCCACCTGGTAGCCCTTGTACTTGATCAGCTCCTTGACCCGGTCGACCACGGTGTAGCAGCCGTTGCCGTCGACCACGGCGACGTCCCCAGTGTGCAGCCAGCCGTCGGCGTCGACCGTGTCGGAGGTGGCCGACGGGTTGTTCAGGTAGCCCTTCATCACCTGCGGGCCGCGGATCCACAGCTCGCCGCGCTCGCCGTCGGCGGCGTCCTCACCGGTGGACGGGTCGACCAGCCGGCACTCGGTGTTCGGGATGGCGTAGCCGACCGAGCCCTTCGGCACCGCCCCGGCGGCGCCCGGCGGTTCGGCGCCCGGGTCGGGCGTCGTGTGCGACACCGGCGACAGCTCGGTCATGCCGTAGCCCTGCGCCACCGTGACTCCGGAGTCGGCGCCCTTGCGCAGCCGTTCCTGGGCGGCGTTGGCCAGCGCCTCGTCCAGCGGTGCGGCGCCGGAGAGGATGGAGGTCAGCGACGAGAGGTCGTACTGGTCGACCAGCGGGTGCTTGGCCAGGGCCAGCAGGATCGGCGGCGCCACGAACGCGCGGGTGATCTTGTGGTCCTGGATGGTGCGCAGGAAGTCCTCGAGGTCGAAGCGCGGCAGCGTGACGACGGCGCCGCCCCAGGCCAGGCCCTGGTTCATCAGCACGGTCAGCCCGTAGATGTGGAAGAACGGGAGGACGGCGATGATCCGCTCCTCCTCGCCGAGCCGGATCAGCGGCCGGCACTGGGCGACGTTGGCCACCAGGTTGCGGTGGGTGAGCATGACGCCCTTGGGCAGGCCGGTGGTGCCGCTGGAGTAGGGCAGGGTGACCAGGTCGGTCGCCGGGTCGATGTCGACCTGCACCGACGGCGCCTGGCTGCCGAGCAGGTCGAGCAGCGAGGCGTGGCCCTCCATGCCGTCCATGACGACGACCTCGTCGACCGGGCTCTTCTCGACCGCGGCGCCGACGCGGTCCATGAACAGCGAGATCGTGATGACGACCTTGGCGCCCGAGTCGCGCAGCTGGAAGGCGATCTCCTCGGGCGTGTACAGCGAGTTGATCGGCGTCATCACGCAGCCGGCGGCGGCGATCCCGTGGAAGACCACCGGGTACCAGGGCGTGTTGGGGCAGAAGACGGCGACGACGTCGCCCTTGCGCAGGCCCCGCTCGTGCAGCGCGGCGGCGACCCGGTCGACGTAGGCGGCGAGCTGGCCGTGGGTGATGGTGTCGCCCTTGAGGCCGTCGATCAGCGCGGGGGAGTCCGGCCGCTCGCGCCCCGCGGCCAGGACGAACTCGGGTACCGACAGATCCGGGATCTCGACGTCGGGGTAGGGGCTGGCCAGGGCCACGGATTCCTCCTCGCGATGCGGTGTGGCGCCAGTCTCACATCCCGGGGGACGGGGGTTACCCGGGGGTCACTTCGGCCAGAGCACCGACTGCGTGCAGCGGAACAGCGCGATGGTCCTCTCGCTGCCCTCGGCGCGGACGACGGCGTCCCACACCTGCGTCGTCCGCCCGGCGTGGGCGTTGGTGGCGACGACGGCGATGCCGCCGTCGCGCGCCGTCCCGAGGTAGTTGCACTTGAGCTCGATGGTGGTGAAGCCGCTGGCCCCCTCGGGCAGCAGCGCGCGGGTGGCCAGGCCGCAGGCGGTGTCGGCGAGGCCGACGACGGTGGCCGCGTGCAGGTAGCCGTTGGGCGCGAGCACCTCGGGGCGGACGTCGAGGCGCGCCTCCAGCCGCCCCGGTTCATGGGCGGTGATCCGCAGGCCGAGCAGCCCGGGCAGCGTGCCGGGGAGCAGGTCGTTGAGCTCGTCGGCGGTGTGGAACCCGGTGGCGGCCATGCGGGGGAACCTACTTCCCGCTTTCGGCGCCGGAAGCGGGACCGCTTCCGGCGCCGAGAGCGGGAGGGGCTCAGCCGGCGGCGGTCTCCCAGAGGCCGACGACGTTGCCCTCCGGATCGGTCACGTAGGCGGCGAAGCCCATGTCGCCGACCGGCGTCTTCCCCACGACGGTCGACCCACCCAGCTCACCGATGCGCTCCAGCGCGACCTCGATGCTCTCCACGTCGACGACGACCACCGGGCCCGTCGTCGCCGCGATCCGCCGGGAGAGCATCCCGCCGTTGATGAACCCCGGCTCGGTCGGTCCCTGCTCACCGCTGGGGCCGGTCGAGACGATCGTGTAGTCCATCTCGGGCATCTCCATCAGCTGCCAGCCGAACGCCTCCTTGTAGAAGCTGCGCGCACGGTCCCCGTCGTCGAAGGGGATCTCGAAGTGCACGACCCGACCGGACATCCCGCCACCTCCTCCACGAGCTCCTGACGGACGGCGGAACGCTATGCCCGCACGGCGCCCCGCGGGAGGAGTGCGTGCACGCCGAACACCTGGTTGGCCACCTGGGTGACCCGCAGGTCGACCACGACGCTGGCCAGCGCCATCGCCTCGGACCGGCCCAGCCCGTGCAGGGCGCCGAGCAGGCCGAGCATCGCGTCCAGCGCGTCGGCCGCGGCCTCGTCGAGGTCGTCGCCGAGGCCCATCGCCACCCAGCCGGCCGGGGTGTCGGCCACCGGGGTGGTCAGCGGCCGGCCGAACAGGTCGGGCAGGACGTCGAGGGTGAGGTCGGCGCGCTCGACCGGGCACTCGATCGCCGTCCCGCTCACCTCGCCGTCGCCCTGCGCCGCGTGCCCGTCGCCGACGCTGAACAGCGCGCCCTCGACCGGTACCGGCAGGTAGAGGGTCGCGCCGGCGACCAGCTCGCGGCAGTCGAGGTTCCCGCCGTGCCAGTACGGCGGGATCGTCGAGTGCCGCCCGGGCTCGGCCGGCGGCATGCCCATCACGCCGAGGAACGGCCGGACGGCGACCGTGCCGACGGAGCTGCGCGCGGTGCCTCCGTCGATCTCCCACGGGACGACGGCCGGTTGATCGATGCCGAGCCGCACGTTCCACGCGGTCGGCCGCAGCCCGGCGTACGTCGTCCCCCAGGCGCCGGGGACGACGTCGTCGATCCGGACGGCGAGCACCGTGCCGGGGGAGGCGCCGCGGACCTCGACCGGTCCGGTGAGCGCGTGGCCGGCACCCTCGGTGTGCTCGGGCGCGCGGCGGCGGGTGGCCACGTCGCCGGTGTGCGGCTCGAGGAACCAGCCCGAGTCGAGGGTGCGGAAGCGGACCGTCGTCCCGGGGTCGACGCCCAGCACGGGCGGCAGGTCGCGGTCGAACCAGCCGTGCAGCGTGCGGGCGTCGGGCTCGAGGGTGGGGATCTCCGCCATGCCGCCCATCCTGCGGGGCGACCGCTCTCAGGCCAGGCCGCGGGTGGTGCGCGCGGGCGGGCGGGTGCCCTGGATCGCGGCGACCATGTCGAGGGTCTGCCGGGTCGGCGCGACGTCGTGCGCCCGGAACACCCGCGCCCCGAGCCAGGCGCTGACCGCGGTCGTGGCCAGCGTGCCGGTGAGCCGCTCCTCCAGCGGGACGTCGAGGGTCTCGCCGACGAAGTCCTTGTTCGACAGCGCGACCAGCACCGGCCAGCCGGTGGCGACCAGCTCGCCCAGGCGCCGGGTGGCCTCCAGCGAGTGCCGGGTGTTCTTGCCGAAGTCGTGGCCGGGGTCGACCATCACGCGCTCGCGGTCCACCCCGGCCGCCACCGCGGCCTCGGCCAGCGCCGTCGTCCGGCCCACGATGTCGGCGACGACGTCGTCGTAGGCGATCCGGTGCGGCCGGGTGCGCGGCGGCAGGCCGCCGGCGTGCGTGCACACCAGCCCGGCGCCGGCCTCGGCGGCGACCCCGGCCAGCTCCGGGTCCACCCCGCCCCAGGCGTCGTTCACGACGTCGGCGCCCGCGGCCAGCGCCTCGCGCGCCACCGACGCCCGCCAGGTGTCGATGGAGAGGGGCAGCGTCGGGTGGGCGTCGCGGATCGCGGCGATCAGGTCGACGGTGCGGCGGATCTCCTCGGCGGCGTCGACCTCCTCACCGGGCGCGGCCTTGACGCCGCCGACGTCCACCATGTCGGCGCCCTCGGCGACCACCCGGTGCACCCGCTCGACGGCGGCCCGCAGCTCGTAGGTGGCCCCGCGGTCGTAGAAGGAGTCGGGCGTGCGGTTCACGATCGCCATGATCACGAACGCGCCGTCGGGCACGTCCAGCGAGCCGATGCGCAGCACGCGGGTTCCTCGGTCAGTCCACGAGGGCCTGGCTGACCAGCTGCCGCAGGTGGTTGCGGATCGGCAGCGTGCTCGAGGGCAGCAGCTGGGTGTAGAAGGTGACGACGACGTCCTCCACCGGGTCGACGTAGAACGCGGTGGACGCGGCCCCGCCCCAGCTGTAGTCGCCGACGCTGGACACGACGCCGTAGCGCACCGGGTCGATCACCATCGAGAAGCCGAGGCCGAACCCGACCCCGCGCAGCGGGGTCTCGGCGAACAGCGGCCGGCCGAAGCTCTCCAGGTCCTGGTTGCCGGGCAGGTGGTTGCGGACCATGTGCGCGATCGTCCGCGGGCCGAGCAGCCGCCCGCCGTCGTGGTCGCCGCCGCGGCGCAGCAGCTCGCAGAAGCGCAGGTAGTCACCGGCGGTGGAGACCAGCCCGCCGCCGCCGGAGAGGAACGCGGGCTTGGCGTGGGCGGCGGCGCCCATGGCGTCCAGCGGGGCGAAGCCGGTCGGCGCCCCGCCGGGCGGACCGGGGACGGCGGCGTAGAGGCGGGCCAGCGACTCGGGCTCGTCGCCGTCCCGCAGGCCGAACGAGGTGTCGCGCATGCCGAGCGGCGCGAAGATCCGCTGCTCGAAGAACTCGTCGAGCGGCTGCCCGGAGAGCACCTCGACCAGCCGGCCGAGGACGTCGGTGGAGACGCCGTAGTTCCACTCGCTGCCGGGCTGGAACACCAGCGGGATGGCCGCCCACTGCCGGCAGACCTCGGCGGAGTCGGCGCCGGGCGGGGTGCCCCACTCGTGGCCGGCGGCCCGGTACATCGCGTCGCACGGGTGCGCGTGGTGGAAGCCGTAGGTGAGCCCGGAGGTGTGGGTGAGCAGGTGCCGCACCCGGATCGGCTCCAGCGCCGGCTGGGTGACCGGCTTCTGGGCGGAGCCGGCGACGTAGACCCGCGGCTCGGCGAACTCGGGCAGCCACTTCGCGATCGGGTCGTTCAGCTCGAACGCGCCCTCCTCGTACAGCATCATCGCTGCGACCGAGGTGACCGGCTTGGTCATCGAGAAGATGCGCCAGCGGGTGCCGGCCTCGACCGGCAGCCCCTCCTCGACGTTCCGCCGTCCGGCGGTGCCGACGTGCACCAGCCGCCCGTGCCGGGAGACGGTGACCAGGAAGCCCGGGATCCGCCCCTCGTCGACCCAGCGGGCGAGCCGGCGGTCCAGCCGGGACAGCCGTCCCGGGTCGAACCCGACCTCACCGGGGTCGGTGGTCACCTCGAGTTCCGTCACGTCTCCTCCGATGGATGGCTCCCTGGACGGCGCCGGCGCCTGCCCCCGCATCCTGACGCAGGGGCAGGCGCCGTGCCGTCCGGATCAGACCGGGACGTTGCCGGCGGCCTTCTTCAGGTTGGAGCCGGCGGTCACCTTGACCGTGTTGGCGGCCGGGATGTCGATCGTCTCGCCGGTCTGCGGGTTGCGGCCGGTCCGGGCCGACCGCTGGGTGCGCTCGACGGTCAGCAGGCCGGAGACCGCGACCTTCTCGCCCCGGGTGATCGCCTCGACGAGCTCCTCCTGGAGGCCGTCGATGACCGAGGTGACGGTCGACGCGGGCACGTCGGCGCGCTTGGCGATGGCGGAGACCAGTTCGCTCTTGTTCACAGGGTTCCTCTCGGTGTCGTGTCTGGCGCCCGGGCGCGGCTGGTGCCGGCCCCCGTCCTCCTCCGACGCGTCAGCCGCGTCGGGGAGTTCCCCCGGGGACCGCACGGCCGCGGACCGCCCGGTTGCATCCGGCCTCGTCAGGAGGCCGGACCAGGGGGCACCGTGCCATGCCGACCAGCCATCACGCCACTGCGGGGGGTGGGAAATCCCTGGAGTCACAGCCGTACCGGTCCGTTCCGGGGGCTGGTGAGGGGGTTCAGTGGCCCCCTGCGGGGGCCCGCTGCGAGCGTGCGAGCGGCGGGGGGCAGGGGGGCCTCTTATAGCGTGGCCGGCGTGCCAGTGATCCCGGGGACCGACCTGACCGTCAGCGACCTGTGCCTGGGCGGCAACGTCTTCGGCTGGACCGCGGACGAGCCCAGCTCCTTCGCCGTCCTCGACCGCTACCTCGACGCGACGCCGTCGACGGTCAGCCCGTTCGTCGACACCGCGGAGATGTACGGCAGCGGCCGCTCCGAGCAGCTGCTGGGCGCGTGGCTGGCCGAGCGCGGGCTCCGCGACCGGTTCGTCGTGGCCACCAAGGCCTCGCCGATGGAGAAGGAGCACCCGCTCTCGGCGGTGGAGATCCGGACGGCGGCCGAGCAGTCGCTGCGCAACCTGCGGACCGACCGGATCGACCTGTACTACGCCCACTACGACGACACGACGACGCCGCTCGAGGAGACGCTGACCGCGTTCGACGAGCTCGTGACCAGCGGGAAGGTGCGGTACGTCGCGGCGTCGAACTACTCGGCGGCGCGGCTGACCGAGGCGCTGGAGACCTCCGAGAAGCTCGGCGTCACCCGCTACGTCGGGCTGCAGACGCACTACAACCTGGTCGACCGGGCGCGGTTCGAGGACGAGCTGCGCGACGTGGTCGCCGAGCACGGCCTGGGCACCTTCCCCTACTTCGGGCTGGCCCGCGGCTTCCTGACCGGCAAGTACCGCGCCGGTGAGCGGGTGGACTCCCCGCGGGCGGCGAAGGCCGCCGAGCACGTGGGGGAGCGGGGCGACCGGATCCTGGCCGCGCTGGCGCAGGTCGCCGACGCCCACGGGGTGACCGGCTCGGCGGTGGCGCTGCGCTGGCTGGCCGACCAGCCGACCGTGGTCGCGCCGCTGGCGAGCGCCCGCAACGTGGAGCAGCTGGCCGACCTGCTGCCGATGCAGGACCTGCGGCTCGCCGACGACGAGCGGCAGCTCCTCACCGACGCGTCGAGCTGATCCGGAGTCCCACGGCGCGGAAAACGCTGCCGCGGGACTCCACGAGGGCTCAGACGGCGATGATGCGGTCCCGGACGGCCTGGACCAGCTCCGGGGTCACGTCGGTGACGCCGTGGTCGTGGGCGGCGTGGCCGGCGACCTGGCTGAGGATGCCGGCGTCGTCGGCGGCGGAGAACCGGGCGCTGCAACCGAGGATGACGTCGCCGCAGGCGAAGGTCGTCACGGTGGACTCCTTGTCGGGGGCGGTGCGCGGCCGAGCCGTCCGGTCGGACGCCCGGGGTCTGGGGTCGGCTACCTCGCGTGCCGGGCCGAGGCGAGGTCCTCGAGCCGGATCAGGCCGAGGACGGCGCCGACCTGGTCGGTCACCAGCACGGGGTCGAAGCGCTCCGCCGGCGCACGGGTGAGCGCGCGCTGCAGCGTCTCGCCGATGCCCGCCGAGGGGTGGACCCGCAGCGACACCGGGGCGACGTAGGTCTGCGCCGTGCGCGGGTCGCGCAGGACCAGGTGCAGCGGCTCGCCGTACGAGCCGACCAGGACGGCGGGGGGCGGGGCGTCGGCGGCGTGCGTGGCCGGCACCTGCCGGACGGGGCGCATCAGGCTCGCGACGCTCTCGGTGAGCCGGACGCGGGCGGCCTGGCCCTTCACCAGCCGGACCACCTCCGGCGCCAGCGGCGCGAACCCGGACGACGGCCGGCCCAGCACCCAGCCCTGGCCCAGCGGGACACCCAGGCGCATGAACGCGGCCAGCTCGCCCGCGGTCTCCAGCCCCTCGGCCAGCAGCCAGGCGTCGATCCGGCCGGCGAACTCGCCGACCATCTCGGCCAGCGCCACGCGCACCGGGTCGGAGTCGGCGTCGCCGACCAGCGCCCGGTCGAGCTTGACCACCTGGGGGCGCAGGGCGGCCAGCTGCTGCAGGCCCGAGTAGCCGGAGCCGGCGTCGTCCAGGGCGATGAGCGCGCCGCGGTCCCGCAGCTCGTCGGCCTGCCGCTTGAGCGCGGCCAGGTCGTCGACCGGGGTGTGCTCGGTGAGCTCGACGACGACGCGGGTCAGGTCGCGGCGGGTCGCCAGGGCCCGCTGCACCGGGTCGCTGCCGAGCAGGTGCGGGCTGACGTTGACGGTCAGGAAGGTGTTGTCGGGCAGGCCGGGGACGGCGGCCAGCGCCTTGTGGACGGCCAGCGCCTCGAGCTCGGCGCCCAGGCCGGCCTCCTCGGCCGCGGCGAACCACACGTCGGGGCCGGCGGTGCCGGGGAAGCGGGCCAGCGACTCGTAGCCGGCGACGGTGGCGCCGGCCAGGTCGACGATCGGCTGGAAGGCCAGCGCGAGGTCGTCCGGGGACGCCAGCAGCGGCCGGCAGTCCGGCAGGGTGAGGGTCCCGGGCACGGTTCACGGATCGGCGCCGCGGCGGCGGGCGTGAACGGCGGGTCGGGGCGGATCACCCGTCCGGGGGAGGGCGGCGCGCCGTCACTTCGAGGGACGATCCGGTTTCGCACGGACCGACGTGACAGCATGGGTCCGACCGCGGGTCCAGCAGTGCGCCCGCCGCTGCCGGGAGCTCGAGGGGAGACGTGCGTGTCGGCACTGCCCATTCCTGCGCCCGTCGACGTGCTCCGCGACCGGCACCGCATCGCCAGCGCCCGCCGGCTGCTCGTGGAGGTCCCCGGCCCGGCGGCGTTCGACCGGCTCTCCGCGCTCGCCGCCCGCCTCGTCGGCGCCGGCCACGCCAAGGTCACCATCTTCACCGACCAGGACACCGTCGTCGGCGGGCACGGCCTGCCGGCCGGCGTCATCGGCGGCCCGGCGCTGCTCACCGGCGCGCTGTCGGAGATCGTCGTCCGCCAGGGTGAGCCGCTGAACATCCCCTCGGCCCGCGACGACGAGCGGGTGGCCCACCTGCCCGCGGTCACCTCCGGGCAGGTGCAGGCCTACCTGGGCGCCCCGCTGGTCGCGGCGTCCGGGCACGTCGTCGGCGTCCTCGCCGTCTACGACACGACACCGCGGTCCTGGACCGACGACGCCGCCCGGCTGCTCGAGCAGCTGTCGGCGTCGGTCGTCGCCGAGCTCGAGCTCTCGGCCGCGCAGTCGGCGGTGGGCGCGTCGTCGGCGCGGCTGGACGTGGCCCTGGAGGCCGGCTCGGTCGGCATCTGGGAGCGCGACCTGCGCACCGGCTCCGTGTTCTGGGACGAGCGCGCCGCGGCGATCTTCGGCCTCGAGGGCGCGGTCCAGCTCGACGACCTCGACCAGCTGATGCAGCACATCCACCCCGACGACCACGCCGGCGTGCGCGAGGCGATGGCCACCGCGCTGGCCGAGCGCGGCGAGTTCGTCGCGGAGTGCCGGGTGCTGCGGACGGACGGCGCGGTCCGGTGGACCGTCTCGCGCGCCCGCGTCGTCGTCGACCCCGGCGGGGAGGCGGTGCGCGTCCTCGGCACCGTCGTCGACGTCACCGACGCGCGCGAGGAGTCCGAGCGCCGGCTGTCCGCCGTGCAGCGGGCGGCGGCCATCGCCGAGGTGGCCGCCGAGATGGCCAACGCGACGCGGATCGAGCAGCTGGCCGGCATCGCCCAGCGCGGCGCCCAGGTGCTCGGCGCCCGCTCCAGCGCGCTGGCCGTCTTCGACCCCGGCGGCGCGCCGCTGCGGCTGCACCTGACCCACTGGCTCGTCGACGCCGTCCGCACCGGTGCCGACGTCGAGCTGCCGCCCGGGGGCGTCGAGATCGAGCTCGACGACTCGCTGCCCACCCAGTACGTGGCGCGGCACGGCCGGCGCGTGTTCCTGTCCTCCGCCGAGGAGGCGCGGGCCCGGTTCCCGAAGATGGCCGAGATCACCGACGTGATCGGCGTGCACGCGCTCGCCGCGCTGCCGCTGCGGGTCGAGGGGCGGGTGCTCGGCAGCTTCGTCGTCGTCTGGTCCGAGGAGCACCCCTTCGCCGGGGACGACCTCGAGGTGCTCGACGCGCTCACGGCGCAGATCGCCCTCTCGGTGTCCCGCCTGCAGGCCGACGCCGAGCGCGACGCCGCCGTCACGGCCATGGCCGAGGCCAACCGGCACCTGCAGCTGCTCGCCGACGTCGGCCGGGTGCTGTCGGACACCGTCGACATCAGCGCGCAGATCGAGGAGCTGACCTCGCTCGTCGTCCCCGCCCTCGGTGACTGGTGCTGGCTGGTCGTCACCGACGAGCAGGGCCGGCTGCACGAGATGGCCACCGGTCACCGCGACCCCGCCCGCAGGGCCGAGGTGGACGAGTACGTGCGGTCGATGCTCGCCGGCGCCACCGAGGAGGCCAGCCCGCACCGGGTGTCGCGCACCGGCCGGCCGGTCGTGATGCCGGTGATCGAGCAGGAGTACCTGGAGCGGATCCTGCCCGACCCCGCGCTGCGCGAGCTGTTCGCCCGCCTGGGCGCGGTCTCCAGCGCGATCGTGCCGCTGGCCGGCCGCGGTCAGACGCTCGGCGCCCTCGGGCTGCTGAACGGGCCCGACCGCGGGCCGCACTCCGCCGCCGAGGTGGACACCGCGATCGAGGTGGGCCGCCGGGCCGGGCTGGCGCTGCAGCACGCGCGGCTGTTCGTCCAGCAGCGGGCCCTCGCCGAGACGCTGCAGCGCAGCATGCTGACGGCTCCGCCGGAGCCCGACCACAGCGAGATCGTCGTCCGCTACGTGCCGGCCGCCGCGGCCACCGGGGCCGAGATCGGCGGCGACTGGTACGACGCGTTCCTGCAGACCGACGGCGCCACGGTGCTCGCGATCGGCGACGTCGTCGGCCACGACAGCCGCGCGGCGGCCTCCATGGGCCAGGTCCGGGGCCTGCTGCGCGGCATCAGCTACTCCAGCGGCGCCTCCCCGGCGCGGGTGCTCACCGAGCTCGACCGCGCCGTCCACGGCCTGGCGCTGGACACCATGGCGACCTGCCTGGTGGCCCGGCTCGAGCGCACCCCCGACGACCTCGCCGGGGGGCGGGCGCTGCTGCGCTGGTCCAACGCCGGGCACCTGCCGCCGATCGTGCTCGGCGCCGACGGCGCGGTCACCGTGCTCGACGGCGGGTCGTTCGACCTCCTGCTGGGGGTGGCGCACGACACCGAGCGCTGCGACCACGTCGCCGAGATCGAGCGGGGCTCGACGGTGCTGCTCTACACCGACGGGCTGGTCGAGCGCCGCGACCGCGACATCGACGCGGGGACGGCGGAGCTGGTCGAGGTGCTGCGCGGCTGCGTGGGGCTGCCGCTGGCCGAGCTGTGCGACCGGGTGCTCACCCGGCTGTTCCTGCCCGACACCGAGGACGACGTCGCCCTGCTCGCCGTCCGCCTGCACCCCGAGGACCGCCCGCGGCCGCCCGGGGCCGGCCCGCAGCTCGTCCCGCCGGGCACCGCGCCCTCCCCGCGCGTCCTGCGCTGAGGCTCAGCCCCGGCGGCGACGGCGGACGGCGGTCCGGGTGCGGGCCGGCAGGTCGACCGCCACCGGCGCCGACCAGCCGCGCCAGACCGACAGCACCCGCAGCAGCGCGACGAAGACGATC
This sequence comes from Blastococcus sp. SYSU D00669, assembly GCF_054050715.1. Classification (NCBI taxonomy): domain Bacteria; kingdom Bacillati; phylum Actinomycetota; class Actinomycetes; order Geodermatophilales; family Geodermatophilaceae; genus Blastococcus; species Blastococcus sp. SYSU D00669. Next base: position 38,167 of record NZ_JBJGZV010000001.1, read on the forward strand.
ACCGCGATCGCGACCGGCAGCGGGCCGAGGTCCAGCGGCCCGGAGAGCACGCTCAGCAGCGCGGCTCCGAGCAGCGCGGCCACCGCGTTGTACGGCCCCGGCTGCACGATGTCGGCGCGCTGGGCCAGCAGCACGTCGCGGATGAGCGCGCCGCCGACCGCGGTGAGCGTGCCGATGAACAGCACCGAGGCGACCGGCAGCCCGGCCAGCTCCGCCCGCTGCGCGCCGACCACGGTGAAGAAGCCCAGCGTGACCGCGTCGAGGACGACGAGCAGCCCGGTGAGCCGCGACAGCCAGCCGGAGAAGTAGAACGTCACCATCGCGGTGATCGCCACGGTGGGCAGGTATGCCTCGTTGGTCAGCGCGACCGGCGGGCCCTCGGCCAGCAGCACGTCGCGGATCAGCCCGCCGCCCAGCCCGCCGCTGATGGCGAGCAGCAGCACGCCGGAGACGGCGAACCCCTCGCGGGCGGCGAGCAGCCCGCCGGTGAGCGCGCCGATGACGATCGCGGCGAGGTCGACCGACAGCGGCACGCGGAGCGCTTCGGCCACGGCGAGGAGTTCCACGGGAGGACATCATCCGGGGCGTCCCCGAGGCCGTGACAGGGGCGCCGGTGCCGCCCTAGCGTGATGGCACCGCCGTCCCTCCCCGGAGGTCGCCATGACCGTCCACCGTCCCGGCAAGGACGACGTCGCCGCGCTCGCCCGCTCCTACGGGATGCAGCCCAGCGACGCCGAACTCGACACCTACGCCCTGCTCGTCGCGGGCGCCTTCGACTCCTACGAGGCGGTCGAGGAGCTCTACGCGGCGATCGCGCCGCCGGAGCGCACCGACCGCCCGAGCTCCCGGCCGGACGAGGCGGAGAACCCGCTCGGCGCCTGGTACGTGCGCACCGAGATCCGCGGGGCCGACGCCGGGCCGCTGGCCGGGCGGACCGTCGCGGTCAAGGACAACATCGCGGTCGCGGGCGTCCCGATGATGAACGGCTCGCACACCCTGGAGGGATTCGTCCCCCGGCGAGACGCCACCGTGGTCAGCCGGCTGCTGGGCGCCGGCGCGACGATCGCCGGCAAGGCCGTGTGCGAGGACCTGTGCTTCTCCGGCGGCAGCCACACCTCGTGCAGCGGTCCCGTGCGCAACCCGTGGGACCCGTCCCGCACCACCGGCGGCAGCTCCAGCGGCAGCGCCGCGCTGGTGGCCGCAGGCGAGGTCGACCTCGCGCTCGGCGGCGACCAGGGCGGCTCGATCCGCATGCCGGCGGCGTTCAGCGGCATCGTGGGGCACAAGCCGACCCACGGCCTGGTGCCCTACACGGGCGCGTTCCCGATCGAGCTGACCCTCGACCACCTGGGCCCGATGACGCGCACCGCGGCCGACGCCGCCGTCGTCCTCGACGTCGTCGCCGGGCGCGACGGGCTGGACCCGCGGCAGCCGGCCGGCCTGGTGCCCGAGGAGTACGCCGCGGCGCTCGGCGGCGGCGTCGCCGGCCTCCGGGTGGGCGTCCTCGCCCAGGGGTTCGGGTTCGCCGAGCTGTCCGAGCCCGGTGTGGACGACACGGTGCGCGCGGCGGCCGGGCGGCTCGGTGAGCTCGGCATCGAGGTGGTCGACGTCGACCTGCCGTGGCACCGGCACGCGATGCACGTCTGGAACGTGATCGCCACCGACGGCGCCGCGGCCCAGATGATCAACGGTGAGGGCTACGGCCTGAACTGGGAGGGGCTCTACGACCCCGAGCTGGTCGAGCACTACGGCCGGCAGCGCCGCGAGGTCGCCGACCGCTGGTCGCCCACGGTGAACCTGGTCGCGATGGCCGGTCGCTGGTCGGCCGAGCGGATGCACGGGCGGCACTACGCCATGGCGCGGAACCTGGCCATCGAGGTGCGCGAGCGCTACGACCAGGCCCTGTCGCACGTCGACCTGCTGGTGCTGCCCACCGTGCCGATGGTCGCGCCGCCGATCCCCGCGCCCGACGACCCGCTCGAGATCCAGGTGGCGCGGGCGCTGGAGATGATCGTCAACTGCGCGCCGTTCGACGTCAGCGGCCACCCGGCGACCAGCGTCCCGGCCGGGCTGGCCGACGGGCTGCCGGTCGGGATGATGCTGGTCGGCCGGCGGTTCGAGGACGCCACCTGCCTGAGGGTCGCGCACGCCTTCGAGCAGCTGGTCGGCGGCTTCCCCGCGCCCCCCACCCGCGAGCCGGCCCTCGCGTGACCCCCACTCCCGCTTTCGGCGCCGAAAGCGGCACTGCTTTCGGCGCCGAAAGCGGAGGTCGGCTACTGGCCGGGCGGAACCTCGAGGTCGGTGGCCGTGTCACCGGGCGCCTGCGTGGCCTCGGCCTGGGCGCGCACCTCGGCGTCGCGGGCGGCCATCGCCTCCTGCCGCTCGCCCTCCTCCTCGAGGATCCGCGCGGCCTTCCACGCCGCCGGGATCGCGAACGCGTCGACCAGCGTGGTCATGTGCGGCCTCACGTCCTTGAGCAGCGCGTTCACCGTCGCCGTCAGCACCTTGGCGCGGGTGGGGGTGAGCCGGCCGTGCTCGAGGAACCAGCCCTTGTCCTGCTCGATCGTCCACAGCGCGTAGAGGTCGCACAGCGAGTCCAGCAGCCGCTTGGCGTCGGGGTCGGTGGTGCGGTCGACGCCGGCCACGAAGGCCTCGAGCACGATCCGGTCGATGTGCGTCTGCGCCGTCCGCAGCACGTGGTCCTGGACGTCGTTGAACATGTCGAACGGCTCCATGCCCTCGGTGGCCGCGTTCTTCCGCAGCCGCTTGATCGCGCCCTCGAGGGTGTGCTTCTCGCGGAACTCGAACATCTTCAGCTGCCAGCCGCGGTCGAGCAGGGGGACGTCGTCGTCCCGGCCGGGCACCGCGTCGACCAGCCGCGCGATGAGGTTGCGGGCCGCCGTCCGCTCCAGCACCGTCTCGCGGACCATGTCGGCGACGAAGCCGACCTTGCCCCACCCGTCGAGCGAGCCGAACGCGTCGCGGTAGCCGGTGAGCAGGCCCTTGGCCACCAGCTGCAGCAGGACGGTGTTGTCGCCCTCGAACGTCGTGAAGACGTCGGTGTCGGCCTTGAGGGCGGGCAGCCGGTTCTCGGCGAGGTAGCCCGCGCCGCCGCAGGCCTCGCGGCACATCTGGATGGTGCGGGTGGCGTGCCAGGTGTTGGCCGCCTTGAGCCCGGCCGCCCGCGACTCCAGCTCGCGCTGGCCCTGCTCGTCGATCTCCTCGCCCAGGACGTGCGTCTTGTACTGGACGTCGTGCATCGTGCTGACCAGCTCCTCCTGCGCGAAGTGCAGCGCGTAGGAGGTGGCCAGGGCCGGCAGCAGCTTGCGCTGGTGCACGAGGTAGTCGTTGACGACGATCTCGCGGTCCCTGCCGGGGGCGGCGAACTGGCGGCGCACGTCGCCGTACCGGACGGCGATGTCCAGCGCCAGCTTCGTCGCCGAGCCGGCCGAGCCGCCGACGCTCACCCGGCCGCGCACCAGCGTGCCGAGCATGGTGAAGAAGCGGCGGGTCTCGTTCTCGATGCTCGAGGAGTAGGTGCCGTCCTCGGCGACCTGCCCGTAGCGGTCGAGCAGCATCTCCCGCGGGACCTCGACGTGGTCGAAGGTCAGCCGGCCGTTGTCGACGCCGAGCAGGCCGGCCTTCGGGCCGTCGTCCCCGATGGTCACTCCCGCGCACGGCGTGCCGTCGGCGTCGCGGATCGGCACCAGCCAGGCGTGCACGCCGTGGTTCTCCCCCCGGGTGATCAGCTGCGCGAAGACGACGGCCATCCGGCCGTCCTCCGCGGCGTTGCCGATGTAGTCCTTGCGCGCCGCCTCGTGCGGGGTGTGCAGGTCGAACGTCTGCGTCGCGGGGTCGTAGGTGCACGTCGTGCGCAGCTGCTGGACGTCGGACCCGTGCCCGGTCTCGGTCATCGCGAAGCAGCCGGGCAGGTCGAAGCTCATGATGTCGGCGAGGTACGCGGCGTGGTGGCGCTCGGTGCCCAGCAGCTGGACGGCGCCGCCGAACAGACCCCACTGGACTCCGGCCTTGACCATCAGCGACAGGTCGCCGAACGCCAGCATCTCGATGGAGGCCACCGAGCCGCCGGCGTCGTCCTGCCCCCCGTACTCCTTGGGGAAGCCGAGGCCGACGCGGCCGCTGGCGGCGAGCTTCCTCGTCAGCCGGGTGATCCTCTCGCGCGCCTCCTGCACGGTCTCGCCGTAGACCGGGGCGAACTCGGGGTCGCCCAGGTGCTCGCGGGCGTCGCGGCGCACGTGCCCCCAGCGCCCGTCGAGGACCTCCTGGATCGCCCGGGGGTCCACCGACGCGGGAAGACTGGTGGTCACTTCTCCTCCTGAGGGGTCGAGCCGATGGCCGAGAGCCCCGACCACGCGAGATCCGTGAGATGAGCGGCGAGTTCGCTGCGGGGCATGGGGCGCTCCGCGCGGAGCCACCAGTCGGCCGCCGAGCGGACCAGCCCGACGACGCCGTGGCCCCAGGGCGCGGCGGCCGCCGGATCGCGGCCGGCCTGCTGCAGCGCGACCGAGACCGCGGCGGCGGCCTGGTCGCCGACCAGGTCGGACAGGGTGTCGATGGGATCGCTGGTCGCCGACCGGTCGAGGTTGGGCGGGTGGACGACGAAGCGGTACAGCTCCGGGTCGGCCTCCAGGAAGCCGAGGTAGGTGTCGATCGCGGCGGCCAGCATCCGCCGCGGCTCGCCGCTGCTCTCGAACGCCTCGCGGAGCTTGGGCAGCAGCTGGGAGGCCACCCTGTTGCAGACGGCGACGTGCAGCTCGGCGCGGTCGGCGAAGTGCCGGTAGACGACGGTCTTGCTGGTGCCGGCCTCGGCCGCGATCTCCTCCATGCCCACGCCGGCGCCGTGCTTGCCGACGGCGGCGAGGGTGGCGTCGACCAGCTGGCGCCGGCGTTCGGCCCGGTGCTCGTCCCACCTCGAGTCGCGGCGGTCGCGGGCCGTCGCCGGCTCCGACTCGCGGCGCTCCCCGCCGTGGGCGATCTTGTCCTGCGACGCAGGTCTCACCGCCTCAAGTTTCATGTGAAGAACGGTACCTGATACCGTTGGTACCGAGCAATTCCACCGACCCCGGAGGTCCCGATGACCCGCAAGGCCGCGATCGTCGGCGGTAACCGCATCCCGTTCGCCCGTTCGAACTCGACGTACGCGCAGGCGTCCAACCAGGACATGCTCACCACGACGCTCGACGGTCTCGTCGCGCGCTTCGGCCTGCAGGGTGCGCAGGTGGGCGAGGTCGTCGCCGGCGCCGTCCTCAAGCACTCCCGCGACTTCAACCTGACGCGCGAGAGCGTGCTGGGCTCCCGGCTCGCGGCCTCCACCCCCGCCTACGACGTCCAGCAGGCGTGCGGCACCGGCCTCGAGGCCGCGGTGCTCGTCGCCAACAAGATCGCACTCGGGCAGATCGAGTCCGGCATCGCCGGCGGCGTCGACACCACCTCCGACGCCCCGCTCGCGGTCAACGACGACCTGCGGCGGGTGCTCATCTCGCTGAACAACGCCAAGACCGTGCAGCAGCGGCTCAAGGCGCTGGCCGGCATCCGGCCCGGCATGCTCGCCCCGGAGGTCCCGCGCAACGCCGAGCCGCGCACCGGCCTGGCCATGGGCGACCACGCCCAGGTCACCGCGCACGAGTGGGAGATCGGCCGCGAGGAGCAGGACGAGCTCACCGTCCGCTCGCACCAGAACCTGGCCGCCGCCTACGACCGCGGCTTCTTCGACGACCTGGTCACCCCGTTCCTGGGCCTGACCCGCGACCAGAACCTGCGGCCGGACTCCTCGCTGGAGAAGCTGGCGAAGCTGAAGCCGGTGTTCGGCAGGGCGCTGCCCGAGGGCGCCGAGGCCACCATGACGGCCGGCAACTCCACCCCGCTGTCCGACGGCGCCTCCGCGGTGCTGCTGGCCTCCGACGAGTGGGCCGCCGAGCGGGGGTTGCCCGTCCTGGCCCACCTGGTCGACGCGCAGACCGCCGCGGTCGACTACGTGCACGGCGGCGAGGGCCTGCTCATGGCGCCGGTCTACGCGCTGCCCGTGCTGCTCGCCCGCAACGGCCTGACCCTGCAGGACTTCGAGTTCTACGAGATCCACGAGGCGTTCGCGTCCACCGTCCTGGCCACGCTCAAGGCCTGGGAGGACCCGGACTACTGCAAGGGCAAGCTCGGCCTCGACGCCCCGCTCGGGGCGATCGACCGGTCGAAGCTGAACGTCAACGGCTCGTCGCTGGCCGCCGGGCACCCCTTCGCCGCGACCGGCGGCCGCATCGTCGCCTCCCTGGCCAAGCAGCTGCACGAGGCGGGCCCGGGCAAGCGCGGCCTGATCTCCATCTGCGCCGCCGGCGGCCAGGGCGTCGTCGCGATCCTCGAGTCCTGATCCCGCGCTGCATCCCGATCGAGCACCTCGGAGGCATCCACCGTGAGCGACTGGTACACGAACTTCGCCAACTCCGGCGTCGGGACGACGATCACCAAGCAGCTGGGCCTGCCGCGGCCGGCCGTGCTGCGCCGCTACGAGCCGGGCCAGCCGCTGCTGCCCGGCCCGGCGGTCGTCGGCTCCGCGGGGGAGGGGTGGCTGCGCGAGACGGTGACCGCCGTCCTCAAGGACGCCGGGGTGACCGTGCTGTCCCCGGTGGCCGCCGACGGGTCGACCGACGGCGAGGAGCTCGCCGCCGTCGTCCTCGACGCCACCGGGCTCACCGGCCCGGCCGACCTGGCCGCCGCGCACGACTTCCTCGCGCCGGCCGTCAAGCGGCTGCGGCCGAGCGGCCGGGTCGTGATCCTCGGCGAGCCGGCGTCGGACGCCGGCTCCCCGGCGCAGGCCGCCGCCCGCCAGGCCCTGGACGGGCTGGTGCGGAGCATCGGCAAGGAGCTGCTGAACGGCTCGACGGCCAACCTGGTCCTCGTGCCGGCCGGCGCCGAGGCCTCGGTGGCCGGCCCGCTGACCTTCTTCCTGTCGGGCCGGTCGGCCTACGTCGACGGGCAGCCGGTCACCGTGTCGGTGGCCGACGTCCCCGACCAGGACGACGAGCGGCCGCTCGCGGGCAAGGTCGCGGTCGTCACCGGCGCGGCGCGGGGCATCGGCGCCGCGATCGCGAGGGTGCTGGCCCGCGACGGCGCCCACGTGGTCGCCGTCGACGTCCCGGCGGCGGGGCAGTCGCTGGCCGACGTCGCCAACGAGATCGGCGGGACGGCGTTCCAGCTCGACATCACCACCCCCGACGCGGCGGCGCGGCTGATCGCGCACCTGCGGGAGCGGCACGGCGGGGTCGACGTCGTGGTCCACAACGCCGGCATCACGCGGGACAAGCTGCTGGTCAACATGGACGCCGCCCGCTGGAACCCGGTGCTGGCGGTCAACCTGCAGGCGCAGCTCGACATCACCCAGGCGCTGCTCGACGAGGACGTGCTGGAGCCCGGCGGCCGGGTGGTGGCCGTCAGCTCGCAGTCGGGCATCGCCGGCAACCGCGGCCAGACCAACTACGCCGCCAGCAAGGCCGGCGTGATCGGCATGGTCCGCGCCTGGGCGCCGGCCTTCGCCGAGCGCGGGGCGACGATCAACGCCGTCGCGCCGGGCTTCATCGTCACCGAGATGACGGCGAAGATGCCGTTCGGGACCCGCGAGGTCGGGTCGCGGATCAACTCGCTGCAGCAGGGCGGCCTGCCCGTCGACGTCGCCGAGACGATCGCCTGGCTGGCCCAGCCGGCCAGCGCCGGGGTCAACGGCCAGGTCGTGCGGGTGTGCGGCCAGTCGATGCTGGGGGCCTGATGGACGCCCGCACGGTCCTGAGCTCGCCACCGGCGATGCCGAAGCTGTTCGCGCGCGCCGTGCTCACCGCGCGCGGGCGGGGCGGTGCCCTGCCCGACGCGCGGGTGGCCCGCACCGGCGTCCGGGTCGACCCCGGGGAGCTGGCCGCCTACGACCGGGTGTGCGGGTTCCCGCTGTCCGACGTCCTGCCGGCCACCTACCCGCACGTGCTGGCCTTCCCGCTGCAGGTCGCGCTGATGAGCGACCGGTCGTTCCCGCTGGCCCTCCCCGGGCTGGTGCACGTGCGCAACCGGATCGACCTGCTGCGCGCGATCGGCGCCGACGAGGCGCTCGACCTCGAGGTGTGGGCCGAGCGCTTCGCGCGGCACGCCAAGGGGGCGACGGTCGACCTGTGCGCGTCGGCGACGGTGGACGGCGAAGAGGTCTGGCGCGGCCGGTCGACCTACCTGGCCCGCGGCGCCGCGGCGCCGGAGGGCGCGGCGGGGTCGGAGACGACGGTGGCGATCGGCGAGGTCCGTCCCGTCGCCACCTGGCGGGTGCCCGACGACGCCGGCCGCCGCTACGCCAGGGTCTCCGGCGACGTGAACCCGATCCACCTCTCCGGCCTCAGCGCGAAGGCGTTCGGCTTCAAGCGGGCGATCGCGCACGGCATGTGGGTCAAGGCCCGCGTGCTCGGCGCCCTGGCCGGCCGCCTGCCCGACGCGTTCACCGTGGACGTCGGCTTCCAGAAGCCGCTGTTCCTGCCCTCGACGGTCACGCTGGCCACGGCCGAGGCCGGCGGCGGCTGGGACGCCGCCGTCCGCAACGCCGCCAGCGGCACCGGTCACCTCGTGGCGGCGGTCCGGCCGCTCTGAGGTGTCAGGGCACGGGGTCCGGGACGGCCCGGGCCGCCGGTGGTTCGGCCGCGCCCGGGTGGGCCACCGGGCCCCGCTGCCGCCACGGCAGGGCCAGCAGGAACAGGACGACGAGGAGCAGGCTGGTGATCTGCCAGGTGTTGGCGACCCGGGTGTAGTCCTCGGCCGGCACGAGGGCGAGGCCGATGTAGGCGCACCACGCCCAGAGGCCGATGCCCAACTGCAGCAACGGCACGAGCCGGGTCGGGCGGAGCACCTGGAACGGGGCCGGCCACGCGAGGTACTGGGCGCCGTGGCCCGCGGTGGTCACCTGGAAGACCGCCGCCGTCACCCCGGCCACCACGAGCCGGTCGGCGCGCCGCCACCACCACAGCGCGGCCGCGACGGCGATCAGCGTCAGCACCGACCCGGTCCGCCCCACCACCGCCCACAGGGTCGAGTCCTCGTAGTTCTCGTTCGTGTAGGGGGCGTAGGCCCAGATGATCGAGGCCCAGCCCCACGAGCCCCCGGGCGAGTGGTACGACAGGATGCGGGCGACCGTGGCCGGCAGGCGCTCGACCGGGGTGCCCACCGTGAGGGGCTGGGTGAGCAGCAGCGCCAGGCACACCCCGACGGCCCCGAGCAGCAGCCGCACGCGCGCCGCCCAGCCGGGCAGGGCGAGCAGCAGCGCGGGCAGGAAGAGCACCGGCCACGTCTTGACCGAGATCGCCAGGCCGAGGAGCACCCCGGCGAGCACGGCCCGCGGACGGTTCTTCAGGGCGAGGAACGCACCCAGGGCGAGGAGCAGGCACAACGGCTCCATCTGGCCGTGGACGGCGCAGACCAGGATCACGATCGGCGTGCAGGCGTACTGGAACGCGCGCCGGCCCGCGTTCTCCCGGTCGGCCAGCAGGTGCACGAGCACGACGACGCCGATGTCGGACGCGATCGCCGGGATCCGGGCGGCCACCAGCCACGGCAGCCCGGTCAGGTCCATCAGCGTGACGGCGCCGGCCAGCACGAAGCCGTAGGTCGGGAGGTAGTTCCACCCCCGCTCCCGGGCGTTGAGCATGAGGTCGCGGTGCTCGAGGACGTTCTGCCCCGCGACGAGGAAGTCGTGGTCCAGGTCGTACGGGGCGAGCCGTTCGCCGGCGATGGCGAACACCGCCAGCCGGAGCAGGAGGGCGACGAGCAGCGCGGTGGCCAGCGACGGCCGCCACTTCCGCCACTCGCTCACCGCGAACAGCGCGCCGCCGAGCACGACGATGCCGAGCGACAGCAGGGCGAGAGGGACGGTCACCGAGCGCGTGCCACGGGGCGCTGACCAGGGCAGACCATGGTCGGCAAAGCTAGCAGCGGTTCCGGGACGCGGCGACCGGATGCGGAACCGCGGCGATCAGAAGCTGGCGCCGTCGACGACCTCGTAGGCGGGACCCAGGGCCGCGCGCAGGCGCTCGACGACGAACCGGTAGCTGTCGGTGAAGGCGTCCCGCGGGTCGCGCACGGCCGTGACGCCGGGCGGCAGCTCGAAGCCCGCGTCGAACTGCACGAGCAGGTCGCTCACGCGGTGCGCCAGCCGCAGCGCGACGGGCAGGTCGAACGGGTCGACGACCGAGCCGAAGCGGGCCTGCGCCGCCGGGTTGCCGGCCACCAGGAACCGGCCGGAACCCCGGTCGAGCACGGTGGTCAGCCGGTAGCGGCGGGCCCGCCAGACCACCGGGGCCCGGGCCTCGTCGTCCCACGCCGCCTCGGGCGAGTCCAGGCCCTGCAGCACCCGGTCGAGGACGCCGGCCAGCCGGGTGGACCCGTCCGTCCCGTGCGCCGCGGCCCAGGCGATCGTCTGCGCCGTCCACCACAGCCGCTCGGCCGGCTCGCCGGGGACCGGGACGGGCGTGCCGGTGACCAGGTGGGCGCGCTCGGCCCAGGCGGTGATCCGGCCGCGGACCCGCCCCTCGACGTCGGGCTCCTCCTGCCACGGCCAGGGCCGGCCGGCGCGCGGCGTCACCACCCCGACGAGGCCGGACTGGACGCTGCGGACGTCGTCGTCGAACGGCTCGGGCGCCGGGCGGAGCTGCGCGGCGGCGACGTCGACGGCGGTGACCAGCACCCGGTCGACCGCGGTGAGCAGCGGATCGCGGGCGGACACCACCGGCGGGGGCGGCGGCTGGGGGGCCGGCGGCGGCTGCGGCACCGGGAACGGCTCCGGCACGGGCGGCGGCTCGGGCACCGGGGGAGGCTGGGGGACCGGCGGCGGCTCGGGCAGCGGCGGGGGCTCCGGGAGCGGCGGCGGTTCCGGCACCGGCGGGGGTTCCGGCACCGGCGGCGGCTCGACGGCCTCCGGCTCGCCCAGCTCCAGCCCGCGCAGCACCTCGTCGAACACCGCCGCGAACCGGTCGGCCTGGGTGCTGGGCGAGGTCGCCGTCGCGGTGAAGCCCGTCCCCGAGCGGGCGAGGTAGAGCTGCCGCTGGGTGACGGCGACGCCGTCGGGCGGGGTCCACGAGAACGACCGGAGCAACGCGTGGCCGGCCGACAGCTCGACCGGCTCGAACGAGTGCTCCCTGAACCCGGGGAACTCCCGGCTCAGCAGGCCGCCCTGCACCTCCGCGTACCGCTCGGTGGTCAGCGTCGGGTCCAGGGGCTCGCGCGACACGATGACGTTCGCCTGGCCGTCGGGCGCCAGCAGGGTGAGCGACTCCTTGACGAACCAGCCGGCCGGGACCGGCGCCCGCAGCAGGCTCTCGGTCCACCGCGTGGGCGGGGACGACGGACCGGGGGCCTCCGCCGGGCCGTCCGGGAGCTGGGCGGAGACCGTCGTCCGGTCCGCCCCCGCCGGGCCGGACCAGGCCCGGTCGTCGATCTCGTACGCCGGGCCCAGGGTGCGGCTGAGCTCGGCGACCACCGCGGCGTGCTCCGCGCGGAACGCGTCCTGCTCGGCCGGTGTCAGCGGGCGGTGCTCGCTGCCGACGTCGGGGTGGTCCAGGTCGTACCGGTCGACCAGCGCCTGCACCCGCCGGGCGAGGGCGAGCGGCACGGGGAGGTCGAAGTGGTCGACCGGGTAGTCCCAGCGGTCCCGCGCCGCGTCGTCGACCGCCCACAGGAGGTGCCCCGAACCGCCGTCGTAGAGGGCCTTGAGCCGGTAGCGGAGCTCCCGCCGCACGGGCACGAGCGCCCGGTCGGGCTCCCACGCGCCACCGGGCAGGGAGCTCGCGGCGCGGTCGAGCACCCACGCCAGCCCGCTCTCCTCGTCCCCCGTGGCGCGGGACGCCGCGGCCGCCCGCGCGACCACCGCCGCGGCGCCCCACAGGTGGTCGTGCGCGGTCGGGGGGAGCTGCGGCAGCGGGTCACCGGTCAGGGCCTGCGCCCCGGTCAGCCAGCCGGTCAGCCGCACCTGGAGGCCGGTCCGGGCGTCGTCGGCCGAGCCGCTCCAGGGCAGCTCCGGCGCCGGCTGCAGGATCGCGTCCAGCGCGGCGTCGACCGCGGCCACGTCCGGGTCCCCGCCGTCCGGGCGGTGGTCGGGGCCGATCGAGGCAGCGCCGTCGAGCACGTCGACGGCCGCGACCAGCACGCGGTCCACCGACGCGGCCAGCTCGGGCGGGAGGTGCAGCGGCCGCGGGTCGGAGGGCGGGGGCGGCGGGCTCTCCTCCACCCAGGTCGGCAGGTGCGACGGCGGCGAGGGCAGCGACGCCGGCCAGCCGGGCGGGGCGGGCACCGGGGACCGCGGCCCGGGCGGCGGTGCACCGGGGGTCGGAGCGGGGCCTGGCCCGGTCATGCGCGGCAAGCTAGCAGCGGAGGCGGTACGACGGGTGGGTGCAGGACACCGAGCTGAGAGAGCGCTTCGCCGCGTCCCCGGTCGCGCGGCTGGCGACCGTGCGACCGGACGGCGCACCGCACGTCGTCCCCTGCGTGTTCGCGCTGGTCGGCGACACCGTCTACACCGCCGTCGACGCCAAGCCGAAGCGCACCCGGCGCCTGCAGCGGCTGGCCAACGTCCGGGTCGAGCCGCGCTGCTCGCTGCTCGTCGACGCCTACGACGAGGACTGGTCGCGGCTGTGGTGGGTGCGGGCGGACGGCGTCGCGCGGGTGGTCGACACGCCGGGGCCCGACCACCCCGGAATCAGCGCGCTGGTCGAGCGGTTCCCGCAGTACCGCGAGGCGCCGCCGTCCGGGCCGCTCCTCGTGGTGACCGTCCAGCAGTGGACGGGGTGGTCGTCGACGTCCTGACCAGGAGGAGAACGCGGTGGAGATCGGCATCGGCATCCCGAACAGCGTCCGTGGCACCACGGGCCAGCAACTGCTCGAGTGGGCCCGGCGGGCGGACGCCGCCGGCTTCTCGACCCTCGCCTCGATCGGCGCGGTGTCGTACCCGAGCTACGAGGAGCTCACCGTCTTCGCCGCTGCGGGCGCCGTCACCGAGCGGATCCGCTTCCTGCCCAACGTCCTGCTCGCGCCGACCCGGAGCACCGCCGAGCTCGCCAAGCAGGCGGCCACGGTGCAGGCGATCACCGGCGGCCGGCTCACCCTCGGCCTGGGCGTCGGGTGGCGGCAGTCCGACTACGCGCTGACCGGCCGGGACTTCGCCGGCCGCGGCCGCGTCTTCGACCAGCAGCTGGCCGACCTGCGCCGCGCCTTCGCGCGCGAGCCCCTGCTGGAGGGCACCGCCCCGGTGGTGCCCGACGAGGCCCCGGCGGTGCCGCTGCTGGTGGGCGGGCACACCGACGCCGCGGTGCGCCGCGCCGTGGAGCACGGCATCGGCTGGACGGCGGGTGGGCTGCCGCCCCACCTGGTCGCCCCCTGGGTGGAGAAGGTCCGCGCCGCCTGGCAGGACGCCGGCCGGGAGGGCTCGCCGCGCATCGTGGCGCTCAACTACTTCGGCCTGGGCGACACCGAGGAGCAGTCGCGGGCCTACCTGCTCGACTACTACGCGCCGATGGGCCGCGAGGCCGCCGAGGGGATCGCCGGCGGCGCGCACCGCTCGCCCGAGGCGATCCGCGACGTCATCGCCGGCTTCGCCGAGGCGGGAGTCGACGAGCTCGTGCTCGACCCGACCGTGCCCGACGTCCGCCAGGTCGACCTGCTGGCCGAGGTCGCGCTCGGCTGAGCCGGGGCGGTCAGGGGAGGACCGCCCGCACCACCTGGCGCACGACCGGGCGGGGGTCTGACTCGTCGAGCCGCGAGATGCGGCGGAGCAGCAGCCCCTGCACGCAGGGCACCACGACGGCGGTCGCCGCCCGCGGGTCGGGGGCGCCGAGGCCGGCCAGGGCGACGACGAGGGGCGCCTCCACGGTGGCGCGCCCCCGCGCGAGCTGCTCGCGCAGGTCGGCGTCGTGCCCGGCCTCGACGAACAGCGCGTACCGCGCGGTGGTGAGCGCCCGGTCCGGCCCCGTCGCGCGCTCCACCAGGGCGCAGAGCCCCTCGACCAGGTCGTCGGCCGTCGCCACCTCGAAGGCGTCGCTCGCCTGCTGCAGCTGCACGGCCGCGAGGTGCTCGACGACCCCCGACAGCAGCGCGCGCCGGGTCCGGAAGTGGTTGGAGGTGGACCCCTTCGGCAGCCCGGCCCGCGCGTCGACGCGGGCGTGCGTCAGCGCGCGCAGGCCCTCCGCGCCCAGCACGTCGACCGCCGCGTCCAGCACGCGGCTCCGGGTGGTCGCCACTCGATCACTATAGACGTAGTGACTTCGCACTACGTCCGTAGTAGCGTCCACGGTCGTGAGCGACACCCTGCGCTCTCCCGAGCGCGTCCACACCCCCGCCGACGGCGCGTACGCCCGGCTGCTCCGGCGGCTGGGACGCAGCACCGCCTGGGACGGCGCCATCGCTGCGGTGGCACCGGTCGCCGACCGCCTGGTCGCCCGGCCGCCGGTGCGCCGCCTCTTCCACGGCGACGCGACCGGGGTGCCGCTGCACGGCATCCTCACCGACGCGCCGCTCGGCGCCTGGTTCCTCGCCATGTACTTCGACCTGCTCCGCGACGAGGCGTCGCGGAGCGCGGCGACCCGGCTGGTGGGCCTCGGCGTCGCCGCCGCGGTGCCGACGGCGGTCGCGGGCTGGGCGGAGTGGGCCGGGGCCGACCGCGCGACCCGGCGGGCCGGCATGACCCACGCGTCGCTGCAGGGGCTCGCCACGCTGGTGTTCGCGGCGTCCTGGGCCGCCCGCCGCCAGGGCCACCACCGGCTCGGCGTCGCGCTCGCCCGCCTGGGCAGCGTGCCCAACCTCGCCGGGAACTTCCTGGGCGGGTCCATGGGCAGCGGGCGCGTCGGCTGACGGGTCCTCAGCCCTCCGCGGGAGCCGGGGCCGGGCGCGGCGCGGACCGGTCCGGCCGGTCGATCGCCACGGCCAGCGCGGGCAGCACCAGCACGGTGAGGGCGCCGGCGCCGACCAGGGCGGCGGCGTTCTCGCGCAGCATCGTCCCGTTGCGCAGGCCGATCTCGGTGAGCGCCACGAGCACCGGCAGCGCCGTGGTCGTGATCAGCGCCGTCTGCACCCGTTCGCGCAGCGGCAGGACGCCGCGGTAGACGGCCAGCGCCGGACCGCCGCGGACGGCGAGCATGAGCCCGAAGAAGAGGAGCAGCCGCAGCGGCGCGTCGGCGATCGCCGGCAGGTCGAGGGACATCCCGGAGTAGACGAAGAACAGCGGGATGAAGAACCCGTAGCCGACGGCGTCGAGCTTCGACTCCAGCACCGGCGCGGTCGAGCCGGCCCACGAGCGCAGCACCACGCCGGCGAGGAACGCGCCGAGCACGGCGTCGAGGTGGAACTCGTCGGTGAGCGCGATCAGGGCGATGAGCAGCAGGATGGTGCCGCGCAGCGTGATCTGCGCCGTCTCGTGCTGGCCCAGCGCGATGACCGTGGCCAGCCGGGAGCCGTCGCGCACCGCGCGCCGGGCGACGGCTAGGACGACGCCCAGGACGGCGACCGCGCCTAGGGACAGCAGGGCGACGAACCGGCTCTGCGTCCCGAGGAAGATCGCGATGGCCAGCACCGGGAACAGCTCGCCGACGCCGCCGGCGGGCAGCAGGTAGCGGCCGAGCGTGCCGCGCAGCAGACCGCGCTCGCGCAGGATCGGCAGCAGCGTGCCCAGCGCGGTGGTGGTGAGCCCCAGCGCCACCGGCACGAAGGCGCGCACCAGCCCGGCCGCCGCCAGCAGCGCGACCACGCCGAGGGCGAGGGCCAGGGAGACGAACCAGGCCGCGACCGCCCGGCGGCCCGGGTCGCGGGCGAACGACCGCAGGTCGACCTCGTAGCCGGCGAGCAGGAAGACGAAGCCGAGCCCGACATCGGCCAGGACCCGGATCTCGGCCGGTGCGGCCAGGCCGAGCGCGTGCGGGCCGATCAGCACGCCGCCGGCGAGCAGCAGCACGACCTGCGGGACCGGGAGCCGGGGGACCAGTCCGAGCAGGACCGGGGCGAGCAGCGCCACGGCAGCGACCGGCACCAGGGCGTCGATCGCCAGGGCGTCGTCCATGGCCGCCTTTCCGGTACTGCCCCCGCCCGCAGACCTTCCCGCTGACGTCGCCGCAGGACAAGGTGTGCCGGGTGGGTATCGAACCGGAGCTGTTCCCGGTGCTCGCGGGGCGCCGCGCGGTGGTCG
The DNA here is from genome assembly GCF_054050715.1 of Blastococcus sp. SYSU D00669. Classification (NCBI taxonomy): domain Bacteria; kingdom Bacillati; phylum Actinomycetota; class Actinomycetes; order Geodermatophilales; family Geodermatophilaceae; genus Blastococcus; species Blastococcus sp. SYSU D00669. The sequence goes on from NZ_JBJGZV010000001.1 coordinate 54,362, forward strand.
CCTGGATGCTCGGCGCGTTCCTGGTGACGTTCCTGGTCACCCGGCTGGTCACCCGGGCGATCCGCACCGGTCGCGGGCCGTTCCGCGACGCCAGCGTCGGCGGCGTGCACGTCCACCACGAGGTCTACGGCATCTTCCTGCTGCTGGGCACGGGCACCGTGGAGCTGACCTACCGGCCCGGTCCGCCGTGGCTGTACGTGCTCGCCGTCCTCTTCGGCACCGGGGCGGCGCTGACCCTCGACGAGTTCGCGCTGTGGCTGCACCTCGAGGACGTGTACTGGAGCCGCGAGGGCCGCAGCTCGGTCGACGCCGTGCTGGTGGCGCTCGTCGTCGGGGGGCTGCTGCTGATCGGGGCCAACCCCTTCGACGCCGACCAGGCGCGCGGGGAGGTGCCGGTCGTCGCGACGGTGCTCGCCAACCTCGCGTTCGCCCTGGTCGCGATCCTCAAGGGCCGGGTCGTGCTCGGCGTCGTCGGCGTCTTCGTCCCCCTGGTCGCGGTCGTGGGGGCGGTGCGGCTGGCCCGCCCGCGCTCGCCCTGGGCGCGCCGCCGCTACCCGGAGGGCTCGCGCCGCCGGGAGCGTGCGGAGGCGCGGTTCCCGGCCGGACGGCGGACCCGCTGGGACGCCCTCGTCGACCTGTTCACCGACGTGCCGCACCGAGCGCACCCGGGCGTGGTGGTGGGTTCTCCGCACGGCGGCAGCTGACGATTGCCGGTCACCGGCAAGGTGGACGCTCCCGGGTTCACCGGTGACCGCCCTGTCCGGGACGTGGTGGCTCCGGGGATGGTCGGGTCACGGCTTCAGAAGCCGCACGGCGGAGGAGGTGAGCGGGATGGGTGCGCGGATCGCGATCCCGGTGACGAGCCCGCGGCTCCCCGGCCCGGTCGACCTCGGCGTGCTCCGACGCGGGCACGACCGGGCGCCGCCGGGAGAGCGCCGACCCCCCGGTCGTCCCGGCTCCCCCCAGGCGCGTCCCCCGAACGGTGGGCGCGTCTCCTGCTTTCCGGAAGAGAGAGACCTCATGACCGTTCCCGTCGCCTCGCCGGTCCGGACCGCCCGGCCCACCACGCCGGATCCGTTCCGCGTCCTCCTCGAGGAGCAGCGCGCCGACTGCGTCCGGCAGCGCGACGCCGCCCTGGCCGAGACCGTCAGCCCGGTGCCCGACCCGGTGGCGGTGCGCCGAGCGGCCGGCCTGCAGCGCACCGTCGAGGAGATCGACGCGGCGCTGGCGCGCATCGCCGCGGGCACCTACGGCGTGTGCACCGGGTGCGGCGGCACGATCCCCGCCGAACGGCTGGAGTTCCGGCCGCACGCCGCGACCTGCGTCGCCTGCGCGCAGCCCGAGCGCTGACGGCTTCCCGTCACGCCCTCCCCATCCCCCGTTCCGTCGCACCGTGACGGGAGAGGAGCAGTCGTGTCCCCCGAGCAGCCGTCTCCGCACGCCCCGGCGTTCGTCGCCGGCCCGCCCCAGCGGGTCGCCGTGGTCGGCGCCGGCATGGTGGGCCTGTCGTGCGCCTGGTTCCTGCAGGAGGCCGGGGTCGAGGTCACCGTGTACGACCGCGACCAGGTGGCAGCCGGTGCCTCCTGGGGCAACGCCGGCTGGCTCACCCCGGCGCTGACCGCGCCGCTGCCCGAGCCGACGGTGCTGCGCTACGGGCTGCGCGCGGTGCTCAGCCCGCACTCGCCGGTGTACCTCCCGCCGGCCGCCGACACCACGCTGGTGCGGTTCCTGGCCGGGTTCGTCCGGCACAGCACCGCGCGGGCGTGGCGACGGGGGATGGCCGCGTACGCGCCGCTGAACGAGCGCGCGCTCGAGGCGTTCGACGTCCTGGCCGCCGGCGGTGTGCCGGCGCCCACCCACCGGGCGGAGACGTTCCTCGCCTGCTTCCGCACCGAGCGCGAGGCGCACCGGCTGTGCGCGGAGCTCGAGCGGATCCGCGACGCCGGCCAGAAGGCGAGCTTCCACCCCGTCACCGGCTGGCGGGTGCGCGCCGCGGAGCCGACGCTGACCGACCGGGTGGGCGCCGCGGTGCAGATCCACGGCCAGCGGTACCTGCACCCGCCGGAGTTCGTCACGGGCCTCGCCTTCGCGGTGCAGGCCCGCGGCGGCGAGGTCGTCCAGGGGGCGGACGTCGTCGACCTGCCGACCGGCCCCACCGGGGTCGACGTGGTCACCGCCGACGGCGGGCGGCGGCACCACGACGCCGTCGTCCTCGCCACCGGCGCCGAGCTGGGACGCCTGGCCGCGCGCTTCGGCGTCCGCCGCCCGGTGCAGGCCGGGCGCGGCTACAGCTTCAGCGTGCCGGTGGAGCGGATGCCCCGCGGTCCGCTGTACCTGCCCGCCCAGCGGGTGGCGCTCACACCGCTCGGCCCGCGGCTGCGGGTGGCCGGGATGATGGAGTTCCGCCGGCCCGGCGACCCGCTCGACCCGCGGCGCATCGCGGCGATCGTCGACGCCGTCCGCCCCTTCCTGTCCGGCGTCGACCTCGACGACCGGTGCAACGAGTGGGTGGGCTCCCGGCCCTGCACGCCCGACGGGCTGCCGCTGCTGGGCAGGACCGCCTCCCCGCGGGTGTTCGTCGCCGGCGGCCACGGCATGTGGGGCATCGCGCTCGGTCCGGTCAGCGGGCAGCTGGTGGCCCAGGCCGTGCTCAAGGGCGAGGCGCCGCCCGAGCTGGCCGCCTTCGACCCGTTGCGCTGATCAGCCCGGAGGTCCTCGTGCTGCGCACCCCCGCCCCCCGGACCGGGCCCGAGCCCGGTCAGCTCCTGTCGGTGAGCACCCTTCCCGTCCGCCGGCCCGGCCGCGCGGCCGTCGAGGTCGTCGGCGAGGTCGACGCGTACACGGCTCCGTTGCTGGAGGCCTGCCTGCGGTCCCGGGCGGGCGCCCCCGGGCTGCGGGAACTGGTCGTGCACCTGGACCGGGTGACGTTCCTCGGCGCCGCCGGCGTGCACGTGCTGGCCCGGGCCGACCGGCGCTGCCGCGTGCGCGGTGCCCGGCTGGTGCTCCGCACGGGCGGCCGGCGGGCGGTTGTCCGCCCGCTCCGGCTGACCGGGCTGGCCGACCTCGTCCCGGTCGACCCGGCCGACGCGGGCCCCGCCACCAGAGGCCGCCGCCGCGCTCGACCGCTCGGCCCGCCCCGCCCCGGAGGCGGCGCACGCGCCGCCGCCAGGAGGCCGACCGAGGGTGCCACCACATCCGGCTGAGGCCGGCCGCGGCGCTCCGGATGCGGCTCCGGCCGGCCGGGTGCGGCACCCTGTGCTTGCCGGTCGTCGGCAACGGACGCGAGGGGAAGCCGTGGCCCGCAGCGAGCAGCGCGCACCGGAGGACTGGGTGTCCACCGTCGGCGCCGCCGCGGCCTCGGCGTCGGGGGCCCCCGCGGAGCTGCTCGGCGAGTTCCTGCCCCTGCTGGCCGACGCCGCCGTCCACGGCCGCCGGGCCGAGTCGTGGGAGCTGGCCGCCGTCCGGGAACTGGGCAGGCGGGCGGCCGCTCAGGGCGTGGACGCCCGGCACGCGGTGGACCTCTACCTGTCGGCGGCGTGGCGGCTCTGGCGGCGGCTGCCGCTCGTCGAGCGCTCCAGCGACCCGGAGAAGGTCCGCCGCGCCGCCGAGGCGGTGCTGCGCGTCCTCGACGACGCCGTCGGCCTGCTCGTCGACGGCCACCAGGCCGAGCGGCGCGACCTGATCCGCCGCGAGGAGGCGTTGCGCGCCGAGTTCGTCGACGACCTGCTGCGCGGCGACGCCGACGTGGCGCGCATGGTGGAACGCGCCGAGCCGTTCGGCCTGGACCTGGGCAGGGCCCACTACGTCGCGCTGGTGGCCCCGCGCGACGCCGACGGCGACCTCGCCCGCACCGCGGCGGCGCTCGAGCGGGCCGTCGTCGACCGGTTCGGCGACCGCGAGGTGCTGGTCGCCACCAAGGACGCCCGCGTCGTCGTCCTGGTCCCCGGCGGCGGACGACGGGGTCCGGACGTCGGCGCGCAGCTGCACGAGGACCTGGGCCGGCTGGCCGTGGCCGGCCGCTGGCGGGTGGCCACCGGCCGCGCGTTCCCCGGTGCCCTCGGGGTGGCCCGCAGCTACGAGGAGGCCCGCGAGGCGCTCGCTGCGGGCGAGCGGCTGGGGCTCGACGCCGACGTCCTCAACGCCCGCGACCTGCTCGTGTACCGGGTGCTCGGGCGGGACCAGGCGATCGTCGACCTGGTCGGTGACGTGCTCGGGCCGCTGGAGCGCGTCCGCGGCGGGCCCGAGGTGTTCCTCGCGACCCTGCAGGCGTACTTCGACGCCGGCGAGGTGGCCACCGAGGCGGCGCGGCGGTTGCACGTCGCCGTCCGCACGGTGACCTACCGCCTGAGCCGGGTCGCCGAGCTCACCGGGTACCGCGTCGCCGACCCGCACGAGCGCTTCTCGCTGCACGCGGCCGTGCTGGGCGCCCGGCTGCTCGGCTGGCCCGAGGCCCCGCTGCCGGCGGAGCGCTGAACCGGTGGCGTCGTGGGCGCCCGGCCGCGGGCGCTAGCCTCGGGAGCCTCAGGAGGGCTCGCCTAGCGGCCGATGGCGGCGGTCTTGAAACCCCCCGTTGCCGGATGTGGACGCCCAGCTCAGGCGTCTGACCGGGCTTCGGAGAGGCTGTCCGTACGGAGGACGTACGGACTCGGACGATCCAGCGACTGCCGCGCGCTGGCGACCGCGGACATGTCGATCCGTGACCCAGGACGAGTTCGACCCGCTGGCGCCACCGCCGCTGCCGCCGATGCCCAGCGCCGCCCCCACCCAGCGCCGTCCCCGGCGAGTCCCGTTCGCCGCGACGCCGCAGCGGGCGCAGGCCGTCCCGGCCGCGCCGGTGCAGGACGCGTGGGCGGTGCTGACCGGGCTGCGCCCGCTGGCGGAGGTGGTCGCCGCGCTGGGGGCGTCCGCCGCGGCGCAGCAGTCGCTCGCCGAGTCGGTGACCACCTACCGCCTGGCGGACGGACCGGTCCTGGTCGATCCGGCCGAGGTGCTCGCCGCCCTGGCCACGCCGCCGGCGTCGCGGGCCGCCTGACCGGCACTCCTCGACGCCGGAGCACCGGCGTCGACGTGGCATCGACAAGCCGCCGGGGAGCGCACCGGTCGGGCAGCGAACCGGCCGCCGCCGGATGGCCATGTAGGGCGATCGGGGGACAGGAGAACCGGGTCTACGGGCGACGCGCCGACCGGCCGTGCCGACGGAGGCTGGTTGCCGACAGCGTCCCCACCCGCGAGAGGACCCCCTCGGTGCACTCCCACACTCCGGTCGGCGGACGCCGGCCTCACGGCTCCGGCCGCAACACCGGGCCGGGCGCCGGAGCCTCCGCGCGGGCGGGGGCGTGGGCGTGACCGCCGGGACGGTCCGGATCTCCATCGGCGAGGTGCGGGAAGTCGGGAAGCGCTGGCGCTTCGAGTGGACGCTGCTCAACCCGGACGGATCCAAGCGTGGCAAGACCGCCACCCACGCGGACAAGGACGTCGTGGACGTCTTCCGGGCGGCGCTGATCAAGGCCCGCGCCGCCGGGGTGACCTTCGACCAGACGACGGGTCTGCCGCCCGGCGTGGAACGGCCTGGGAACGGCCGTGCTAGCCGCAGCGAGCGCCCTGGCGGCTACGACCCCACGCGCCCCCTCCTGGTAGACATCGAGGCGCGGATCCACGCCCGGTGGGACAAGCCCAGCCGCCGCGGCACCGTCTCGGGGTCCACCACGAAGGACCGCCTGGACGGCGCCGTGGACAACGCGATGGCCCTGCTCCGCTGGAACGCGCTGGAGAAGGACCGCATCGTCCTCGACGCCGGGCAGCGTAAGGCGGCGCGGGCCTACCTACGCGAGCGGTTCACCCCGCCAGAGGTGCGCCGCCGGAAGGCCGAGCGGGAAGAGCAGGAGCGTGCGGCGCGCCGGGCCGCGGTCGCCGCGCCCACGGCGCAACAGCGCTACCAGTGGCGCCGGGCGGACGCGACACGCGCCGAGGGTCAGCGGAAGCTCGAGGCCCGCAACCGCCGGTGGGAGGAGTTCTTCGAGCGCTATGGCCTGCGCTGGTGGGAGATCGACGTCGCCGCGGTCGAGGGGGCACTGGAGGCGATCTCGCTGACCGTCGACGGCGACGACGCCGAGGAGATCACCGTCACCGGCCGGTTCGTCCTGCTCAACGAGCTGTTCGAGTGGGGCGTGAGAAACCGGCGGCTGAGCGCCAACCCGGTGCACGCGATGGACCGTGACGACCGCCCCAGCACGACCGTGGCCGTCACGCCGCTCGACCTGCGGAAGGTGCTGCCGATGGCGCTGCTGCTGCGGCTGCTCGCCACCGTGCAGGCCCTGGGCGAGCAGGGCAACGAGCTGGCCCTGCGGCTGGTCGCCTACTTCGGCCTGCTGGGCCTCGCCGGGCTCCGCCCGGCGGAGGCCCGGGCGGTGCGGGTCTCCTGGCTGTTCCTGCCCGACCACGGCTGGGGCCACCTGATCCTCGCCGGCCGGCTGGCCGCACCCGGCCAGCGCTTCACGTTCGACGGCGAGCGGGACGAGGAAGGGGCGCTGAAGTGGCAGCCGGCCGGCGTCACTCGCGCGGTCCCGCTGCCACCCCGGCTGGTGCTGCTGCTGCGCCGGCACATCTTCCTGTTCGGCCTCACCGGCGACGACCGGCTGTTCGTCGGCCCCAACGGCAAGGTCATCAACGCCGACAAGATCAGCGAGGTGTGGAGGGCGGCGAAGGCAGTCGCGCTCGCCGGCGATGACCGGTTCGCGGCCCTGAAGCCCTACGGCCTCCGGCACACCCGCGCCACCTACCTGCTCGCGGCCGGCCTGGACGAGGGCCAGGTCGCCGCCTGGCTCGGGCACTCGACCTGGGTGCTGAACAACGTCTACCGAGGCGTCCGGGATCTGCGCGGCATTGGCTACGCGGAGGAGCTGCGCGCCCACGTAGACGACATCGTGCCGCCGGAGTGGCGCAGCGGGACCGGCCGGCAGCCGGGCGGTGTCGATCCCGCCGCGCTGGCCGCGCACCTGGTCACGCTGATGGCCGGGTCGGGCGTCGGGGCTGGACTGCCGCAGTTGTCGGCCCCGCACGACCAGGCCACGCTGCTCCAGCGCCTGCTCGGACAGCTCGTCGGCGGCAGCCCCCACGTCATGCTGGAGACCTCCGACATCGGCCCGGTGCTCGGACCAGGCCCGCAGGAGGCGGAGACGCTGCAGCTTTCCGGGGCCGGTTCCACGAGAAGCTGACTGCTTCAGGACGGCTGCACCAGGCATGTGTCGTGGCCGCGTTCCTGTGCAGCGGCGACCTCGCCGGCTGAGCGGGCCGACGGGCTTGGCAGCCCGCTGTCGGACGCCTGCTTGGCGACCTCAGCGGTGGCTGCCCACGCGAAGCCGATGTAGCCGGTGACCGCCCGCACCGACCGGCGTCGCGCTGTCTTCGGTGGTCGACGGGTCGTGGACCGGCACGACTGGATGCAGCAGGCACGCGTCGGGGAGCCGCAGCGGCGGCGTCAGCTGCGCCGACGCTAGTCCCACCACAGACCAACGACGGCCGCGCCGGGCGGCAGGTCCCGTGTGAGGAGATCGGTGCCTTCCCCGGTCCACAGCGGCGGCTCGTCGGGCGACCAGCTCGGCCACGCCTCAGCGACGGCTGCAGACAGAGCTGCCGGGATGTCGGACGCGGCGGGCCACGCCTCAGCGACCCGCTTCGCCAGCTGCCGGGCGACGGCGCGGTCTACCTGTATCCCGTCGAAGCGGATCGCGGCGCGGCCGGGTGCCATCGCCCCCACGAGTCGGCCGCCGAGGACGGCCGCGCACTCAACGAGCCAGCGCATCGGCGGCTGGGTCAGGTTGAGGCGTGCCTCGGCCAAATGGGCCGGCAGGAGGGTGAGCGCGTTCGCAGCCACAGCCGGCGGCACGTCGATCAGTCGCCCGACCTGCTGCGGATCGGGGTCGGCGTAAGAGCGCAGCAGGACGTCGAGGGCGCCGGCCGGGTCACGCAACGCCAGCCGTCCCGGCCGGCCGCGGCCAGCCGGGACAGCGGCGGCACACGCCGGGGTCGTCGAGCCGGCGGGTGACGGTGGGGACGGACTTGCGCAGCCCGCGGGCGATCGCCACCGGGCCCCAGGCCCGGGAGACGTACCGGTCACGCATGAGTCGGGTCATGGCGTAGGGCGCGGGCGCATGCCAGGCCACCAGCCACCGGGCTGCGTCGGCGGCCACTCACCTGGCAGCAGCCACCACGGCTGCTCCCGGCGCAGCACCGCCTCCACACCGTTGTCGCCCCGCAGGCATCGCAGTGCGGCTCCCAGGGTGGACGCGACCTGCCGGGCCTCGGCGACTTCCTGGCGCAGCTCGAGAATCACCTGGGCCAGGGGCTCCGGGGCGGGGCCGGGTGCGCGGTGCGGACAGTCGTGTCCCTCGATGATGGGCAGCAGGCAGGGCTCCCCGGAGCCCAGCAGTACCGGGCACAGGGGCAGCATCGGTGGCGAATCCTGGGCCGCAGCAGTCTCCGCCGCCTGCTCATGCCGCTCGCGGCGGGTAGCCCGAAGGGCGGCGAAGATGCGCTCGCCCTCAGCCCGCTGGGCGGCGGTGAGCCCCGGGGTGAACTCAATGTCGTGCTCGTCGTGGTCGTTTTCGGTGTCTGACATGCGCTTACGCCTACCGCCAGGCGCCGACAGTTCGTCCCAGACGGCTGCTGGGCGGTAGACCGCCTGGACCTCGCGCTGTCCAGGATCACGGCGCCGAGCTGGGACCGACGCACCGGGGGCTGCTCGGCAGTCGCCGACAGGCGTCATCGTTGCGAGCGCTCCGTCGAGCCCACGACGAACCCATGCGGAGGACGGCGCTCGGGTTGAACCGGGGCGGCCACCTCGGTCGAACCGTGATCGAGTACGACAAGCGGGGCCCGGCCGCAGCAAGTCCGCCTCGTTGAACGGCAACCAGCACAACAAGCCGCCGCCGCGCTGTACACCCGGCCCGGAAGTCCTTCCGCCGTCCGGCGCCGGACGTGCCGACCCGGCGCTGAAACCGCAGGTCGGCACGGGAAGGCGACCGACGTCGAGTGACCGCCGGCCCCCGGCTCAGGCCCTCACGCCACCGCACCGGCACGACGTCCGGAGCGCCACCGACGCGCCCGCGGCCCCTCGGATCGGCCGGACGTGTCCGGGGCGTCACCTACCGTTCCCCGCGCCGGGACGCATCCGGGCATCAGTCGCCACGAAGCGGGGGAGCAGCGTGCTCGAGCAGGAGACCGATCCGCGCGTGACCACAGGCCTGGAGATGTTGCCGGCCGGGCTCCGTCAGCTGCACGGGCTGGGGAACGCCCTCGTCCGCAGCGCCGAGGACCTGGCGCCGAACCTGCGGATCGTCGTCACCGTCCCCATGCTGCGGCCCGCCGGCGTCGTGGCGGCACTCGGCGCGGTGAGCGCGGCCCTTCCGTGCACCAGCTGCCCGCACCGCGAGCTCGCCGTCGGCTCCCGGGTCGCCGGCTGGAGGTCCGGGTTCTTCACCGACGACCGGCTCGACGCGCTCTCCGACCACGAGTTCGCCTTCGGCGGCCTGCGGGTCCGCGGCAACCACGACACCGTCCACCGGCTCCCCGACGGCTTCCCCGAGCGGGCCACCACCCGGCTCGCCGACGGCATGCGCGCGCAGATCGCCGACGCGCACGGCTGGCCCGAGCCCCTCGTCGGTCAGCGCCTGTCCAGCAGCTGCGCGCACCCGGTGGTGCTCGCCGGGCAACCCACCGCCGTCCACGAGGACGTAGAGGCGCTGGCCGCCGCCGCTCCGGCACTGCGAACCCCCGGCAGGCTCCTCCCCGGCCACCGCCTGCAGGACTGGTTCCGCCACCCGGTTCTCGCCGTCGGGTCCCTGCCGTCGCCCGACCAGCAGCCCTGGGCGACCGCCGTGCACCCGCGCCTGACCGTCATCAACGGCACGGCCGGCTGGGCCACCAGCCACCGGCACCTGTGGCCGGCCACGCCCATGCTGATCCTGCTGTCCCGCCGCTCGCCGGCGGCGTGCGAAGCGGCCGCGTCGATCGCCACCTCCGCATGGCCGGAGCCCCCGGCGTTCCCGGACACCCTCGCGCCGTGGCTGGTCCCCGGCCACGGCCTAGAGATCACCTGCCGCGTCGAGCCGGCCGCCGACCCGGACGGGGAGGACCTGTGGTGAGCACCCCGGACATCTTCGCCGCGTGGCGCGCAGCCGACGCGCCCGCACCCACCGTGAGCCGGCTGCCGTGGCCCGCTCTGCAGCAGGTCACCACGGCCGCCGCCGCGCTCCGGCCGTTCGCGGACACGGCAACCATCGCCGCCGACGCCCTGGCCGGCGTCGCCGCAGCCCGGCGGGTGCTCACCACCACCCCGCTGCCATCGGAGCATGCGCTGGCCGGCCTGACCGAACTGAACGCCCGCATCGGCGCGTTCCGCGCCGCTCATCCCCAGCACGGCGTGGACCAGGCGCTGGCGCGGCTGCAGACCGCGCTCGAGGTCCTCACCGCCGACGCGTCACCGGTGGCCCAGTGGTGCACCGACGTGCTCAGCCAGTACGGGGCCCGGCCGGACGGGACCCCCGAGGCGGTGCTCGTCGTGCCGCGCCGGTCGTGGGTGCTGGCCGTCTACGGGTGGCTCCACGAGGAAGAGCTCACCTGCGTCGACGTCGCCGCCCCAGGTCAGCTGCGCGCCGTGCCCGCCACGTACCGCGCTGCCGTCCTCGCCGGGCACCCGGCGTACGCGCACAGCTCCGCGTTCCGCGCCCCCGAAATCGCCGCCCGCGACACCGGCTGGCTGCTCACCGCACCCCCGGCCGCGCAGGTCCACCTCGCGCTGCCCGCCGACGCCCCGCCAGTCGACCCGGCGTCGATGTGGCTGCTCCCGGCGCCAGCGCACCCGGAGCTACCGCTGCCCGACCCCGGACGGCAACGGGACCTGCCGGCCGTCCAGGACTGGGAGCAGACCGCGGCGCGCGCTGCCACCCGCCGGCCCGTGCCCCGCCCGGCAGTCGCCCCCGAAGAGGCCACCGGTGCACGCGAGGTGCACCTGGCCAGCGGACACGCCATCTTCTTCGCCGGTGACGCCGGCCCACGGCCCCAGCAGGTCGTCGTTGACGACACCGGAGCGGTGGCCCTGGCGGCGACGACCTCAGCCGCGCTGACCGCGGGCACCCTGCTCGCCGTCCGGGCCGTCGGGGCACTGCACGTGCTGGTCGTCGTCCGCGCAGACGAGTGGCTCCGCACCCGCCGCGGATGGAGCAGCGACCGCATCACCGAGGTCCGCGACTGCTCGCTGCGCCTGAAGCTGGAGCTGCTGCATGTCCTCGCGCTACGCGGGCACGAGGCGCTGCGCCGCGACCTGGCACGGTACGTGCCCGACCGGTACGCCCGGGTGCTCCTGCACAACCCGCTCACGGCGCAGTACATCGCGCCACAGCGCCGGGCTGGGTTCGACGCGCTGGTCAAGGTGACCGGGTGCACCGAGCTGGCCGGCCGGTTCGACGATCTGGCGACCGTCCGGGCAGCGCACCAGCAGGCAGGGGAGACGATCCGACAGGACCTGCGGGCAACGCTGCTCGCCGACCGCAGCTGGCTCGCCGACATCGACGAGGTCGGCTGGGCCGAGCTGAACGCCGGTGACCTGGGCACGCTGCTGCTGGCCATCGTCACCGCCTGCCTGGACGAGCCCGTGCCGGTTCCCAAGACCTGGCTGGGTGCGCTGATCGAGATGAATGGCCGGCGGGTCAACGCACCCCCGGCCCAGCAGGTGACGACATGACCGGGGACAGGACCGGACCGGGGACAGGACCGGGCCGGGGACAGGCCCGGCGGCACGAGCGGTGACACCAGCGGACAGAGCAACGACAAGCCGAGCGACGGGGATGAGTGCAGACGTGAGCGGAACCTCGATGCACGAACACAGCAGCCCCAGCCCTGACTGGACGGCCGAGCAGACCCGGGACGCGATGGTGCAGGCGCTGGCCCGCGACCTGCGCGGCCCACTGGCCGACCCGACCGGGGCCTACCCCGGTGCGCCTCCGGTCCTGCTGACCCCCGGCCAGCGGATCGACCGCCGCCGGGACATCGCCCAGCTGTTCGTCGCCGCCGACGGGGAGGAGGTGCTGACCGACACCCCGACGTCCCGCTACATCGTCGGAGCGCTCTACCCGACCCTCGACGCAGCCGAGGAGGCCGAACTCGACAGCGACCAGGCGCCCGACCGGCCGTCAGACCGCACTCCCGACGACACCGGGGGCATCGCCGGGGACGTCGCCGGGGAACCCGCCGGCGACCTGACCGGCAGCGACGCCTCCGAGCTGTCCGACACCGCTGCGCCGGAAACCGACACCGGCCGGGACACCGGCGGGGACGACGACGACCCGGACCTCACACCACCGGTCGACCGAGCCGGCCGCCCCTCGTCGTTCACCGTCTCCTTCGTCGTCACCGACGACACCGACGCCCTGCAGCTGCAGGTCACCGGAGGCCGGTACGAGCCGTTCGAGTTCACCTACCTCGGCGCTCCCCGCACCGGCTGGCACCGGGTTCCCATCCACGAGCAGCTGACCGTGCCGCTGCCCACCTCCGGCCACGCACGCCAGACCGTCACCACCGGCGGCCTCACGCTCGAGGTGGGCGTGCTCGCCCGCCCGGCCACCGACGGGCACCGGACCGTCAGCTGCTACCTGGTCAACCGCACCGCACCCGGCGCGGTGCTCACCCAGCGCGTCCTGTTCACCGCACAGCTGTCCGCCGCCATCCCGGCCGGCCACCTCGCCGACTACCCCGACAACGACGCCGACGGGCACCCGGAGGCCGCCAGCCTGCGGCTGCTGTACCGGGCGGCTCCCGTGCAGGCCGTCGGCCGCGGAGTCGACGCCGTCGCCCACCGCAGCGACCCCGCCACCGGCGGGATGGACGTCGTCCGCACCGAGACCCTCCCGGTCGCCGCCGTCACCGGCACCACCCCCGAGGTGACCGACCAGCAGGGCCGCTCGCTGCGCGTGGACATGGACGCCCTGGGCCGCTGGGAACCCGAGGCCGTCGACACCGTCGAGGCGATGATCAGCAGCTACCGGACCTGGATCGCGGACAAGGAGACCGAGGCGGGCACGCTGCCCCCGCAGCTGAAGGCCACCGCCGACCGCCATCTGGCCGTCTGCCGCGCCTTCGCCGCGGACGTGGAAGCCGGCTGGGCGCTCGCCGCCAGCGGACCGGTGCACCGCTGCCTGCGGTGGACCTCGCAGGCGATGGCCGCACAGCGCCGCAGCTACGCGGCGAAGCGGCGGAAGGTGACCGTCACCGCCGGCCAGGTCACCGTCGCCGGACACGAACCCCGCGGCGACGCGTGGTGGCGGCCGTTCCAGCTCGCGTTCCTGCTGGCCAACCTCGCCCCCATCGCCTCACCCCGGCACCGCCGGCGCGGGGTCGTCGACGTCATCTGGATGCCCACCGGCGGCGGCAAGACCGAGGCCTACCTCGCGCTGGCAGCGTTCACGATGCTCCACCGCCGCCTGTCCAACCCCGGCCCGGCCGGCGGCGGCACCGCCGTCCTCATGCGGTACACGCTGCGGCTGCTCACCGCCCAGCAACTGCAGCGCGCCGCGTCCCTGCTGTGCGCCCTGGACGTCCTCCGGCAGGACCACGCCGCCGACCTCGGCGCCGAGCCGTTCACCATCGGTGCGTGGCTGGGCCGGGCCGCCACCCCGAACCGCCGCAAGGACGCGCTGGCGCTGCTGTCGAAGATGGTCCGCGACACGAAAGGCCGCCGGCGCATCGAGCGACCCTTCCTGCTGTCCCGCTGCCCGGCCTGCGCGGCCGCGATGGGTGACGTGGACACCGAGGGCGCCCGAGTCCTGGGGTACGACAACCAGCCGCTGCAGCGGGGCCGCGCCCGGATGCGGGCCTCCTGCCCAAACCCCGCGTGCCGGTTCCACCTGTCGAACAACGCGCGCGGCCTGCCGGTCTACGAGATCGACGAGGACATCTACGAGAAGCCCCCCACGTTCCTCGTCGCGACCGTGGACAAGTTCGCCCAGCTGGCGTGGAACGAGCACGCTCGAGTCCTGTTCGGCCTGGACAAGCAGACCGGGCGCCGCGCCCGCCGCGCACCCGGGCTCATCATCCAAGACGAGCTGCACCTGATCAGCGGCCCGCTGGGCAGCCTAGTCGGGCTGTACGAGTCGGCCCTGGACCAGCTGTTCCGGCACGACGACGGTCAGAGCCCGCACGTGGTCGCCGCGACCGCGACCACCCGCGCGTACGCCCGGCAGGCCGAGACGCTGTACGCCTGCGCCGCCGACGACGTCCGCCTCGTGCCCCCACCAGGGCTGGCCGTCGACGACAGCTTCTTCGCCACCGCCGACACCGCCCCGCCCCGGGTGTTCGTCGGCGTGTGCGCCACCGGCGTCAGCCGCTTCCCGCACGCCCAGATGCGGGTGCTGGCCGCGCTGTCGCACGCCGCGGCCGCCCTCGAGCAGCACGGCGCCCCGATCGACCCGTACTGGACCAACGTCGCGTTCTTCGGCGCGCTGCGCGACCTCGGCCAGGCGAAGGCCCTCATCGCCACCGACCTGCGCGGATTCGCGATGCGCCTGGTCCGCGCCACCGGCATCCGGGCCGGGGCACCGCGCCCCGACGCCGAGCGGCGCGCCGTCCGCAGACTGACCGACATCGAGCTCACCAGCTCCTCGTCCAGTTCGGCCACCGAAGCGCTGGACCGGCTGGCGATCAGCTACGGCGAGGACGGCTGCGTCGACCTCGGCCTGGCCACCAGCGTCATCGAGGTCGGCGTCGACGTCGACCGGCTCGGCCTGCTCACCATCATCCGGCAGCCCAAGACGGCCGCGCAGTACATCCAGGTCGCCGGCCGGGTCGGACGCAACGCGCGCACCGGACCCGGCCTGGTCGTGACCGTGCTCAACCCGCTGACCGTCCGGGACATGAGCCACTACGAGAAGTTCACCTCCTCCCACGCCCGGCTCTACGCCGCGGTCGAGCCGGCCAGCGTCACCCCGTTCACCGACGCCGCCCTGGACCGGGGCCTGCGGGGCACCCTGGCCGCCGTGGTCCGCCAGGTCCGGGCCGCCGGCGTCGACCGAGTCGTCCACGGCGACCTCGACCTCGTCCGGGCCGCCGCGGCCGGCCTCGCCGCCCGCGCCCGCCGGCTGGCCGGGGACCGCGTCGGGGGCAACGTCGACGCGCTCGCGCGGACCGCCGTGCACGAGGCGCAGACCGCCGCCGACCAGCAGCTCGCCTGGGGCGTGGCCGGCCCGCAGCAGCCCGTGCAGTTCCTCCGGCCACCGGAGGACCCCGCCCCGCAGCGGACCGCCAGCTGGCCGGTCCCGACCAGCCTGCGCAGCGTCGACGCCGACGCCGTCCTGCGCATCGACACCGACTGGCTGCCGGCCAGCACCGGCGGCGCCACCGGCCCGTCGGACCCAAACGGACCGGAGGACACCTGGTGAGCCGCTTCCAGTACACCCCGCTGCGCCGGGCGCACGCGATCGCCCCGTTCGGCCCCGGCGCGCTGACCCTGACCCGCGACCGGGTGTCGGCCGTCGTCTGCGGGCCGGCCACCTGGCTGCGGTCGCTGCCCTCCCGGCCGGGGGCCACCTCGATCCTGGACGAGCTCACCATCACCGACCGGCACCTGCAGAAGGCCACCGGCGTCGACCGGTTCGTCATGCCGTGGGCCGCCGCCGACGAGCCGTCCAAGACCGCCGACTGGGTGATCCCCGCCGTGCGCTTCCCGCTCACCGAGGCGTGCTCGAACATCGACTGCCAGACGATGGTCCGCCGGATCCCCGGCGACGCCGGGGAAGGCCGCTGCGACGCCTGCGCCTCCGGCCGGCGCCGGCGCTGGCCGACGTTCCAGACCGCCGTCGTCCAGGCCTGCCCGGCCGGGCACCTCGACGACGTCGACTGGGGCGGCTGGCTGCACGCCCAGCCCGGCGACCCGTGCCCGGGGGAGGACCTGCAGTACCGGCCCGGGTCGACCGCCGACCGCCCCCAGCTGCACTGCCGTGGATGCGGGCGGCGGGAGACCTTCGAACCGGACACGGACTTCCCCTGCACCGGGGCGCGCCCGTGGCTGCCGCACGCCGGCCCCGAGGGCTGCCGGCTGCGGGCACGCCCGCTGGAGCGGACCAGCACCTCGGCGTACTACGCCTGGCAGCTGTCCAGCCTGACCATCCCGGTCGCCGGTGCGGACAACCCCGCCCTGCTGCACGCCCTCACCGACAACCCGACGCTGCGCACGCTGCGCGGCCTGCCCCGCAGCGTCGAGGTCACCAACAGCATGGTCGAGGTGATTCGGGCCGTCGGCATCGCCACCGACACCGCCGAGGTCCTCCGGCACCTCGACGCGCTCGACGCCGACCACGTCACCGACCCTTCCCGCGCTGAAGAGCTCACGGCGCTGCAGTCCGAGGACCATCCGCGGCGCCCGACCGGCGCCCTCCCCGACCTCGTCGTCGCGCCGCAGGACGTCGCGCAGTACCGCGGCAGCCGCCTGGGCCGCCAGCTGTCCGGCGTCAGCCTGGTCCCGCGGCTGCGGGAGACCCGCGTGCTGACCGGCTTCAGCCGGCTGGAACCGGCGGCCGCCGACGTCGACGCCGGCTACCTGCAGCTGTGGGGCAAGCAGCGACCGGAGACGTTCGCCCAGCCGGCCGAGGACGACTGGCTGCCCGGCTACCAGGTCTTCGGCGAGGGCATCCTGTGCGTCCTGGACAACAACGCCGTCGACCACTGGATCAGCCGGGTCGACCACGACCCGCGCCTCCTGGCCGCTGCGCGCGCCGCCGCCGGCCAGACCGAACGCCCGCAGCGGCCCCTGGCCTGGCTGCTGGCCCACACCCTCGCCCACCTGCTCATGCGGGCGGCCGCTCCGCACGCCGGGTACGCGCTCCCGTCCCTGCGTGAACGGATCTTCGCCACGGACCAGCGGACCGCGTTCCTCGTCTACACCGCCGCCGGCGACGTCCACGGCACTCTGGGCGGGCTCGTGGAGCTCGGCACACCCGACCGGCTCGGTGAGCTCCTCGAGACCGCCGCCGACGCGGCGCTGTGGTGCGCCACTGATCCGGTCTGCGGCGAGGACGACGGCGCGCCCCGCGGCCGAGGGTCGGAGCCGGGAGCCTGCCACCACTGCCTGCTGGTGCCGGAGACCTCCTGCGAGGCGTTCAACCACGGCCTCGACCGGGCCGCCGTCGTGGGGCACGGCGAGGTGCCTGGCTTCCTTGCTGGGACGATCCGGTTGACAGTGCCAGGGGAAGGGGAGCGGATCTGACGCTGCCGATGAGACATCCTTCTCGACCGAGTGCGCGCACGGCTGATGACCCGGCTGTGCTCGTCGACCGATGGGGACCACGTCGCCACTGGCAGAGTCCGCCCGACCCGTCCCGCCCTACTGACCGGAGGCGTCGTCCGGATCCAACTCGTCACCATCGTCATCCGGCGGCGCATCTCCGCCGAGCGCCGCGCGCAGCCGCTGGCCTGCGTCGATCAGCCAGGCGGTGAGGAGCTCCAGCGTCTCGTCCTCCAGCTTGCCCACCGGTAGCGGCACCGGCAGCACGGCCCAGTCGTCGGCCTCGATCAGGTCTCCGGGAAACGCGCGGCGGGCGACCGGTGCGCCGGCGTCGCTGAAGGACAGCCACAGCGGCGACCGGCCGTGCCGAGCCCACAGCTGAAGGCTGACCCGCAGAGTCACGACCACTCCTCCCAGGCGCATCCGCTTGCCGAACGCCAGGTGGCCGCCGCCGGTGATGGTCTGCCGGCGGCCGGTCGGTGTGGCGACACCGGAGCTCTGTAGACGCCGGTGGATGGCTTCGACCATCGTGGCCAGGCGGAGGATGCGGCGTGGCACGTCCTGATCGGTGCGTTGCTCGTCCGACCACGGGATGAAGCTGTGGTGGTCTACCTGCTGGACGAGATCGAGCAGCTGGCGGGCATCCTCAGCGACGGACTGATCGGCGGCGCCGGTGATGCGGCTGAGCAGCTCCTCCCAGCTGGTCACCGCGATCGTCATCCCGTCAGCTGTCTGCGCCCACCACCACGCAGCGGCGGTGCGGCGGTCAGTCAGCGAGTACAGCGCGGTGAGCTCGTCCATGAGGGTGGCCACTCGGCGTGGTGGAACCACGAACAGCAGAGCGCCGACATGCGGATCGTCGGGTGCATGCGAGGCGTGCTGGCGCCGCATCCGGTCGAGGTAGGCGCCACGGGCCTGGGCGGGGGTGAGCCCGGCCCAGAACTTGCCCTCGATGTGCAGCACCTCTCGGCGGTCGGCGCTCCCGACGATGTCGGGCCGCCCCTCCTCGCCGGCTTCCTGGGTGGTGTACCGCAGCGCGTCTGGCAGGTGGGGGGCGACGGTCCGAACCACGGCGCTCACGACGTCGGCAGCCTCTGCGTCAGTGAGGATCAGCCCAAGCGCCTCCGTGGCAGCCAGCTCGGTGTTGAGCTTGTCGATCTTCGCGGCGAGCCTGGAGAGCAGGGACATAGTCGCAGTCTGGGTGACGTGCTCGTCCGTCGCGTGCCGGACCCGGCGTGCCGTCGGGACGGGCGGGATCGCTCATCGTTCGTGGTATGCGCGGCAGCTCATTGACGGTGCGGACCCGATGTTCGCCGGGCTCCGAGCCCAGGTGTGCCGGTCAGGTCGATCCTTGCCGTGCCCGGCCGCCCGTGACGACTGGAGGCAGTTCGGCAGCGACGTCGACCGCTGCGGTAGGCCCCTCGCGCCGCGCTCGACGCCGCCGGTGCGGCACTTGACCGACGTCGAGCGTGCCCACTGCCGCCGTTGGCCGCAGCGTCCAGTCGTCGCGGTGTCCACGGCACACACTTCGACACCCTGGCGATGGACGAGCGGTGTCGGTGGCGCGTGCACGCACCTTCGGACGCGGAACTGGCCGGGGCACGTGGCGTGTGCCCCGGCCGCACCGCATGAGCCCTGGCTGAGCCCCAGGACGCTGACCGCTACCGAATCTGCGGTCGGCGAGGGGCGAACCGACTCGGCACGAACACCTCGCAGAGCGTGGTTCCGACGATGACGCGGCCGCGCTCGGTCCACCAGGCGCGCTTGCTGGCGGCCCCGACCTCGTCCCGCCGCCGCGGCAGGGACTGCGGACCGTCCCAGGGCAGGAAGAACTCCTCGGGATACGGCTGCGCCGAGCGCAGCGCGCGCCGGCAGGACGGGTTGGTGCACAGCAGGTAGCCGGCGACCTCGGGCACCCGCAGCGGCTGCGTGAGGGTCCGGTGGCCGCAGTGCTGGCAGCGTCGGATCCGCAGACGGGTCTCCAGCAGGCCACGCCCGTCGCGGATCCGGAACGACTCCAGGCGGGCGTACCAGGGCGCGGCAGACGGTGCCTTCCGCCCGTAGGGCCGGGGACCGGTATGGAGCAGCCGGCCGATCGTCGCGTCGTCCATCCCGAGGACCTGCTTGACCTCGTTCAGCGGAAGCCCGTCCTCGGCGCTGTCGCCGTAGCGGTGCACGAACTCCAGGATCTGGCGCTCCCGGGCCATGCCACCGGGGCACCAGGACTTGGTCCAGCTGAACTGGTCACGCCGGTACACCGCCTGGATCTCCCGCTCGAGCGCCGGTGGGAATCCGTCCGACAGCGGCAGGTCGTGCTGGAAGTACGGCTGCAGCGCGGCCCGGCGGACGTCGAGGATGGGGCAGTCGATCAGGGCGGAGGCCACGGCCGGTCCGGTGAGCGGCGTGAGCACATCGAGCATGCGCCGCTGGAAGCTGCGGCCGTCGAAGTCCTCGGCCTCCCACAGCGCCCGGCGCTCGTTCTCCGGCGCGGACTCCAGGAGCAGCATCCGCATGATCTCGGTATTGCGCTGCTGGAAGGCATCCTTGCGCCTGTCGGTCCCGGCGTTGCCGCCGGTGCCGCGGTTGGGGACGTAGGAACGCAGCGGCTGGGTCGCCACGACGCCGGCGTCGGTGACCACCGTGAGCACCATCTCCAGGACGGCGAGCGGCATCCCGGGCCGGGCGTCGAGGATGCGCGCCCGGCGCACGCATCCGCGGAGCATGCGCTGCACGGCCACGTCGGCGGTGCCGGGCAGGTCGTCGAACAGCTTGATGAGGGCGGCCAGCCGGGTGCCGTCCAGCGCGGTCGTCGGCCGGGGGCGGCGGGCGAGCGTGGCCAACGTCAGGTCCCGCTGCAGCTCCCGGGCCTCGTTGGCGGCCTGCTCTCCGAGGCGCCGGTAGGCCGCGGCGGTGTCTTCATCCGGAGCCGCGACGGCCTCGCGCCGCGCTCCCGCCACCCGGGTGAGGGCCGCGTCCAGCGCCGCGCTCAGCTCCCGGGCCCGCGTGCCGTCGTCGTCCGACGCTGCCGGACAGGGGAGGTCCACCGCGACTCCGTCCTCGAGCTGACGCAGGATGCTGGCGACGGCCTTGTGCAGCTTCGCCGCGGAGAAGCGACCGACCAGCTCGCCGTCGGTGCCGTGGAAGGTCCGTCGCCGGCCACCGGTGACGGCCGGGGGGATGCGGCGGCGCAGCTCGTAGCTGTCTTGGTCCTTCGCGACCAGCAGGTGCTCGAAGCCGTCCTGGGTGAACCGGACCATCCCGGCGAGCGGCTTGACCCCCTCGCGCCTCCCCGGCGGCGGTAGCTCCTCGTCGTCGCACAGCAGACGACTCGCGATCGCGGCCTCGATGAGCTTCCGGTCGTGCCAGCCGCCGGGTGGCAGCCCGAAGTCCAGCTCCTGCCGGATGAAGCCGTTGTCCGCCGCGTCGACGCGGTGAATCACGTAGCCGTGGAAGGCGTCCACGTTCGCCAACGGCATCTCGTGCTGGAACGTGTGACGACCATCGAGGTAGGTGGGCAGCACCTGGAACAGCGTCCGGATCAGCCGGACCGGGTCGCCGACCTCGTGCGCGCGCAGCGGGCCCAGCTGCTTGCGCAGGCCGGGGTGCCGGGTCGTCAGACCGAGCGCGCCCAGCTCCTGGGCGATCTCCAGCTCGGGGTAGTCGCCCGCGGCCATCTCGATGAACCGGCGGACCACCTGCCGGACCGCCGGATCGGGATCGGGGAACACCACGTTCCTGTCCGGGCTATCCCCGCCGCGCTTGGTGTAGCCGGGGGGCAGGGCGAGGGCCGACCGGGGATACCGGTTGTTCTTCAGCTCGAACACCACCCCGGTCATCAGTCGCGTGACCGTGGCCTTGTAGTCGTACTCCGCGGCGTTCGCCAGGGCCTGCCACTGGGCCCGCCCTCCGGGATCGTTGAGGTCCATCCCGTACGGCACCTCGGCGGTGTGCACCTTCGTGCGGGCCGCCTGCACCCGCGTCTCGACCTTGTTGAACAGCGGGACCAGCCGCGCGATCCGGCTCGCCGGCCCGGTGACCAACGCCGCGGGCCGGTGCAGTTCGATCCCCTCGCACAGGGACTCCACCCAGTTGTTGTCCCCGTCGAGGGCGAGCTGGGCGCCGGTGGTGAGCCCGTAGTGGAACACGTTGCCGTGCAGCACGAAGCGGACTCCGAAGAACCTGCGCGCGCTGTCCCCGGAGTAGAGCACCTGGGCGCCCAGACGCTGTCGGATCGCCTCGCCCTCGCCGTCCTCGTCACGCAGCAGCACCCTCGCGCCGATCTCCAGCGCCTCCTTCACACCGGGGACGTGGCCGTACGGATCGAGGGTCTGCTCGATCATCTTCTCCAGCAGCATGTGCCCGTACTCGGGCGACTCTCGCGCGGCGAAGTAGTACTCGTGCAGGTGGGACAGCGCGCCGGCGACGGGCTCGGCGTCGCCCCCGCCGCGGATGCGGGCCCGACGGCGGCCCTTCGTCTCCGCCAGGCGCCGCGCCCTCAACGCCTGGACGTCGAGACCGCTGCCCTCCGTCCTGTCGTCCTGGTGGTCGTTCTGCGGGGTCATGTTCGATCGCTCCTTCGAACTCGGTGGGTGCGGTGACGGTCCGGAGTCCGGGAGCGATGTCATGGAGGCTTGTCCGGGCTGGGTGCGGAGTTGGGGTCGACGTGCCTCCACTCCCCCCGGCGGGTACCGCGGAGGTGCGGCCAAACGGCATCCACGCGGCACCGAGTGGGGACCGGACGACGCCCGTGGTGGCGGGCGCTGGACGCCTTGCGCCGCCGGACCGTCGCCGCGATCAGCCCCGCGCGCCGGACGGATGCAGCCCAGGCCGAGATCTACGTGAGCTGCTGGCGCATCAGGGGAGACGCCGGACCGTCGGCCGCATGGCCGAGATCAGCGACCCGAGCCCCATCCGAGCCGAGGGCCATGCGGCCCCGCTTCTGCGCATCCGGGGACTGCTGCAACAGGCAACTGGGATGTCCCAGGAGCAGGCTGTGGCGTGCCTCGTTGACGGCGAACGCTGCCGGCTGCCCGTAGAACTCGACTACCGCTGCAACCACACCGACTGACTTCATCCCCCACCGCGGGGCGGACGGCGGTCGTGATCGTCGCGCGTTGGGGGCAACCGGCGCCCAGCTGATGCTGGCGGTCGCCGCCGATGGGCAGCCGCTGGGCCCGCGCCCGCTGACCGGCCCGACAGGGACGAGGAGCCCCGCGCAGGGTGCGCTGCGCGGGGCTCTCCTGCATCTGTGGTGGGGCCACTCCTACAGCTAGACCGACGCCGAGCGCCGGCTCGTAGTCCGCCGCTGGCCATGGCGTGGCCGTGCACGTACGCAACTACGCGGCCACGGTGTACCTCTCGAGGTGGTCGAGAAGTGCCAGGTGGGCGGACCAGCCGTCGACCACGGGCAGCCGCTCGCCGAGCCAGACCGGGTCGGTCGACGGGTGCGCCTCCAGCTGCTCACGCAGGCCGCCTCGGGTCACTACAACGCAGGCCTGGCGGTGGCGGCTGAGCAGGACGCAGAGCCGGCCGGCCTCGAGGTGGAAGGCGCTGGCGTCCCGCCGTCCGGACAGCGGGTGCCAGACGATCACGAGCTCGAACTGGCGGCCCTGGAGCTTGTTCGCCGTGTCGACCGTCACGCTGCCGGGCGGCAGACCGCGCTCCGCGCACATGCGGTCGACCACCGCGGCGACTTGGCCCTGCTGGCTGCGATGGGTGACGCCCACGGCGATGTCGCCGGGATCGAGGCGTCGTTCGCCGTGTTCGTCCCGGGCGATCGGGGGATGGTCGAGGACCTCGGCAACGAGGGCGGCGAGGCTGGCGACGACACCCGGATCGTCGACGGGCATGAGCAGGTCCGGCAGGGTCAGCAAGGCCCAACCTTCAGCGGCCGCCGTGCGCAGGGCAACCTGCTCGACGGTGTCGACGGAGCCGAGCGGAAACCGGAGGGCCCGGACGCCCGAGGCCACGCCGGCCTCGAAAGGCATGTCGTAGAACGAGCCGGAGATCACCGTCGCCGCCGAGGGCGGCAGCCGCCAGGACACCGGCAGGGCGATCACGGGAGCATCGGGCCGCGACATCAGCACGGTGCCGGCCGCGGTGTCGATCGGGGACATCGGCATCCCGCGGAGCACCGTGTCGTCGGCGTCGGTGAACGGCGACAGCTGCCCCGGATCGCCGACGAGCAGGAGGCGGTCGGTGCGCGCTCCCGTCGGCATGAGCAGGTCGGAGCGCATCTGGTAGGCCTCGTCGACGATGGCGAACGGCCGTCGGTCGCCGCTGTAGGCCCACTTGTGGGCGGTCGACACGATGACCGAGCAGCCCCGCAGCTGCTGCAGGTCGGTCGAGGCCCGGGTGCGGGCGTCGGCGCCGATGTCGGGCGGAACCGGGTACCCCTTCTTGTGCAGGCGACCGACGAGCATTCCCTCCCCGAGCCCGCGGTCCTGGTCCGCGAGGAAGCCGCGGACCATGTCGTCGGCCTGCTCGTTGGTCTGCACCAGTACGGGCACCTGGGTCTTCGCGGCCGTTCGTCGGCCGATCTCGCGCACCAGCGTCGACTTGCCCGCCCCGGGAGGACTGTTGACCACGGTCGCCTTTTCCCCGGCGTCGACGGCAGCCCAGATGGCCTCGGTGGCGGCGGCCGCGCGCTCGGCGGCGGTCACGCGTCGGCCCCGGCGGGCTCGGGAAGGACGTGGGTCCACGGCACCTCATCGGGGAGGGGGGACGGCAGGAAGGTCGAGCCGCCGTAGGGCGACAGCACGGCCCGACTCCCGACGGCCGGGAGCCGTCCTCGGGTGCTGGCCACGTTGGCGCCGGCAACCACGTTGAAGATCAGGTCCTGCTCCGTGGGTGACCTCGTCTCGATACCGACGAGCTCGGCCGTCACGGCGGGGTTGGCCGCCAGGCGCAGCTGCGTGCCGATGGGGGCGGTGAACGGGATGGCTGCCTGCAGGATGATGCGTGGCCGGCTCGCACGACGGCCGTTCACGATCTCCCAGTGGCTGGGGTCGACGGCGCGGACCTCGCCCGCGACTGCGTCGCCGCGGGCGACCGCACGGGCCATGTACGCGGGGTCGTCCAGTGCCAGCTGTGCCTCGAGCTCCTGCGTCGCCCTCTCGGCGCGCGCGAGGTTGCGGGCGGCCTGCAGCGGGTTCGGGCGGATGGCGAACCAGGCCTCGCCTCGGTCCATGCGCGCGGAGTGGTGCGCCCACTGCCGGCGATCCTCCGTCCAGCGGTCGGGCACCCGCCCGGCCTCGGGCAGGGCACGCACCACCTGAAGGGCCCGCCAGGTGTCCCGCCAGGCGGGCTCGAGCTGCTCGCGGGCCGCGCTGGCGATCTCACGGTGGACCTGCTGCCGGCGGCGCTCGTCCGGTGCGGCGTGGTACCGCGCGACGAGGTCCTCGAGCACGTCGGCGTCCCAGTTGGGGTCGGGCAGTGGTCCGGCGGGCGGATGGGCCTCGGCGGCGCGTGCCGCCTCCGCACCGTCCAGGCCGGCCGGCGGGACGATCCACCCGAGGACGGTCGCGAGGTTCTGCTTCTCCCCGTCGAGCTGGCCGGTCATGAAGTGCATGTTGAGGATGTCGGTCGCGGCCAGGGCGACACAGCTGCCCGGGGTAGCGCTCGCCTGCCCCAGGAAGGTCAGGTTCTGGCCGAGGCGCCGCACCGGGACGGGGACGGGGTCGTCACCGTCGATGGGGAGGTATCGGGTGAACCGTCCCACGACGCCGAACAGCCACGCCGCGGTGGCGGCGTTCGGGACCACCAGCTGCGGCGCGTCCTCGGACATCTCGGTGACGATGAGCTCGCCACGGACGACGCGGCGGGACTCGTAGCGGGGCCACAGCGGCTGCAGGTACGTGTCCAGGGCGGTGCCGAACCGGTCGAGCGCTTCGAACCGCTCCTGCCGGTTCCGTGGTTCGGCGACAGCCAGGAAGCTGGCCTCCGCGGGGTCGGGGTTGGTTCCCCACATGATGGCCAGGGGGGCGCCGATCTCGCCGGCCAGGTGGTAGACCGCCACGACGAAGGGGCGGTCGGAGAGGTGCACGTGCCGACGGGTGGCCGTCGGCACGGCGCGACGCTCCTGCTGGGCCCGTAGCCGGACGTAGGTGTCGAAGGGGTCCATCGGGGTCCTCCGGGTCAGGCGCCGGCGGCGTGGGGGATGAGGAGGGCTGCAGCGGCCGCGCCCCTGGCCAGGACGGCGGCCAGGGCGGCTTCGGACTCGCTGGCGGGACTCGCGCTGCCGTCGGCCAGCGCCAGAGCGCGGTCGACGGTGCGGACGTCGCCGCAGGCGCTCGCCGTGGTGTTGCCCAGGCGGGCGGTCAGCCCCTGTGCCTCGGCCTCGTTCCGGCAGATCTGGAACATCGGGCACTGCAGGCACGGGTCCCCGAAGCGCGCGGGCAGCGCCGAGATCGTCTCGGTCGCTGCCGTGGCCGCCGCGGCGAGCTCGTCCTGGGTCGCCTTCCGGCCGGGGAGCCTGGGCAGGGTCAGCCCGTCGGGCAGGCCGGCGAGGAGGTCCCCGACCTCCGGCGCGGCCGCGATCTCCCGCCGCAGTCGCAGCACCGGGAGCCGTACGTCGATCTTGTGACCGACCGGGGTCATCCCCATGTTCTCCGGCATCACCAGGAGGACCTCGGTGGACACCCGGGACCGGTCGTAGCCGAGCTGTTCCGCGAGCTCCATGAGGCTCAGGACGTAGACGGCGCTCTGCCGTGCGCTGGCCGACACCTTGTCCTGATCCGCCCGGTTGTCGATGCACGGGTAGGACTTGATCTCGACGACGTACAACCGCCCGGCCACCGCGAAGGCGAGCACGTCCTGTTCCAGCCAGGCGGGGACTCCGCCGATGTAGAGGCTGGTCATGGGGTGGCGCAGCAGGTTGTAGGCGCCCGGGTGCCCGGCCAGCATGTGCGCGACGTACTGCCTGGTCAGCGTCTCCCGCAGCTCGTTCGTCACGTTGGAGAACTCCTCGGCGACGGCGGCGTGGGACAGGTCCTTCTGGCGGACCTCGGGGATCTCGAGGCCGAGGTGACGGCGGGTGAGGGCGACGATGTCCGGCATCCCGGTCGGGTCGGTGAGCGAGCGCTCGAACCGGTTGCCGCGCGTGATGGCGAAGGGGGACTGCCGGTCGGGGGGAGCGCCCAGGACACGTGCGAGCTGGTCGACGTCCACCCGCGCCGCGTCGAGCAGGGTCCGGCGGGCACACCCGGGGGCCTCCAGGGTCGCCGCGAGCCGGCGGGCGGTCATCTTGGCCGGGTCGTTGGGCCCGCGGAGCCCGTTCAGCGCGGTGAGCGTCCACTGGTTCATCAGGCCCCCCGGGCGGTCGGACGGACGTGCAGGGTCGTCGTCGTGCCGAACATGTTGGTGAACTCGTCCAGCGCGTCGCCCCGGGCGGCCGCGAGGTCGCGTTCCTGGGCGTCGGGTCCCTCCAGGACCTGGAGCTCGGCCTGCACCGCCTTCTGCACAGCGACGGGGTCGTCGGCGCCCGCCACCTTGAGACCAGGAACGGTGCGGGCCAGGCGCCACAGCAGCCGACGGAGCTGGGGCAGCCACGGAGCCCCGTCGGGCGCCTCGGTGCACTCCCGGGCGATCGAGCCGGTGATCTTCAGCATGTCCACCCGGGGGCTCGCCGGCGCGATCAGCCGATCGGCCAGGGGCCAGGCGGACAGCGCGAGGGTGCCGCGGACGGGGGCGAACCGGTCGTAGGTGAGGGCCGGGACGACGTACACGTCACGCCAGGCCGTGCGTCCGCGGCCCGAGTGCGCCTGGGACCAGCTGTTGGCCTCGTCCCGGCGCAGCGACGAGAGCTTGGGGGTCGCGATCGTGTAGTCGAACCGGGCTCGGGCCAGATCGGCGAGCAGGCGCGTCGACATGGGCCGGCCGCCGAGGCGCAGGGTTTGCACCACCTGGTCCCGGAGGGGGACCGCGGTCTCGTACGGCGCGGCGGGAGTGGCCCCGGCAGCGCGGATCATCTTGTTCCGCTGCTTCTCGAGCGCGGCGACGTGGCGCATCAGCTCCGACATGCGCTCCGTGTCGCCCGCCGTGGCCGCGGCCACGAGCTCCTCGTTCGCCTCCGCGAGCGCGCCGACGACATCCCCCAGGGTCGCACCGGGACTCGCCATGAGCTCAAGCTACCACACACTCCACGCTTTCCACGTTTCCGGAGTGATGTGGATCCCCGTCCGGAGTGGTGGCGGCTCAGCGGAGGGTGAGGACGCTCTCGACGGCGGAGCTGGAGGACCGGTAGGCCCGGGCTCGTGGGTTCATGGCGGCCTTGGTCCGCGGGATCGAGAAGTCGTGCCGCTGGCCCTCTGCGAACCCGGCGCGCGTCGCCATCTCGAGGAGGATGCCCGGGGTGTCGTTGAGCACCTCCTTGTAGTGGGAGTCCTGGACGACGAGCACCGCTGGCGCGCCCGGCCGGCACACCCGCCGGAGCTCGCGAAGGGAATCCCACATGGCCGCGTAGTACTGCTGGAAGTAGCGGAGGTAGTACGTCGCCGACGCCCGCGACGGGTGCTCCCGCACGCGGCTGAGGAACTCGGCGGCGGCCGGTCCCCACTCGTCCTCGGTCCCGCGCATGCCGGTCATCGTCGGGGTCCCGACCATGCTGTCGCGGAGCACCCGGACGGAGGCCTCGTCCGCTCGCAGCACTGCAAGCTCTGGTCGCGTGGCGATCGCGTAGTCGATCCGCGTGCAGTACGGCGGGGACGTCACGACGGCGCCCACCGCATCGTCTGCCAGGGGGAGGACGCGGCTGTCTCCGGTGCGCACCGTCGCTCGCACCCGGCTGTCGAGTCGGCCGTGCAGTCCGCGACGTAGGTCCTCGGCCACGGCCTTGAACGTCTCCAGAACCCTGTTCGGCCCCGGCGACAGGACCTGGCCCTCGGCCGGCTTCTTCCACCAGGTCGGGTTCGTGCCCGCGGCCGAGTCGGCGAGCTGGCGGACGGTCCGGAACAGGGCCACGTAGAAGAAGGCTGCCAGGCTGCTCATCCCGTTCACCGACGCCACCGGCGGCGCCTCGGTGTCATCCGGGGAGACCAGCAGCCGGTGCGTACTGGTCTGCAGCGCCCGCAGCTGCTCGGCAGACGCCGCGTCGAACCAGAACGTCAGCGGATCGCTGTCGAGCGGCGACGGGGTGGCGTGTCGGACGATGTCCGTCGCCAGCGCGTTGATGCTGGCCGTGACGCTGTCGCCGAGCAAGCGCGCCTTCGCCACCACGACCAGTGCCGGATTCACGTCGAACCCGCGGGTCGGCAGCCCCGCCCGGGCGGCCATGACGGTCGTCGTCCCGGTCCCGTTCCATGGGTCCAGCACGACGTCGCCGGACGGGACGTCCCGCAAAACGCGCTCGACGAAGTCCGCCGAATAGCCCGCGTAGTAGCGGTACCAGGCATCCAGCGGGCCGCCGACGGCTCCCACCTTCGGATTCGGCAGTTCGGCTCTCAGGACCGGGGATTCACCGGCGGTGCTCACGCCGCCGCCTCCCGAGGCCAATGAGGCCCGCCGTCGACGGATGTCGTGTCACGTCGGGACGGTACCGCTGCCGACCGACCATCAGGTGCAGACCGAGATTGAGTCGTATCGCTGGGTGACCGCTAGGGGCTTGTCGGAATCGGCCGGTGGCGACGAATCGGGACTGCGGAGGGTGTGGGATTCGAACCCACGGACGGTTGCCCGTCGTGCGCTTTCAAGGCGCATGCACTCGGCCACTATGCGAACCCTCCCAGCCCGGTGCGCCGGGCGTCACCACATCATCCCAGGTCCGGTTCGTCCTGTCCGTCGCCCAGGGGCCCACGGCCGGCTCGCCCTGGTGGTCGATGGGGATGGAGCCACGTGTGCAGTTCGGCCGGACGTCGGCCCGGTGGGGGTGGATCGTCGCCGACGTGCACGAGGAGTGGCTCGAGCCCGCGGACTGATCCGGCAACCGGACGATGACGCGCACCTCAGCCGACCCGGGCCTCCAACAGCTGGCGGATCTTCCGGAGCGTGCCGTCGTCCGCTCGGGTCAGGAGGAACACGATCGTGCCGACCTCGGCCGCACGACCGGCGCTGTCATTGTGCCGATCCTCCTCGTCCGGGGGGCCGCCGAGCGCGCGGCGGCGTGCTTCGCGGATCCGGCTCGTGAACTCGACGGTGGTGGGCTCGCCGTCCTCGCCGTGAAGCGGGTCGAAGACGATCAAGTCCTGCCGGTATCCCTGCGGCGAGATCTGCTCGACCGCCCCGTTCGCGCCGTACACGCTCAGGAAGCGGCGCATCTGCCCGAGGGCGGGAACGCGCTTGCCGACCTCGAGGAGGCGGAGGTACTCGGAACTGAGCCCGAGCTTGTCGGCCGCATCGGCCCGCGATAGGCCTGCCTTCCAGCGCAGGCGCTCCAGCAACTCCCCGAACTGGGCGTTGCCGGGCTCACCCGGCCCGACGCGCAGATCTACGAAGGGAGACGACTCCCCGATCTCGTCGCGCGCTCCGCCGTCGTCCACGCGGCGAGGGTACCCACCAGGCGCCGAGTAGTCACGACTGGTCAGGGCTTGTTGTGTCGCCAGCTTACGTGCCCTATGTTGCGGATGGTCAGGACGAATCCATTACTTGTTGGAGTGAACGAACATGACAATCGACAACATCGCGGCCAGTGGCCAGGTCGACCCGCTTCCGGTCCTCAAGACCGCGCTCACGACGGTGCGGCAGGTCTGCTCCGCGATGGCTCCGAGGGCGAACGACCCGACCCTGGCGCGGATCGCGAAGCAGACCTTCCTCTGGTCCTCGGCGGGCGCGGGCGCGGCCGCCGCGGTCGCGGGCGCGGCTGTCGCGGTGGTGGTCGTCCTGGAGGCCAGCTCCAGCGCGGCCTACGAGGGGATGTAGTTGAAGGTGTCCGGGTCGGGGCCGGTGCGCTCGTTGCGGTCTAGGTCGGTGAGCGTGGCCATGTCACCCCCGCCGAGCTCGAAGTCGAACAGGGCGAAGTTCTCCTCCGTGCGCTGCCGGTTCACCGTCTCCGGGACCACGACGTCGCCGCGCTGAATGTGCCAGTGCAGCACCACCTGGGCGGGCGCGCGGCCCAGCCGGTCGGCGATCGCGACGATGGCCGGGGCGTCCAGCACCTTGCCCTGGGCGGTCGGCGACCACGCCTGGGTGACGATTTCGTGCTCGGCGTCGAAGGCGCGCAGGTCGTCCTGCGCGAGGCAGGGGTGCACCGCGACCTGGGTGACGGCGGGCCGGATCTCGGTCTCGCCGAACAGCCGCCGCAGGTAGTGCTCCTTGAAGTCGGAGACGCCGATGGCCCGGCAGCGACCGCCGGCGTGGTTCTCCTCCATCGCCTTCCACGTCACGACGTAGTCGACGTCGATGCCGGGCAGCGGCCGGTGGACGACGAAGCGGGTCGGGCGAAGCAGGCGACAGCCAGGGCGACACCAGTAGCCTCAGTACCCGAAGAGGAGCAGCCCCTCGAACGGCAGGCGCAGCTGTCCGCTGGCGTAGATCGCGTCCACCTGGTCCCGCGCCTCCTGGAAGCTCCTGACGGACATCCTCCGGGCGCCGGAGAGATGGCGGTACTCCAACATGACGCCCAGGGCCAAGTACTTCACGTCCACGATCAACGAGGTCCTGATGAGGTCCCGGTAGATTGCGTTCCCACGCGCGCCCCGGCCGGCCTCGACCTCGACCACGACGCCGAGCTTGTCGTGGACCGCGTCCACCTCGTAGGTGACGCGCGGTCTCCCCTGTTCACCGAACAGCACCGGCCGCCTGACCTTCTCGCCCCGCTTCTTGCCCGTCTCGATGACGTAGCCCGCGGCGGCCAACCCCGGCGCCAGGTGGCTCAGCACCGCGTCACTGGTCAGGTGGTCGACCTTCGCGGATTCGATGGCCGGTCGCTGATCGCGGACCACCTCGATGAACGTCTCGACCCAGGCCGGCGGCTGTGCACGGTTCGGGTAGTACAGCCACGTCGGGTAGTCCTCGGCCACGCCCGCCATCCAAACGGGCGCAGCCGCCGCTGCCGATGCCGGGGCAATGATCATGCGTTGTCCGAGCGCCTTCGTACGCTTCGTCCGTACGGACGGGTCTACGGACGGACCCATGTCGAGGCACCGGTGGTCCGGACGGCGCCGCCTCGCCCCTACCGGTGACTGCGCAGCTCAGAAGTCTGTGACACCGTCATCGGACCGGCTCGCGACGCGCCGTGAATCAGTGGAGATGCGAATGACAGCGGTCTTGAAAACCGCTATGGGGTCACACCCATCGTGGGTTCGAATCCCACGCCCTCCGCTCCCGTGCCGACCGTGTGCGCGAACTGTCGGCCGCAGGGGCGGGAACTGCCACTCCGCGCACACGATCGAGGGCGCCGGGCGGTCAGACGGCGCCGTCCACCAGCCGCGGGCGCGCGGCGGCCACCCCGACCAGCGCCTGCGCGGCGAGCACGACGAGCAGCACCCCCAGCCCGGCGGTCCAGCCGCCGGTCAGCTCGTGCAGCAGGCCGAGCAGGAAGGGGCCGACGGCGGCGAGCAGGTACCCGAGGCTCTGCGCCCCGGCCGACAACCGCCCGGTCTGCCCGGCGTCGCGCGTGCGTTGCAGCACCAGCGTCATCGCCAGCGGGAACGCCGTGCCGGTGCCGAGGCCGTAGAGCACCGCCCACAGCAGCGGCGCGGCGCCGGGGGCGAGCAGCAGCCCGACGACGGCGACCGTGGTCGGCGTGGTGACGGCGAGCACCCAGCCGACCTGCCCGGGCCGGCGGGCGGCCAGCTGCGGGACGACGAGGGAGGCCGGGATGCCCATCGCCGCGGCGACCGCGGTGAGCACCCCGCCGGTGGCGGCGGACACGGACGTCTCGTCCAGCAGGACCTCCGGCAGCCAGGTGAGCATCGCGTAGAAGGTCAGCGACTGGAGCCCGAAGAAGACCGTGACCGCGATGGCGACCCGGTCGCGCAGGATCGCGGTGCGCGAGCCGCCGGGCGGGGCGGCGGGCGGCGGCACGGAGCGCCGCGCCCGGGCGAGGGCGGCGAGGGCGGCCACGGCCGCGAGCACGGGCACCAGCCACAGGAGCAGGCTGCTGCGGGCGCTGCCGGTGAGGTCGGCCAGCGGTGCGGCCAGGCCCGCGCCGGCCGTGGCCGAGGCGGCCATCGACGCGACGACCGCGCCCACCACCGCCGGGCTGCGGGGGCCGTACTCCTCGCGGGCCGCGGCCGGCAGCAGCACGTTGACCACGGCGATGCCGCCGGTGAGCAGCACGGTGCCGGCGAACAGCTCGGCCGCGCCCGCCGACCGGGCGAGCACGCCGACCGCGAGGGCGCCCATGCCGACCAGCAGCGCCCGGTGCAGGCCGAGGCGGGCGGCCAGTGCCGGCGCGAACGGCGAGACGACGCCGAAGCAGACCAGGGGGAGGGCGGTCACCACGGCCAGGGCCGAGGTCGACAGCCCGTACTCCTCCCCGAGCGGCCCGAGCAGCGGCCCCACCGCGGCGAACGGACCCCGCAGGCACAGCGCCGCCGCGACCATCGCGGCCGCGGGGAGGAGCAGCCGCAGCGCGGACGGACGTCGCGTCGTGCTCCCCGGTGCCTGCACCGGTCCAGCATCGCAAACGCCGGTCAGGGCACCTCGAGCACGCGCGGCCGGCCCGCGACGACGCCCGCGACCGACTGCGCGGAGAGGACGCCGGCCAGCAGCAGGAAGCAGGGCAGCCACGACCCGGTGGCCTCGACGAGCAGACCGACCCCCAGCGGCCCCCCGGCGGCCAGCAGGTAGCCGAGGAACTGCGACGCCGCGGCCAGCCGGGCCGCCTGCAGCCCGTCGCGGCTGCGCAGCAGCACCAGCGACATGGCCACCGGGAACGAGGCCCCGTTGGCCAGCCCCCACAGCAGCGTCCACGCCTCCGGCAGGCCGGCCGGCGCGAGGGCCAGGCCCAGGACGGCGACGCACATGGCCACCGTCACGCCCACCACCCACGGCACCTGGCTGCGGCGCCGGCCGATCAGCCGGGGCAGCAGCAGCGCCGGGGGCACGCCCAGCGCCGTCGCGATCGCCACCAGGGCGCCGGCCCGCTCCGGGGTCTGCCCGCCCAGTTCGACCAGCAGTGAGGGGAGCCAGGTGAGCAGGGTGTAGAAGACCAGCGTCTGCAGGCCGAAGAAGAGGGCCACCGCCAGCCCGATCCGGTCGCGGAGCACCGGGCCGATCGCCGTCGGCACGTCGACGCGGGCGGTCGGCCGGGCCGACCGGGCGACCGGCAGCCAGCACACCCCGGCCAGCACGACGGGCACCAGCCAGAGCAGCAAGCTGCCCCGCGCGCTGCCGGTCAGCTCCTGCAACGGCTGCGCCAGTCCCGCGCCCAGGCTCGCCGACAGCGTCATCGAGGTCGTGATCAGCGCTGTCAGCAGCGTCCAGCGGTGCGCGAAGTCGGCCTTGGTGATCGCCGGGAGCAGCACGTTGAGCACCGCGACGCCGCAGCCGACCAGCACCGTCCCCACGAACAGACCGGGCACGCCGGCTACGCGCACCAGCACACCGCACCCCAGGACGACGATCCCGAGGGACAGGGCGCGGTGCAGGCCGGTGCGGGCCGACAACCGCGGGACGACGAGGGCGAGCAGGCCGAAGCACACGAGGGGGAGCGCCACCAGGGCCGACCCGGCGGCCGGCGCGACCCCGAGCTCCTCCTCCAGCGGGACGAGCAACGGCCCGACCGAGGTGAAGCTGCCGCGGGAGCCGAAGGCGACGAGCGTGACCGCCGCGATGGCGAGCGCCGCACCGACCGGGCGGCGGCGCGGTGGAGCGGCGACCACCGGCGCGGCGGTGTCGGGCGAAGCGTCCACGGTTCGTCCCTCCCGGCGGGGTCCGCGGGCGCGCGGCCTGCCTTCACTCGTACCGTACAGTGTCCCGCACTGTTCTGCGGGGCCCCGAGGAGCGCGCATGGAGTGGACGAGTCCGGAGGGCGGGCGCTTCGACACCGACGTCCTCGTCGTGGGCACGGGCCCGGCCGGGGCCACCTGCGCACTGGCGCTGGCGACCCAGGGCGTCGGCGTCCGGGTGGTCACCAAGCGGCCCTGGCTGGCCGACAGCCCGCGCGCCCACATCACCAACCAGCGGGCGCTGGAGGTGCTGCGCGACCTCGGCGTCGAGGAGCAGGCGGCCCGCGTCGCCACCCCCTGGGAGCTGATGGGGGAGATGGTCCTGGCCGAGAGCCTCGCCGGACCGGAGGTGGCTCGCCTGCGCACCTGGGGCTGGGGCGAGGACCGGCGCAGCGAGTACCTCCGCGGCAGCCCGTGCCCCCTGCTGGACATCCCGCAGCCGCTGCTCGAGCCGGTGCTGGTGGAGAATGCCGCGGCGCGTGGCGCGGAGGTGCGCTTCTCCACCGAGTACCTGTCGCACGTGCAGGACGCCGACGGCGTCACCACGACCCTGCGCGACCGGCTGACCGGCACCGAGCACACCGTCCGCAGCCGCTACCTGGTCGGCGCGGACGGTGCCCGCTCCCGCGTGGTCGAGGACCTCGGCCTGCCGCTCGAGGGGACGATGGGGCGGGCCGGCACCGTCTACGTCCGCTTCACCGCCGACCTGACCCGTCACGTCGCCCACCGGCCGGGCATCCTGCACCGGATCCTGCTGCCGGCGTTCGGCGAGATCGGGATGACGACGCTGCGGGCGGTGCGGCCGTGGTCGGAGTGGATCGCCGGCTGGGGTTACGACCTCGCCGGCCCCGCGCCGGACACGCGCCCCGAGGCGGTGCTGCCGCGCGTCCGTGCGGTGATCGGCGACCCCGACGTGGCGGTCGACGTCGTCGACGTCGCCACCTGGCAGGTCAACCAGGTCTGGGCGACGCGGTACTCGGCCGGGCGCGTGTTCTGCGCCGGCGACGCCGTCCACCGCCACCCGCCCTCGAGCGGACTGGGGTCGAACACCTCGATCCAGGACGCCTTCAACCTCGCCTGGAAGCTGACCGCCGTCTGCCGGGGCTGGGCCGGGCCCGGCCTGCTGGACAGCTACACCGAGGAGCGGGCGCCGGTGGGTGAGCAGGTGGTCGCCCGGGCCAACCGGTCACGTGCCGACTACGCCCCGCTCAACGACGTCCTCGCCGCCGTGCACCGCGCGGCGGCGGAGGGGCGGCGCCTGCTCGACGAGCCGTCCGACGAGGGGGTCCGCGCGCGGGAGGCCCTCGTGCACGCGCTCGACCGCAAGAACGAGGAGTTCAACGGCCAGGGCACCGAGCTGAACCAGCGCTACGTCTCGCGGGCCGTGGTGCCCGACCCGGCCGCGCCCGAGGAGGAGCTTCCGGCCGACGGGCTGCACCTGGTCCCCAGCACCCGACCCGGCGCCAAGCTCCCCCACGCCTGGCTGGTCGATCGCGCCGGGCACCGGATCTCGACGCTCGACGTCGTCGGCCGGGGCCGCTTCAGCCTGGTCACCGGCATCGCCGGCACCGCCTGGGTCGCGGCCGTGCGGGAGCTGGGGTTGCCCTTCCTCCGCGCCGTCGTCATCGGCGCACCCGGGCTGCAGGACGTCTACGCCGACTGGTCCCGCCTGCGGGACACCGCGGAGGCCGGCGCGCTGCTGGTCCGCCCGGACGGCTACGTCGCCTGGCGGCACGCGGCGGCCGAGCACGACCGGGGCGCAGCCCGCGCCGCCCTGGAGTCCGTGCTCGGCGCCGTCCTCGGAAAGCCGGTCCCCGAGGCTTCCCCATCGCCGGCTTCTTCTGTACCGTACTAAGTACGAACAGCGGAGGGGGTGGCGTGGAGACCGAGTCCGGAGTCCTCGACCTCGAGGTCGTGGCGATGCGCGTGGAGTCGCGGGGCGTGCTGTCCCTGGAGCTCGCC
The DNA here is from genome assembly GCF_054050715.1 of Blastococcus sp. SYSU D00669. NCBI lineage: Bacteria > Bacillati > Actinomycetota > Actinomycetes > Geodermatophilales > Geodermatophilaceae > Blastococcus > Blastococcus sp. SYSU D00669. The sequence goes on from NZ_JBJGZV010000001.1 coordinate 90,419, forward strand.
GACCCGCAGCGGCGGCTGCTCCCGGCCTGGACCCCGGGTGCGCACATCGACGTCGGCCTGCCCGACCACGTGCGCCAGTACTCGCTGTGCGGTGATCCGGCCGACCGCCGCCGCTACCGCGTCGCGGTGCTGCGCGAGCCCGAGTCGGGCGGCGGCTCGGCGTACGTGCACGAGGTCCTGCGCCCCGGCGACGTGGTGGAGGTCGGCGGCCCGCGCAACCACTTCCACCTCGACGACGCCACCGAGTACGCCTTCGTGGCCGGCGGCATCGGCATCACGCCGCTGCTGCCGATGATCCGGGCCGTCGACGCGAGCGGTCTGCCGTGGACCCTCTCGTACGGCGGCCGCTCCCTCGCGTCCATGGCGTTCCTCGACGAACTCGCCGCCCACGGCGACCGGGTGCGCCTCTACCCCGCCGACGACACGCCGGTCATCGACCTCGAGGCCGCGCTGGGCCCGCCGCGCCCCGGTGTCGGCGTCTACGCCTGCGGCCCCGAGGGCCTGCTCCGCGCGCTCGAGGAGCGGTGCGCCGAGTGGCCCGCGGGGACGCTGCACCTCGAACGGTTCAAGGCGCGGCCGCGGGACGTCGAGGGCGACGACCAGCCCTTCGACGTCGTCGTCGCCTCGACCGGTCAGAAGCTGACCGTGCCGGCCGACCGCACCTGCTTCGACGTCCTGGACGACGCGGGCTTCGCCGTCCCGAACGCCTGCCGCGACGGCGTCTGCGGGAGCTGCGAGACCAAGGTGCTGGCCGGCGAGCCCGACCACCGCGACTCGCTGCTGCCGGCCGACCACACGGCCTCGCTCATGGTCTGCGTCTCCCGCGCCCGTGGCGGCGAGCTGGTGCTCGACCTCTGACCCTTGACCTGTGCGCCAGCACGGTACATCGTACGAACCACTTCCCCCGGCACTGGAGGACACCGTGACCGCAGTTCGCCCGCAGGACGGTCCGGCCGTGCCCGAGGTCGAGCCCGACGTCGCCCCGCGCCGTCCGGCGCGGCCCCGGCGCGGCAACGGCACCCGGGTGGCCCCGGCCGCACCCGCGGTCCCCGGCCCGCCGGTGCAGGAGGGCGCCGACTGGACCGCCTGGTCGACCTACAACGCCGCCACCCTCGGCTTCCGCAACTACTGGTACCCCACCGTGTGGGCCAGCCAGGTCGGCGACAAGCCGGTGCCGATCACGGTCTGCGGCGAGCGCATCGCGCTGGTGCGCAAGGGCGACGAGGTGCGCGCGCTGCACGACCGCTGCCCGCACCGCGGCGTGCCGCTCTCCCTCGGCCGGCGCGAGTTCCCTGGCACGCTCAGCTGCCCGTACCACGGCTGGACCTACGACCTCGACGACGGCAAGCTCGTCGCCGTCCCGACCGACGGACCGGACTCGCCGATCTGCGGCCGCGTCTCGGTGGCCACCTACCCGGTCGAGGAGCGCTTCGGGCTGCTGTTCGTCTACATCGGCGACGTCGCGCCGGGCGAGGCGCCGCCCCCCGTCGAGCGGGACATCCCGGCGGAGCTCAACGACAACGCGTTCGTGCTCGGCGGCCGCAACGAGATCCGCGACGGCAACTGGCGCTTCGCCGCCGAGAACGGCTTCGACGAGGGGCACGCGAAGTACCTGCACAACACCGCCCTGTGGCGGCTGTTCAAGGTCATGCCGGCGTGGAACAAGACCCGCATCGTCGAGAAGGACGGCTGGCTGATCCGGGTGCAGGACGAGGTGCACTGGGAGGCGCACTTCCCCGGCCTGGGCACCTTCACGAACAAGCGCTGGTGGAAGCGCATGCCGCTGCCCGACGCCCCCGGCAAGGCCGCCGACGTCAACCCCGTCATCGCGGGCCTCGAGCTGCCGGGGTTCGTGTCGATCCGGCTGCCCGGGCTGCTGCGGGTCGCCTACCCGCACTTCATCCACTTCGAGTGGTACGTGCCGGTCGACGCCGACCACGTCCGCTACGTGCAGCTGATGGTCCGCTTCGAGTCGGGGCTCAAGGCGCGGATCTTCCAGCTGAAGTACCTGGCGGCTATCCGCTGGCTCTTCCACGGCCAGTTCACCGCGCAGGACGCCTGGATGGTCGACGTCATGGACGCCCCGCCGGAGAAGCTGTACCGCCCCGACCTCTCCCTCACCGCCTGGCGCCGGCACATCGAGCAGGCCGACCTGGTCGTGCAGCCCACCGAGCGCCGTGCCGGGCACTGAGCCCCGGCTGGCCGTCGAGGAGCGCGGTCCGGCCGCCGGCCCGGTCACCGTCGTGCTGCACGGCGGTGGTCCGGGCTGCCACGCCGCGACCGACTTCGCCGCCGTCCTGCCGCTCCTGCCGGGCCGGCGCCTCCTCCTCGTCGACCTGCCGGGCTACGGCGGCTCGGCGCCGCTGCCCGACCCGGGCCCGGTGTTCTCGACCCACGCCGCGGTGCTGCGCGACCTGCTCGACCGCAGGGGGCTCGACCGGGTCGACGTCCTGGCCCAGTCGCTCGGCGGGTCGGTCGCGCTCAAGCTGGCGGCCGACAGCCCGGAGCGGGTCGGGCGGATCGTGCTCATCGGGTCCCAGCCGGTACCCGCGCCCGAGGGGACGACGGACGACCCGGGGCTCGGGCCCCGCGTCCGGCAGCGGTACTACTCGGACGGCGTGCCCGGGCCCGAGGCGATGCGGCGGCTGATCGCCGACCTCGAGTGGGTCGACGGCGCCGCCGTGCCCGAGGAGCTCGTGCGGGCCCGGCACGCGGCCAGCACCACGCCCACCGCCCTGGCGCTGGCCACCGACGCCGCGCGGCGCGGCGCCGCGGAGGACCTCACCGCCGACCTGCCGCGGGTCGCCGCGCCCACGCTCGTCGTCTGGGGCCGGCACGACCCGTTCGCCGGACCCGACTACGCCCTCGCCCTCAGCGGCGCCCTGCCGGCGGCCGACCTCGTCGTCCTCGCCGGTTGCGCCCACCACCCGCAGGCCGAGCGCCCGCGCACCGTGGCAGCCCTCGTCGAGGGCCACCTGGGTGCCGGGTCGCCGTCCCGATCCCCCGAAGGAGCCCTGCCGGCATGACCCGCCTGATCGCCGTCGCCGCCGTGGTCGGCACCGCGCTCGCCGTCCCCTCGGTCCGGGCCCGGGCGCTGCGCCTGCTCGCCCGTGCCGGGCGCGGGACCACCGTCCGCGTGGTCCCGGCACCCGACCGCCGGTGACCGGGCGGGCGGCCGCCCGGCTCTCGTCCCAGCAGCGCGAGTGGGTCGAGGCGGCGTGGCGCTGCATCTCGCCCGAGCGGCTCACGGCGCTCGTCGTCGGCATGGTCGACCGGCCCAGCCCCACCGGCGAGGAGGCCGAGCTCGCCCGGTGGCTCACCGGGGAGCTGGCCGCCGCCGGGCTGTCGGCGACCTACCAGGAGATCGACGACCGCCAGGGCAACGCCGTCGGGCGGCTGCGCGGCGCCGGCACCGGCGAGGACCTGCTGCTCTACGCGCCGATCGACACCTTCACCGTCGGTGACCCCGACGAGGACGTGCCGTGGATCGGCCCGGAGCTGCGACCGGACATGCAGCCACGGGCGCAGGTGCACGGGCACCACGTGCTGGGCCTCGGCGCGAGCAACCCCAAGGGCCACGCCGCCGCCGTGGTCATGGCCGCGGAGGCGATCGCCCGCGCCGGCGTGCCGCTCGCCGGCGACCTGCTCGTCGGACTCGGCGCCGGCGGCATGCCGACCAACGGCCGGCTCACGCGGGGGCTCACCCGGCGCAACGCCGGCCAGGGCTCGGGCTGCTCCTTCATGCTCGAGCAGGGCGTGTGGGCCGACCACGCGGTGATCGCCAAGCCCGGCTGGGCGGTCGCGTGGGAGGAGGTCGGCCTCTGCTGGTTCGAGGTGCGCGTGCGCGGCACCTTCAGCTACGTCGGCAGCCGGCACCGCATGCCCTACCGCAACCCGATCGCGCACGCCGCCACCGTGGTCGGCGAGCTCGAGGCGTGGTTCCCCGAGTACGCCGCCCGGCACACCGACGGCCTGGTCGCCCCGCAGGGCATCGTCGCCTCGATCGAGAGCGGCTGGCCGCGCCTGGCGTCGGCCACCCCGGCGCTGTGCCGCTTCGTCGTCGACCTGCGCACCAGCCCGCGCAGCACCCCGGCCGACGTGCAGCGGGAATTCGCCGCCGCCGTCCGGGCGATCTGCGACCGCCACCCCGAGCTCGACGTCGACTGGTCGATGGTGCTGTCCATCCCCGGGACGGCCACGCCCGAGGAGTCGTGGGTGGTCCAGGCGGCGGAGGCCGCCTGGGAGGAGCTGACCGGCCGGCCGCACGAGCCGATCGTCGCCAACTCCGGCGCCACCGACGCGAACATCCTGCGCAACCGCGGGCTGCCGACGGCGCGCATCGGCATGGACCGGATCGGCCCGGACGCGCCGATCCCGCTGGACTTCCCCGCCGGCATGAACGTCGTCGACGTCCGGGAGGCCGTGCGGCTGACCCGGCACCTCGTGCACACCGCCGTCAACGTCTGCACCCGAACCGGGAGGAACCCGAGATGAGCACCGTCGTGCTGGGGCTGGGTGCCTCGCACAGCACCCTCATGAACACGCACTGGGCCGAGGTCGACCACCTGCCCGACGCGCACGCGTTCCGCGACGGTCTCGGGGTGGCCCGCGACCTGCTCGCCGCCGCCCGGCCGGACGCCGTCGTCGTCATCGGGTCCAACCACTTCCGCGGCATGTTCCTCGACCTGATGCCGGCCGTCACCGTCGGCGTGGCCGAGGTGAACGGTGCCGGCGAGGCGGGGACGCCGAAGGGCCCGCTGCCGGTCGACACCGACCTGGCCCGCACCGTGGTCGACACGATGGTCGGCCGGGGCTTCGACCCGGCGTTCTCGCTGCGCCTGACCGTCGACCACGGCATCACGCACTCGCTGCAGCACCTGGTGCCCGACCTCGACCTGCCGATCGTGCCGGTGGTCGTCAACATGTTCGCCCCGCCGCTGATCCCGCTGCGCCGCGCGCACGCGCTCGGCGAGGTCATCGGCGCGGCGATCCGCGGCGACGGGCAGGACAAGCGGGTCGCCGTCATCGCCTCGGGCGGGCTGTCGCACCGGCTTCCCTGGCCGGCCTGGTTCGCCGCCCAGTCCGACGACGACCGGTTCCTGGTGGAGGCGTGGCTCAACGGCCGCGAGGACTGGGGCCGCTACGAGGTCCGCCGCCGGCAGATCATCCGCGCCGCCGCACCCGACGTGAACCCCGGCTTCGACCGGTGGTTCCTCTCCCTGGTCGAGGCCGGCGACCTGTCCCCGGTCCTCGACCGCAGCAACGCCGAGATCGACGACGAGGCCGGCAACGGCGCCCAGGAGATCCGCTCGTGGATCGCCATGGCCGCCGCCGTCGGCTCCGGCACCGGCCGCACCCTGGCGTACGCCGACGTCCCGCAGTGGCTGACCGGCATGGGCGCCGCCGCCCTGCTGCCCGACGGCTCCGACCTCGCGCTGCCCGCCGCCGCCTCCGCCACCACCGAGATGGAGCTGACGAAGTGACCTTCTGGACCGACCTGACCGGCACCGCGTTCGAGGTCTCCCACGACCCGGTCGCCGGCGTCCCCACCCGCGTGCTGCGCGCCGGCACGCAGCACGACTCCCACGTCGTCTGCCTGCACGGCACCTCCGGGCACCTCGAGGCGTTCATCCGCAACGTCCCCGCCCTGGCCGAGCACCACCAGGTGCACTGCCTGGACATGCTCGGGCACGGCTACACCGAGAACCCGGGCGGCGACCTGCGGATCCCGCGCTACGTGCGGCACGTGCTCGACTACCTCGACAGCCGCGGCATCGAGCGCGCGCACTTCATCGGGGAGTCGCTGGGCGGCTGGGTGGCCGGCCGGCTCGCGGCCGACCACCCCGAGCGGGCCGGCCGGCTCGTGCTCGTCGCGCCGGGCGGCACGGTGGCCAACCCCGAGGTGATGGAGCGGATCAAGACCAGCACCCGCCGGGCGGTGACCACCGATGACCGGTCGCTGACCGAGGCGCGGCTGCACCTGCTCATGCACGATCCGGCGAACGTCAGCGACGAGCTCGTCGACGTGCGGCACGCCATCTACCACCGGCCCGAGTTCGTCGCCGGCATCGACAAGCTGCTCGCGCTCCAGGAGATGGAGAACCGCACGCAGGACCTGCTCACCGCCGAGCAGATGGGCCGGATCGCCAGCCCGACGCTCATCGTCTGGGGCGCCGAGAACCCGTTCGGCGACGTGCCGGAGGCCCGCCGGATGAACGACTCGATCCCCGGCTCGCGGCTGGAGATCTTCCCGGAGTGCGGGCACTGGCCCCAGCACGAGCACGCGGGCCGGTTCAACGAGCTGGCCCTGAAGTTCCTGGCGTCGTGACCTCGCCGGTCCGGGTCGGCCTGCGCATCCCGCCGTGCCGGCCGGTCCCCGAGCTCGTCGCGGCCGCGCGGCGGGCCGAGGAGCTGGGGTTCGACGAGATCTGGCTGCCCGACTCCCAGCTGCTGTGGCGCGACGTCTTCCCCGTCGCCGCGGCCGCGCTGGCGGGCACCGGGCGGGTCGTCGTCGGCACCGCGGTCACCAACGTGGTGACCCGGCACCCGGCGGTGGTGGCCTCGGCCGCGCGCACGATCGCCGAGATCGACCCGGACCGGTTCGTCCTGGGCCTCGGCGTCGGCAACAGCTCGGTGCTCCCGGTGGGCCTGCGGCCCTCGACCGGGGCGGAGATGCGCGAGCGGATCGGCGAGATCCGCACGCTGCTCGCGGGCGGGGACGTCGACTTCGGCGGCGTGACCGGGCGGTTGCGCGACCCGGTGCCCGTGCCGCTGCACATGGCGGCGTCGGGGCCCAAGAACCTCCGGCTCGCCGGCGAGGTCGCCGACGGCGTCATCCTGCTCTCCGGGGTGGCGCCGGCGCTGCTCGCCGACGCGGCGGCCCGGGTGGCCGAGGGCGCGGCGGCGGTCGGCCGGACCGGCGGGACGCCGATGACCGTCTCGGCGTTCTGCTGCGTCACCGACGACGTCGAGCGCGACGCCCGGCAGCTCAAGCCCATCTGCGCGCAGATCGCCCAGGGCGGCGGGGCGCGGGCGCTGGCGATCGCCGGCATCGAGGTGCAGACCCCCGAGCGGCTGCCCGACGTCTACCCCGACCTGGTGCACGCCGAGGACTGGGACGAGGCCGTGCGCGCCTGCGACCCGGTCGTCTCCGACGAGGCCGTGGTCGCCTTCGCGCGCGAGTTCTGCCTGTTCGGCACGGCGGAGGAGATCGTCAAGCGGCTGGACGCGGTGGCGGCGGTCGGTGCCACGTCGGTGTTCCTTCAGCACGTCGGCTCCTACACGCTCCCCGAGGAGCTGATGGAGCGCTGGGGTGCCGAGGTGGCGCCGCTGCTGGCGAAGTCGCGGCCGTGACCGTCCTCGCCGAGCTGGCCGCCCGTGGCCGGGCGGCGCCGGACCCCGCGCTCGACGCACTCGTGGGCGACCACGTGCTCGACGCGCTGGCCTGCCTGGCCTCCGGGGCCGGCGCCCCGCTCGCGGCCCGGCTGGCCGGCCTCGCCGCGCCGGGGTCGGTGCTGCTGCGCGGCGCGCTCGTGCACGTCGACGAGTTCGACGCGCTGCACGGGCCGGCCGCGGTGGCGCCGTCGGCGGTCGTCGTCCCGGTCGCGTGGGAGCTGGCCCCGGACGGCCGGACCCTCGCCGACGCCGTCGTCGCCGGCACCGAGGTCGTGGTGGAGGCCGCGCTGCGCTTCGGCGGCGCCGAGCTCTACCGCGCCGGCTGGTGGCCGACCGCGCTGTTCGGCGGGCTGGGCGCGGCGGCCGCCGCAGCGGTCTGCCTCGGCCTCGACGAGGCGACCACGGTGCAGGCCCTGGGCCTGGCCGCGGCCCCGCTGGGCGGGCTGTTCAGCGCCGACGAGTTCGCCGACAGCCACTACCTCCTCCCCGGGCAGGCGGCCGAGCGCGGGCTGTGGGCCGTGCGGGCCGCGGCCGCCGGGTGCACCACGAGCACGACGCTGCTCGACGAACCGGCCGGGGCCGCCCTCCGCCCCGCCGGCCCGCCCACGCCGGCCGGGCCGCACCTGCCCGACGTCGCGCTCAAGGCCTGGCCGTGCGCCCGGCCGTTGCACGCGGCGCTGGCGGCGCTGGACGAGCTGGCCGCCGCCGGCGTGGTCCCGGCCGACGGTGACGTCGTGGAGGTCGGGCTGCCCGCCGCCGCGCTGCGGTTCGTGTCCGCCGACCCGGCGCCGGCGACACCGGCCGCGGCCGCGGCCTCGGCCGCCGCGGCCATCGCCGGCTTCGTGCGCGGCCGGGCCACCGACCCCGCCTGGTACCGCGCGCCCGCACCCGGACCGGAGGTCCGGCTGCACGCCCTCCCCGCGCTCGACGCGCTCTTCCCCCGGTACTGGGCCGCCGAGGTCGCCGTGCGCGGTGAGCGCCGGCGGGTGCTGACCGCCCTCGCCCCCTCGGCCGGCGACCGGCGGGTCAAGGCCTCACGGCTGCTCGGCCTGGATCCCGGCGACGCGCTGCTCGACCGCCTGTGCTCGGTGGCCGGCGAGGGCGACCTCACCGGCCTGCGGGTGGCGGTGGACCGGCTGCTGCCCTGAGGGGGCGAGATCCCGGTACCGTCCCCCGGACCGCACGGTGTACGGGAACCGCTCGGTCCGGGACACTGGGAAGCGCCGTCCGCAGACGACACAGAGGAGTGCCTCGATGCCTCGGACCCGGACCAACGGGGGCAAGCTGGACCCCGAGGTCATCGTCGACGCCGCGCTGCGGATCTCCGACGAGGAGAACGACCTCGACGGGCTGACCGTCCGCCGGCTCGCCGGTGAGCTCGGCGTGGGCACCATGACGCTCTACAGCTACTTCCGCGGCAAGGACGAGATCCTCGACGCCATGGCCGACCACGTGCTCGGCCGCATGGAGATGCCGCCCGCGGCGCCCGACGAGGACCCCGCGACGGCGATGCGGGTGGTGGCCCACACCTTCCTGGCCATGATGCGGTCGCACCCGTCGGTGATCCGCATGCTCGCCACCCGGGTGACCACCAGCCGCACCTCGCTGAAGGGCGCGATGGAGGCGGTGCTCGACCGCCTGCAGGCGTCGGGCATCCCCGGGCCGCTGGCCGTCGAGGTCTACGGCTTCCTGATCACCTACGCGATCGGCTTCGCGAGCTACCAGAGCCCGCGGCCCTGGGGTCGTGGCGACGACGAGGACAGCGCCGAGCAGCGGCGGCAGCGGCAGCACTTCTACGCGGCGATGCCGGCCGGTGACTTCCCGCGGGTCGTCGAGCTCGCCGAGTTCCTCGTCGAACTGCCCAGCGACAAGCAGTTCGACTTCGGTCTCGAGGCCTTCATCGACGCGGTGGTGGCCCGGATCCCGGCATGACCGAGGCCTCCCCCCCTTGACCGTCGTGCATTGCCCGGTACAAAGTACGGAGGACGGGCGGTGGGGAGGAGAGCGGTGCGCCAGCAGCTGACGGTGAACGGCGAGCTCGTCGACGTCGAGGTGACCGGGCTGGAGCCGCTGAGCACGGTGCTGCGCGACCAGCTCGGCCTGACCGCCACGAAGGTGGCGTGCGGGCGCGGCGAGTGCGGCGCCTGCACGGTGCTGGTCGACGGCCGGGTGCGGATGGCGTGCACCACGCCGGCCGCGCTGGTCCGGGGCGAGGTGCGGACCAGCGAGGGGCTGGCCGCCGAGACCCGCGACCTGCGGGCGGAGTTCGCCGACCGCGGCGCCTTCCAGTGCGGCTTCTGCACCCCCGGCCAGGTCGTCTCGGCGCACGCGCTGCTGCGCGACGGGCTGCCCGCGGACGACGCCGAGCGCCGTCGGCACGTCCGCCACCGGCTCTCGGGCAACATCTGCCGCTGCACCGGCTACCAGGCCATCGTCGACGCCGTCTGCGCGGTCTCCGACCGGCGGAGCGGGGAGCCGGCATGAGCGTGGGGGAGCGGGTCCGCCCGCTGGACTGGGACGCCCGCAGCCTCGGCACCCTGCGGTACACCGCCGACCTGGCCGGCGGGCACCTGCACGCCGCGGTGCTGCGCTCGCCGCACCCCTACGCCGAGATCCGCTCGATCGACGTGCGCCCGGCGCTGCGGCTGCCCGGCGTGCACGCCGTGCTCACCGCCGAGGACTTCCCGGCCGGCATCACCTACCTGCACCGCGGCGCGCCGCTGTCGGACCGCCCGCCCCTGGCCGCCGGCGTCGTCCGGCACGTGGGGCAGGAGGTCGCCGCGGTCGCGGCCGACACCCCCGAGCTGGCGCGCGCCGCCTGCGCCGCGATCCGGGTGCGCTACCGGGTGCGCCGGGCACCGCTGACGGTGACCGAGGCCCGTGCCGCCGGCGCGCTGCGCCTGCACGAGCGCACCACCGACGAGGCCAACGTCTCGATGCTGCTCGACGTCGAGTGGGGCGACGTGGCGACCGGCCTGGCCGCCGCCACGGTGTCGGCCACCGGCAGCTTCGTCTACCCGAGCCTGTCGCACGCGGTGATGGAGCCCAACACCACGCTGGCGTCCTGGCACGACGGCCGCGTCGAGCTGTGGACGTCGACCCAGGCCCCCTGGTTCATCCAGAAGGAGGTCAGCCACCTCCTCGGCATCCCGCACGACGACGTCGTCATCCGCGAGGTCGCCGTCGGCGGCGGGTTCGGCTCCAAGTCGAAGGTCTCCGAGCACGAGGTGCTGGCCGCGGCGCTGTCCCGCAAGGCCGGGCGGCCGGTGCTGCTCCAGCAGTCGCGCGAGGAGGAGTTCGCCAGCAACAAGCCGCGGCACCGCTTCGAGACGACCCTGACCACGCACGCCGACGGGAACGGCGTGATCCGCGCGCTCGAGGCCGACGTCGCGGTCGACAACGGGTCGTACAACCACATGGGGACGTCGGTGATGCGCGTCGGCGTCATCACGCTCGGCTCGATGTACCGGCCCGACGGCGTCCGCTTCCAGGCGCGCCTGGTCGACACCGCCACCCAGCCCGGCGGCCAGTTCCGTGGCTACGGGACGCCGCAGGTGTCGCTGGCGATGGAGAGCCAGCTCGACGAGATCGCCGAGCGGCTGGGGATCGACCCGCTGGAGCTGCGGCTGCGCAACCTCCCCGACGAGCACACCACCAGCCTCTGCGGCTACGAGGTGGGCACCAACCGGCTGGGCGACTGCCTGCTCGCCGTCCGCGACGAGATCGGCTGGACCGCGCTCAAGGCCGAGCGCCGGCCCGGCCGCGGGGTGGGCGTCGCCGCCGGCTCGCACGGGTCCGGCGCCTACGCCTACGAGTTCGCCAACCGCGCCGACGCCGCGATCGACCTGTTCGACGACGGCCGCGTGCGGGTGCGCTACGGCGGGGCCGACGCCGGCACCGGGCAGAGCACGATCCTCGCCCAGGTCGCCGCCGAGGAGCTGGGTGTCCCGCTCGACCGGGTCGAGGTGCTGTCGATGGACAGCGACCGCACGCCGTTCGAGCTCGGCGCGTGGTCCTCGCGCGGCACGCACATGACCGGGTCCTCCGTCGGGCAGGCCGCGCGGGAGCTCGCCGAGCAGGTGCTCGCCCTCGGCGCCACCAAGCTGGGGACCACCGAGGTGGCGCTGCGGGACGGCGCCGTCGTCTCCGACCAGGGATCGGTCGACCTCGCCGACCTGGTGCGGCTCTCGCCGGACACCCGCGACGGCGTCTGGTCGCACGAGTCCAGCTACGTGCTGGAGGGGACCGAGCCGCTGTCGCCGACGAAGAGCACGGCCAACCTCTCGCCGTCCTACGCCTTCGCCGCGCACGGTGCGGTGGTCGACGTCGACCGGCGCACCGGCGAGGTGTCGCTGGTCGACTACGTGGCCGCGCACGACGTCGGCCGCGCGATCAACCCGACGATGGTCGAGGGCCAGATCGTCGGTGGCGCGGTGATGGGCCTCGGCGGCGCGCTGGGGGAGGAGACCATCCGGCAGGACGGCCGCGTCGTCAACAGCAGCTACCTGCACTACGCGATGCCCCGCTCGGCCGACGTGCCCTCGGTGCGACCGGTGATCGTCGGCAACCTCGAGCCGGCCGGCCCGTACGGCGCCAAGGCGGTCGGTGAGATGTCGATCATCCCGCCCGGCGCGGCGGTGGCCAACGCCGTGCACGACGCCGTCGGGGTGCGCATCCGCTCGCTGCCGATCACGCCGGACAAGGTGCTCACCGCGCTCGCCGAGAAGGAGGGCCGCCGCCGACGGCTGCACCTCTGGCGGCGGCCGTCGACCTGGTGGGTCACCGCCATCCGCGCCCTCTACCCGCTCGGCCTGCACGCGATGATGCACCGCTGGGGCACCAAGCTCGGTCGCGGCGTCGGCCCGGTCGGTGTCCCGGTCCCGCCGGAGGTCCTCGTGCCGACGCGGCTCGACGAGGCGGTCGCGGCGGTCGCCGGTGGCGGGGTGCCCGTGGGTGGCGCCTCCGACGTCGTCGTCGAGCGCCGCCGCCAGCCCCGCCCGGCGCCGGTCCTCGTGGCGCTCGGCGAGGTGGCCTCGCTGCGCGGGCTGCGCGTCGACGAGGACGGCGACCTGCACGTCGGCGCCGCCGTGACCCTCGCCGAGCTGGCCGCCACCGCCCGCGAGCACGGCGTCCCGGCGCTGGCCGACGCGGTGGAGACCATCGCCTCGCCGCAAATCCGCAACGCCGCGACCGTCGCCGGCAACCTGGTGCAGGAGAAGCGCTGCTGGTTCTTCCGCAACGGCTTCTCCTGCTACAAGCGCAACGGCGTCACCTCGCCCTGCTACGCCGTCGAGGGCGACCACCGCTTCCAGCACGCGGCGATCGGCGCGCACCGCTGCCAAGCCGTGACGCCGTCCGACCTGGGCACCGTGCTGCTCGGCCTCGACGCCACGGTCGTGCTCGCGCACGGGTCGCTGCGCCGGCTGGTGCCGGTGGCCGACTTCTACACGGGCCCGGGCGAGACCTGCCTGCGCGAGGGCGAGCTGGTCACCGAGGTCGTCGTGCCCGCGGCCGCGCTGGCCCGCACCTCCCGGTTCGAGAAGCTGGCGCTCTACACCGGCGACTTCGCCACCGCCTCGGCGCTGCTGTCGGTGGCCCGGGACGACGCCGGCACCTGGACCGACGTCCGCGTCGTGCTGGGGGCCATGGCGCCCACCCCGATCCGCCTGCCCCGCACCGAGCGGGCGCTGACCGGGCGGGTGCCGTCGGTCGCCGAGGTGCGCGCCGCGGTCGACCGCGAGCTCGACCGGATCGCCCACCCGCTGCCCCGCAACGGGTGGAAGCTCGACGCGGCCGCCGGGCTGGTGGAGCGGGCGGCCGACGAGCTGCTCGCCGGGTGAGGGTCCTCAGGACGGCGCGCGCGAGGCGGTCAGGGCCCGCGCCAGCCCGAGGGCCGCGGTGAGCACGGCCGGCCCCAGCCGCTCGGGGGCGAAGTGGGCCACCGGCACGGCCACCGACAGCGCCGCGACCGGCCGTCCGTCGACCAGCACCGGGGCGGCGACGCAGGCGCCGCCCGGCGCGGCCTCCTCGCGCTCGAGCGCCAGCCCGGTGCGGCGGATCTCGTCCAACTGCCGCGTCAGCACCCGGGGGTCGGTCACCGACCCGGCGGTCCAGCGCCGCAGCGGCCGGCTCAGGAGGTCGCCGACGACGCCGGGGCTCTCGTGCGCGAGCAGCGCCTTGCCGACCGCCGTGCAGGTCAGCGGCGCCCGGCCGCCGACCCGGGAGGGCAGTGGCAGGGGCCGGTGGCCGTGCAGCTTCTCCGCGTACACCGCGTCGCCGCCGTCCCGGACCGCGAGGTGCACGGTCTCGCCGGTCACGGACAGCAGGTCCTGCATGTACGGCAGCGCGACGGTGCGCAGCCGGTGCTTGACCGGCACCAGCTCGCCGAGCTCGAACAGCGCCATGCCGAGCTCGTAGCGGTTGTCCACCCGCCGCACCCAGCCGACCTCGGCGAGGTCGGTGACCAGCCGGTGCACCGTCGAACGGGCCAGCCCGGTGCGCCGGCCGAGCTCGGCCAGGGCGAGGGGCTCACCGCCGGTGAAGGCGCCGAGGAGCACGGTGATCTTGCCCAGCATCGACGATTCGTCCCGTGTCACGGGACACATCCTTGTACGCAGTACGGTACATGTCATTAGCTGTGCTCGTGCCCACAGATCTGCGAACCGAGCACGCTGCCGTCGAGCGGCTGGCCGCCGCCGCGGCCGACGGCCGGCCCTGCCCGCCCGTCCGGGACCTCCTCGGCGAGGACGACGTGGCGCTGGCCTACCGCGTGCAGGAGGCGCTGCTCGAGCCGCGGATCGCCGCGGGGGACCGCCGGATCGGCCGCAAGATCGGGCTGACGTCGGAGGCCGTGCAGCGCCAGCTCGGCGTCGACCAGCCCGACTTCGGCACGCTGCTGGCCTCGATGCGGGTGGAGCAGGACGTCGCCGTCCCGGCCGGCCGGCTGCTGCAGCCGCGGATCGAGGCCGAGGTCGCCGTCGTCCTCGGTGCCGACCTCCCGTCGCCGGACACCACGCTGGACGAGGTCGCCGCCGCGGTGTCCGGTGTGCGCGCGGCGCTGGAGATCGTCGACAGCCGGATCGCCGGCTGGGACATCCGGATCACCGACACGGTGGCCGACAACGCCTCGAGCGGGTTGTTCGTGCTCGGTGACGTCGAGCGGACGCTGGAGGAGATCACGCCGGTCGAGGTGGGCATGGAGCTCCTCCGCGACGGCGAGGTCGTCTCCACGGGCACGGGCGCCGCCTGCCTGGGCGACCCGCTCGTCGCCGTCCAGTGGCTGGCCCGCACGGCCGCCGCGCTCGGGCAGCCGCTGCGCGCCGGCGAGGTGGTGCTGTCCGGCGCACTGGGCCCGATGGTCCCGGTCACGCCGGGTGAGGTGTACGTCGCCCGGATCAGCGGGCTGGGCGAGGTCCGCGCGGTCTTCGCCGCGCAGGAGGGGGAGGACGCGCGATGAGCAGCACGACCAAGGTGGCGATCATCGGTTCGGGCAACATCGGCACCGACCTGATGATCAAGATCCGCCGGCTGTCCGAGGTGCTCTCGGTGGGCGCCATGGTGGGCATCGACCCCGACAGCGACGGGCTGGCCCGCGCCCGGCGGATGGGGGTGGCCACCACGGCGCGCGGCATCGACGGGCTGCTGGAGATGGACGAGTTCGCCGAGATCGGCGTGGTCTTCGACGCCACCTCGGCCGCCGCGCACAAGGTGACCGACGCCAGGTTGGCGGCCACCGGCGTCCGCGTCGTCGACCTGACCCCGGCCGCGATCGGCCCGTTCGTCGTCCCGGCGGTGAACCTCGACGAGCTGTCCGACGCCCGCAACCTCAACATGGTCACCTGCGGCGGCCAGGCCACGATCCCGGTCGTGGCGGCGATCTCGCGGGTCACGCCGGTGCGCTACGCCGAGATCGTCGCCTCCATCGCGTCCCGCTCGGCCGGCCCCGGCACGCGGGCCAACATCGACGAGTTCACCGAGACGACGGCGCAGGCGATCGAGCAGGTCGGTGGCGCCGAGCGCGGCAAGGCCATCATCGTCCTCAACCCCGCCGAGCCCCCGATGATCATGCGGGACACCGTCGTCGTGCTCGCCGACGCCGTCGACCGCGCCGCGGTCGAGGAGTCGGTGCACCGGATGGTCGACGACGTCGCGGCCTACGTCCCCGGCTACCGGCTCAAGCAGGCCGTGCAGTTCGCCCCCGTGCCGGCCGGCGACCGCCGCCGGCGGCTGGTCGGCGGCCCGGGTGCGGACGGCGACCTGGAGCAGGTCAGCGTCTTCCTCGAGGTCGAGGGGGCCGCCCACTACCTGCCCTCCTACGCCGGCAACCTCGACATCATGACCTCCGCGGCGCGCCGCGTGGGCGAGACGCTGGCCGTGCGCGCCCGGCAGACCCTCGAGGTGGCGTCGTGACCGCCGTGTACGTGCAGGACGTCACCCTGCGGGACGGCATGCACGCCGTCTCCCACGGGTTGTCGACCGGCCAGGCGCGCGACATCGCCGCGGCGCTCGACGCCGCCGGGGTGGCCGCGATCGAGGTGGCGCACGGCGACGGCCTGGCCGGCGGCAGCCTCACCTACGGCGCCGGCGCGCACAGCGACGCCGAGTGGATCGCCGCCGTCGCCGAGGTGGTCACCACCGCGAAGCTGACCACCCTGCTGCTGCCCGGCATCGGCACCGTGCACGACCTGCGCGCCGCGGCCGACCTCGGCGTCACCTCGGTGCGCATCGCCACCCACTGCACCGAGGCCGACATCGCCGTGCAGCACATCGGGGTCGCCCGCGACCTCGGCATGGACGTCGCCGGCTTCCTGATGATGAGCCACATGGCCGAGCCCGACGTGCTGGCCGGCCAGGCGCGGATCATGGAGCAGTCCGGCGCGCAGTGCGTCTACGTCACCGACTCCGGCGGCCGGCTGACCATGACCGGCGTCCGCGACCGGCTGCGCGCCTACCGCGACCTGCTCGACCCGGCCACCACCCTCGGCATCCACGCCCACCACAACCTGGGCCTCGGCGTCGCCAACTCCGTGGTCGCCGTCGAGGAGGGCGTGCACCGCGTCGACGCCTCGCTGGCCGGGCTCGGTGCCGGGGCGGGCAACTGCCCGCTGGAGGCGTTCGTCGCCGTCGCCGACCTCACCGGCTGGGACCACGGCTGCGACCTGTTCGCGCTCATGGACGCCGCCGACGACCTGGTGCGACCGCTGATGACCCGGCCGGTGCGGGTCGACCGCGAGACGCTGACGCTCGGCTACGCCGGGGTCTACTCCAGCTTCCTGCTCCACTCCGAGCGGATCGCCGCCGAGCAGGGGCTGTCGGCCCGCGAGCTGCTGGTCGAGGCGGGGCGCCGCAAGATGGTCGGCGGCCAGGAGGACCTGCTCCTCGACGTCGCGCTCGACCTCGCGGGCAACACGGCCGGGAACCGCGGCGCGGCATGAGCCTCGGGTTCGGCGCGCGGGCGCGGATCGGCCACCTGTACCCGTCGGGCGGGCTGGTCGACTACGAGGTGCAGCTGATGGCGCCCGAGGGCGTCCAGCTGGTGACCACGCGGATGCCCTACCGCGGCTCGACGCTGGCCGACGACCTCGCCCTGCTCGACGACCTGGAGGAGCACAGCCGGCTGCTCGCCGACGCCGAGGTCGGGCTGATCGCGATGAACTGCACCGCGGCCACCATGCTGGCCGGTGCCGAGGCGGTGAACGCGCGGATCGCGGCCAGCACCGGCATCCCCTCGACGACGACCATCGAGGCGGTGCTCGCCGCGCTGGCCGCCGTCGGCGCCCGCCGGATCGCCCTGCTCACGCCGTACCTCCCCGAGGTGACCGAGGCCGAGACCGCCTTCCTCGCCGAGCGGGCGATCGAGGTGGTGGCGCACGCGACGCTGCCCCTGGCGACGCCGGTCGAGCAGGGCGGCCAGGACCCCGCGACCTGGCTGGAGCTGGCGCGCGGCCTGGGCGGCGCCGACGCCGACGCGCTGCTGGTCAGCTGCGCCGGCATCCGGCTGGCGCCGGTGCTGGCCGACATGGAGGCGGCGTTCGGCCGTCCGGTGGTGGCCAGCAACCAGGCGCTGCTGTGGCAGTGCCTGCGGCTGACCGACGTCCCCGACCGTCCCGCCGGTTTCGGCACGCTCCTGGCGGGAGCGTTCGGGTGAGCGTCCGCCTGCGCTACGTCGACACCCGGCTGGGCCAGCTGCACCTGGCCGAGTGCGGCACGGGCGAGCCGGTGCTGTTCCTGCACCAGACGCCGCGCTCCTGGCGGGAGTACGCCGAGGTGCTGCCGCTGGCCGGCCGGTCGGTGCGCGCCCTGGCGATGGACACGGTCGGCTTCGGCCGCTCGGCGCGGGTCGAGGGCCCGTGGTCGATCGAGGGCTTCGCCGACGCCGTGCTCGCCCTGCTCGACGCGCTGGAGCTGCCCCGGGTGGCGCTCGTCGGCCACCACACCGGCGGCGTCGTCGCCGTGGAGGTGGCCGCCCGCGCCCCCGAGCGGGTCTCGGCGCTGGTGCTGTCGGCCGTGCCCCACGTCGACGCGGCCCGCCGGGAGGTCGTGCGCGGCCGGCCGCCGATCGACCACGTCGTCCCGGCCCCGGACGGCAGCCACCTCGGCGCCCTGTGGAGCCGCCGCCGGCCGTTCTACGCGGCCGGCGAGGAGCACCTGCTCGCGCGGTACGTGGCCGACGCCCTGGAGGTGCTCGACCGGGTCGAGGAGGGGCACGTGCGGGTCAACGAGTACCGGATGGAGGACCGCCTGCCGCTGGTCCGCGCGCGGTCGCTCGTGGTCTGCGGGGCCGACGACGAGTACTCGCTGCCCGACGTCCCGGCGCTCACCGCGGCGCTCGGCTGCCGGGCGAGGGTGATCGAGGGCGCCGGCGTCCCGCTGCCCGAGCAGCAGCCGGCGGTCTTCGCCCGCGAGGTGGTCGGCTTCGTGACGGGGTGCGCGCGGTGAGCGCGTCGGCGCCGCCCGGGCTGCCGGACCTGCCGCCGGGCGCGCAGGTGCTCGAGGACGTCGTCGTCCCCGCCCGCGGCTACCTGCGGGCGCGCACCGTCGCGGCCGGGGACGTCGTGCGGATCACCGACGTCGAGGGCCAGCAGGTCGCCGACGTCGTCCTGACGCGGGCCGCCGAGCCGCGGGACTGGCTGTCCTGCCTGAACACCAAGCTGCTCAACGGCACCGAGCGGATCACCACGGGCCACGTGCTGCGCAGCAAGCAGTGCGTCCCCCTCGCGACGATCGTCGCCGACACCGTCGGCGTGCACTGGTTCGGCGGGGGCTACTGCAGCGAGGAGACCAACCGCGCCCGCTACGGGGTGGAGGGCACGGTCAGCTGCAAGACCAACCTGGCGGCGAGCCTCGACCCCCACCTGACGTCGGTGCAGGACCTCGAGCTCGACTCCTGCGCGTCGTTCTTCATGAACCTGGGCTCCGACGCCGAGGGCCGGTTCGCCATCGACCTGCCGCCGACGGCGGCCGGCGACCACCTCGACCTCCGGGCCGAGACCGACCTGGTGCTGGCCCTCTCGGCCTGCCCGGCCGACCGCAACCCCTGCAACGCCTTCGCGCCGACGCCCGTCCGCGTGACCGTCTACCGGCTCGCGCCGGCCCCCCGGGCCGCCCGCGTTTCCGCCAGGTAACAGTTCCCGGGAGGTGCCCGATGGCTCTTGACTGGCCGGTCGTACATCGTACGATACAGCAACACTCCAGTGCCGGAGGCCCTGTGCCTGCACCCTCCGACGACCCGAACCGACCCGCTCCCCCCGGGTCGCCGACGTCCCTCCCCCAGGCGAAGGAAGCCACCATGACGACCGACATCGGCCAGTTCACCGCGGGACCCGTGGGCACCGGCGCGGCGCCGGAGATCCTCCGCGTCGACGACCTGCGCAAGCGCTACCGCGAGGACGGCCCGCTGGTCTGCGACGGGCTGAGCTTCTCGGTGCACGAGGGCGAGTTCGTCTCGATCATCGGCCCCTCCGGCTGCGGCAAGTCCACACTCCTGCGGATGATCTCGGGCCTGCTGCGGCCCACCACCGGCGAGGTGCGGCTGCGCGACACCGCGATCACCGCGCCGCCGCCGGAGATGGCCCTGGTCTTCCAGGACTACACCCGCTCGCTGTTCCCGTGGCTGAGCGTCGAGCGCAACGTCCGCTTCCCGCTGGCCAAGCGGCGCGACCTGTCCAAGGCCGAGAAGGAGCAGCGGGTCGCCGAGGCGATCGCGACCGTCGGCCTGGCCGGCTTCGAGTCCTACCACCCCGGCCAGCTCTCCGGGGGCATGCAGCAGCGGGTGGCCATCGCCCGCGCGCTCGCGTTCCGGCCGCGGATCCTGCTGCTCGACGAGCCGTTCGCCTCGGTGGACGCGCTCACCAAGGAGGGGCTCGAGGACACCCTGCTCGACGTCCAGGCCCGCTACGCCGCCTCGGGGATGACCATGCTGCTGGTCACCCACGACATCGACGAGGCCATCTACCTCGCCAACCGCATCCTCGTGCTCAGCAAGCCACCGTGCGTGGTGGCCGAGCAGCTCGAGGTCGGCCTCCCGGGCTCCCGCAACCAGGTCGAGACCCGCAGCCTCCCCGAGTTCCTGCGCATCCGGGCGCACGTCCACGACGTCATGGGGCTCTCCGCCCAGCGTCACGGCAGCCGGTCGCAGAGCACGTCCGCCTGACCCCCTGGCCGTCTGGCCACCCGACGAAGGGATCTGCACGATGGCGTCACCTAGAAGACTGGCCGCGGTCGCCGCGGCAGCGGCGCTGCTGCTCACCGCCTGCGGCGGCGGGGACGACGGCGGCGGCAGCGGCGGGGGCGGCGGCGAGGGGGGCGGCGGCACCTCGAGCATCACCATCGCGACCATCGCCGGTGACTCCGGGGCGCAGGGCTTCCTCGCCGACGAGAAGGGCTTCTTCGAGGACAACGGCCTCGACGTCGAGGTCACCATCGTCGCCGGCGTGCCCGAGCTCGCGGCCGCCGTCCAGTCCGGCGACGCGGCCTTCGCGCTGACGTCGCCGGCCTCGGTCGCCTCGGCCTCGGCGAGCGGCATCCCGTTCCAGATCGTCGCCGGCGGTGTGCTCTACACCAAGGAGAGCCCCGGCGTGTACCTGATGGTCGCCGAGCAGGCCACCGACATCCAGTCCATCGAGGACCTCGAGGGCCAGTCGGTCGCGGTGAACGCGCTCAACACCATGCCCCACCTGTCGACCCTGGCGGCGCTGGACGACGCCGGCGTCGACACCGGCAGCGTCAACTTCGTGACGCTGAACTTCCCGGCCATCGGCCAGGCGCTGGAGAGCGGCCAGGTGCCCGCGGGTGCGGTCATCTCGCCGTTCACCGACCAGCAGGAGGCCGCCGGCATCGCCCGCCGGATGGGCAGCCCGTACGACGCCGTCAACGGCGGCGAGGACTGGCTGAACACGGTCTGGTTCGGCCGCGAGGACTTCATCGAGGCCAACCCCGAGACGGTCCAGAAGTTCCGGGACGCGCTGCGCGACACCAACGCGTGGGCCAACGACGAGGCCAACGTCGAGGAGCGCAAGCAGATCCTGCAGCAGTACACCGATCTGCCGGACGACGCGCTGGCCATCCTCGAGCTCTCGCCCTACGGCGACGACGTCACGCCCGAGCTGATCCAGCCCGTGCTGGACGTGATGCTGCGGTTCGACGCCCTCCAGGAGGAGATGTCGGCCGAGGACATCATCGCCCCGAACCTGAACTGACCGCCGCCGGGAGCCGCCCCGCCGCAGGGCGGGGTGGCTCCCCCGGCTCCCCGCGGACCGGTCCTGGAAGGAAGTCGCATGACCCTCGCCCCCGCGCCGACGGTGGCGCCCCCGGACGCCCCGGGCGCCGCCGCGACCGTGCGCCGGAAGCCGCCCCGCCGGCCGTTCCGGTTCAACCTCCGCGGGCTGGTCTTCGCCGTGGGCCTGCTGCTCGTCCTCGAACTCGTCACCGCGCTGTTCGTCGAGTCGGCGTACGTGCCGCGGCCGAGCGAGGTCTTCGCCGCGCTCGGCAGCGAGATCGTCCGCGGCGACCTGCCCTCGAGCATCCTGGCGACGCTGTCCACCTTCGCCGTCGGTCTGCTGATCGCGGCCGTGCTCGGCGTCGCGCTCGGCGTCGTCCTCGGCTCCTCGGCGCGGGCGTTCGACTCGGTCAAGCTGGTCATCGAGTTCCTCCGGCCGCTGCCGTCGGTCGCGCTCATCCCGTTCGCCATCCTCATCCTCGGCGTCGGAGACGGGACGGCGATCACGGTCACGGCCTACGCCGCCTTCTGGCCGATCCTGTTCAACACCTACTACGGGGTGCGCGACGCCGACCCGGTCGCCGTCGACACCGCCCGCAACTTCGGCCTGAGCCGGCCGGCGATCCTGCGCCGCGTGCTGCTGCCCAGCGCCGCCACCAACATCGCCGCCGGCATCCGGATCAGCGCAGCGATCGCGCTCATCCTCGCCATCACCGTCGAGATCATCACCAGCAGCGGCGGGCTGGGCTACTACATCGTCCGGATGCAGACCGCGATCCGGACCGAGGACATGTACGCCGGCGTCTTCACCGTCGGCGTCATCGGCTACGTCATCAACCTGGTCGTCGCCGCGCTCGAGCGCCGGCTCGTGTTCTGGAAGACCGACGCCCGCGACGGAGGTGCCTCGTGAGCAGCCGCACCAGCTCGATCGGCCGGAAGCTCCTGCCCCTGGCCGTGCCCGCCGCCATCCTCGTCGCCTGGGAGGTGGCCGGGCAGACCGCGGGCAACGTCTACCTGCCGCCGCTGACGACCGTCCTCGAGCGGCTGTGGGAGGACTGGTTCCCCGACCACACGATCTCCGACCTGCTGCCCAGCCTGCAGCGGTTCGTCACCGGCTACCTCGTCGGGGCGGTCCTGGGCATCGTGCTCGGCATCGCCATCGGCTCCTCCCGCCCGGTCGCCCAGTACCTCGAGCCGACGCTGGAGTTCCTCCGGGCGCTGCCCGCGGTCGCGATCATCCCGGTCGCCGTCCTGCTCTTCGGCCTGGGCTCCGGCATGCGGGTCTTCGTGATCTCCTTCGGCGTGCTGTTCCCGGTGCTGGTCAACACCACCGTCGGCGCGCGCAACTGCCGGCAGGAGCGCATCGACGTCGCCCGGATGTACGGGCTGAACCGCTTCCAGGTGATCCGGCGAGTCGTCCTGCCCTCGGCGCTGCCGATGATCTCCGCCGGCCTGCGGGTCGCCCTGCCGATCGCGTTGATCATGGTCGTGGTGTCCGAGCTGGTCGGCGGCCAGAACGGCATCGGCTTCTACCTGCTCACCGGCCAGTCGATGTTCAACATCCCTGCGATGTTCGCCGCCGTGGTGATCCTCGGCATCCTCGGCAACCTGATCAACGCCGGCTACGCCGCGCTCGAGAAGAAGTGGCTCTCCTGGGCGGACAGCGTGTGACGGCGCTGCCGAGGATCGCCCTCGTCGGCACCGGGGGGACCATCAGCGGGTGGTCCCCCGACCCGCTGGACCTCACCGGGTACACCGAGCCCGGCGCCCGCCGGCTGACGCTCGCCGAGGTCCTCGCGGCCGTGCCGGAGGCCGGCGCGGTCGCCGACGTCGTCGCGGTACCCGGCCCGGCAGGCCCCAGCCACGGCTTCGGCCTGCCCGACCTGCTCGGCATCGCCGACCTGGTCCGCTCGGTGCGCGACGGCGCCGACGGCGTCGTGGTCACCTGCGGCACCAACGCGCTCGAGGAGCTCGCCTTCCTGCTGTCGCTGGTGCTCGAGCCCGGGCCACCGGTCGTGGTCACCGGCGCGATGCGGCCGCTGTCGGCGCTCAGCGGCGACGGGCCGCTGCACCTCGTCGACGCGCTGCGCGTCGCCGGCAGCCCGGCCGCCGCGGGGCGCGGGGTGCTCGTGGCGGTCGACGGCCGGATCTGGCCGGGCCGCTGGGTCACCAAGGCCCGCACGAACGGGCTCGGCGCCTTCGCCGCGGGGGAGCGCGGGCCGTGCGGGGCGGTCGAGCCGGACGGCGCGATCGTCTTCTTCTCGCGCGAGGACGCCGCCGGAGCGCTCCTGCCGGTGACCGCGGCCGACGCCGTCCCCCGGGTGGACGTCGTGCTGTCCTACGCCGGCGCCGACGGCGTGCCGATCGAGGCGGCGGTCGCCGCCGGTGCTGCCGGGCTGGTCAGCGCGGGCACCGGCGCCGGGTTCGCCACGCCCGCCGAGCACGCCGCCCTGGTGCGCGCCGTAGGGGCCGGCGTGGTCGTGGTGCAGTCGGCCCGGGGGAGCGGCCGCGTCCACCCGCGCCCGGAGTTGGTGCGCGACGGCATCGTCGCCGCGCAGTACCTCGGTCCGGTCGCCGCCCGCGTCCTGCTCGCCCTCGCACTGGCCTGCGGCGCAGACGCGCGCCGCGTGCAGTCGCTGGTCGATGCCGTCGCCGGCGGGTAGGCCGGCGCGCGGCACGATCGTCGTCCTCGGCGGGCTCGCCGCGATCGGTCCGCTGTCCGGCGACACCTACCTGCCCGCGCTGCCGCAGATCGGCGAGGCGTTCTCGGCCCCGCCGGTGCAGGTGCAGGTGACGCTCACCGCGTCGATGCTCGGCCTGGCGCTCGGCCAGCTGGTCACGGGTCCGCTGTCCGACCTCTGGGGCCGCCGCCGGCTGCTGCTGGGCGGTCTGGCCGCATACACGCTGATGTCGGTGGCCTGCGCGGCGGCGCCGTCGCTGCCCGTGCTGACCGGGCTGCGCTTCCTGCAGGGGCTCTCGGGCGCCGCGGCGATCGTGCTGGCCCGCGCGATCATCCGCGACCTGTACGCGGGAGCGGCGGCCGCGCGCGCGTTCTCGCACGTGCTCGTCGTCTTCGGCGTCGCACCCGTCGTCGCGCCGCTGCTGGGCAGCGCGGTCCTGGGGTGGACCGACTGGCGGGGCATCTTCGCGGTGCTGGCCGCGGCCGGCGCGGTGCTGTTCGCCGTCGTGTGGACGCGCCTGCCCGAGTCGCTGCCGCCGGCCGTCCGCACCGACGGCGGCCTGCGCCAGCTGCCCGGGGTGGTGGGCACCGTGCTGCGCGACCGCGGGTTCCTCGGCTACGCCGTGGCGAACGCCTTCGCGCACGCGGCGATGTTCGCCTACATCGCGGGCTCGCCGTTCGTCGTCCAGACCCTGTACGGCGGGTCTCCGACGACCTTCGCGGTGCTGTTCGGCGCCAACGCCGTGGGCATCGCCCTGGCCGGGCAGCTCAACGCCCGCCTGGTGGGGCGGCTGGGCCCGCGCCGGCTGCTCGGCATCGGGATGTCGGTGCAGACCGCGGGCGGGCTCTGCCTGCTGGCCGTGGTCACGCTCGACGACGGCCTCGGCCTGGCCGCGATCGTCCCGCCGCTGTTCGTCGTCATCGCCTCGCTGGGCACGATCCAGCCCAACGCCACCGCTCTGGCGCTGGCCCGCTTCCCGCGCAGCGCCGGCTCGGCGTCGTCGGTGCTCGGCGCCGTGTACTTCGCCCTCGGGGCGGCGGCGGTCCCGCTGGTCGGCATCGGCGCGGGCGACTCCGCCGTCGCCTTCGGTGTGGTCATCGCCGCGACCGCGGCCGCGGGACTGCTGCTGTTCCGCCTGGCCACCGTTCCCGACCCCGACCTCGTGGAGGAGAAGTCATGACCGACGTCGAACAGCTCACCGTGGGGGTGCTCGGCGGCACCGGGCCCCAGGGCCGCGGGCTCGCCCTGCGGCTGGCCGCGGCGGGGCAGCGCGTCCTGCTCGGGTCGCGCGACGCCGAGAAGTGCGCGGTGATCGCCGAGGAGGTCGCCGAGCGGGTGGGGCAGCTGGGAGGCCGCGAGGTGTCGGTGCGGGGCGGCTCGAACGCCGACGTGGCCGCCGCTGCCGACCTGGTGATCGTCGCCGTGCCCTACGGCGGTCACGCCGAGCTCCTCGCCGAGCTGGCGCCCGTCCTGGCCGGCAAGGTCGTCGTCGACTGCGTCGTGCCGATGGCCTTCGACGCTCAGGGTGCGTACGTCCTCGACGTCCCCGAGGGCTCGGTGACCCAGCAGGCCGCCGCGCTGCTGCCCGGCTCGCGCGTCGTCGGGGCGTTCCACCACCTCTCGGCGGTGCTGCTGGAGGACGTCTCCCGGCCGACCCTGGACGGCGACGTGATGGTGGTCGGCGACGACCGCGCCGCGACGGACCTCGTGCAGGCGCTCGCGGGCCGGCTGCCGGGGATGCGGGGCATCTACGCCGGGCGGCTGCGCAACGCCCGCCAGGTCGAGGCGCTGACGATCAACCTCGTGTCGGTCAACCGCCGGTACAAGGTGCACGCCGGGGTCCGCGTCACCGACGTCTGACGCCCGCGACACGCCGCCCGCCGGACGTGTCGCCGGCATGACCGACGCCCGCTGGAGCGGCTCCACGCTGGGGGAACGGTCACCGTGTCGACATGACGGCGCAGCGGGGGACAGGTGACCCCTCCGCCCGCCGACCTGCGACAACGGTTCGGTGACGGCCCCGTCATCGGCCCGTCGGAGCGGCCGTGCCGGGGGCGGCGGATCCGTAACTTCCTGCCTGACCGCGGCAGCCTTCCCCCCGCCGCGGCCGAGCTGCGTGAGGTGGCGTGGTGTTGATGTGGCCGACGGTGGCCGTGCTGGGCTTCCTGCTGCTGACCGGCGTGGTGGTGGCGCTGGGGGCGGCGTCGACCGCCCGCTACGAGTTCGAGCGCAATCGCGTGCCGCGGAAGCAGGCGCAGCCGGCGGAGGCGGCCAGCCGCAGCGCGCACCCGGCCGGCACCCGCGCGGCGCGGCCGGCCGGCGCGGAGGGCGCCGTCGCGGTCGCCCCGGCGCCGGTGAGCGCGCCGGTCGCGCCCGCCGCCGCGTCGCGCACCGGCTGGTGGCTGGTCGACGAGAACGACTCCGACGTCGTCGCCGGGCCGTTCCCCGACCGCATGGACGCCGACTGGGCCGCGTTGGCGAGCGGGCTGGCCGCCGGCGCCGTGCACGGCACCCTGCGCGAGGACGGCCGGCTCGCCCGCAAGCCCTCCCCGGAGGAGCGCGCCTGGCTGGCGGAGCTGGGCGACCACCTCGACGGCCTGCCCGAGGACTGGGACGAGCTGCTCACCGACACCGACCCGCTGA
Source organism: Blastococcus sp. SYSU D00669 (assembly GCF_054050715.1). Classification (NCBI taxonomy): domain Bacteria; kingdom Bacillati; phylum Actinomycetota; class Actinomycetes; order Geodermatophilales; family Geodermatophilaceae; genus Blastococcus; species Blastococcus sp. SYSU D00669. Next base: position 116,855 of record NZ_JBJGZV010000001.1, read on the forward strand.
CCACGCTGGTGGTGGAGGTCGCCGCCGCGCTGGTCGAGGCCGGCGTGCCGCTGCACGACTGCGCGCAGCGCGGCGAGCGGCCCACCGCGGCCGGCGGCGCCTGCCTGGTGCCCGACCTGGACCTGCGCGGGGTGCTGGTCAGCTGGCGCCCGCACGACCGGATGAGCATCGACCGCAGCCGCGGCGCCGCCGCCGACGACGCCGTCCAGCGGATCATGAACGGCGCGCTCGCCGGTCTGCTGCTGCAGCTCGGGTTCGTGGTCGAGCCCTTCGGCGACAGCGGCTGCTCGATGGTCCTGGCCCTGCGGTGAGACGACCGCTTCCGGCGCCGAGAGCGGAACCGCTTTCGGCGCCGAAAGCAGGGAAGGGAGCTACGAGCCGAGGATCTTGGCCTTCTGGGCCGCGAACTCCTCCTCGGTGAGGATGCCGGCGTCGCGCAGCTCGCCCAGCTTGCGCAGCTGCTCGACCATGTCCACCTGCGGCGGCGCGGTCGGGGCGGCCGGGGCCGGCGGCGGCGCCACCGGGGGGACGCCGTAGGGCATGCCGGGCGTCTGCATGTGCACGTACGACGACTGCCGCTCGACGGTCTTCTTGTGCCGTGCCTCGCTGATCAGCGGGGTGAGCAGCTCGACCACCGAGTACGGGCTCTCGATGTTGTCGAGCACGACCTGGCCGCTCGTGGTGCCGTGCTCGGGGACGCCGGTGAGGTTGAGGGTGTCCTGGTGGACGCCGTACGCCGGGTCGTCGAGCCCCAGGACGACGTCGCCGATGTCCTTGCCGCGCTGCCAGACCGCCTGCCGCACGTCCATGTCGCGGACGGCCCACATCGGCACGCTCTCCGTGCGGGTGCCGAGCAGGCCGCTCTCGATCCAGATGCGGTCCTTGGTGATCCGGTAGCGGGCCTTGGAGACGCCCGCCGCCCCGGTCGCGCCGCCCTTGCTCTCGCCGAACCACAGCGTGTTGGGGTCGTTGGCCCACTGCTCGGTGCGCTTGGCCGACTGCTCGGCCAGCTTCTGCTTGCCCTGCTCGGCCATCGCCTTGCCCTGGTCAGCGGCCTGCTTGAGCCGGTCCTTCCAGCTCACCTTGCCGCCGGCGGCCGGCGCCGGGGCGGCGGACGGGTCGGGGTAGGCGGTCGCGCCGTAGGCCGGGGGCGCCGGCGGGGGCGGGGGCGCCGCGGGACCGGGCGGCGGGAACTCCGCGGTCAGCGGGTCCTGGCCCGTCGTCCCCTGGTCGGAGACGTGCTCCGTCCAGGCCGTGCCGTTCCAGTACCGGAGCTCGTGCGCCCCGCTGGGGTCCGGCTGCCAGCTCGCGTCCACCCTCACCACACCTTTCCGCCGCGGGCGACCCTCGCCCGCCGACGGCACAGGATGACCAGCGACGCCCCGACCCGCCAGGGGTTCAGCCGCGCCTGCGCATCCAGCCGAGCGCCGCGGTCCCGAGGAACAGCAGCAGGCCCACGACGGCCAGCCAGAACAGCCCCTTCACGACGGCGCCGACGACGACGAGCACCACCCACACGACCAGCAGCAGCGCGAGGAACCCGAGCACGACGGTGACCCTAGGCGTTCACGGCGGTGCGCGGCGCCGGGACCGCCCCGGCCGCGGCGACGGCGGCCATCGCGCAATAGCGGGCCGCGGGCGTCATGCCCATGAAGTGCAGGGCGTGCGGCCGCGGGACGCGCGGGCGCTCGGCGTAGGAGGCCGCCGCGCTGTTGAAGCAGTCGTCCCCGGCCCGCTCCCCGGTCCACGGCTGGTTCCAGCCGGTCGGCAGCCAGCTGGTGCCGGTGAGGAAGGCGTTCCCCGGTCCGGGGCGTGCCCAGCGGTAGCGCTCGTCGCCGCGGTCCCAGCCCAGGGCGGCCAGGACGGCGCCCTGGTCGGCTCACGGGCCGGGCTGCACCCCGGCGGCCTCGACCGCGTCGAGGAAGGCGAACGCCTCCGGGCACGAGCGCAGCAGCCACGCGCCGGTGTTCGGGTTGACCCGGTGCTCGGCCGGCACCTGCTCCAGCGCCAGGGCCTGGAACGCGTCGGGGTGCAGGTGCACCGAGACGTCCTCGTCGTCGCGGACCAGCAGGACGTCGGCGTCGAGCCAGAGCGCCAGGGGGAACTCCTGCAGCGCCGCCCGCATGCTCGGGCCGGCGGCGGTGACCAGGGCTCCTCGGGGCACGGCGCGCTCCTCAGCTGCTGCCGGGCAGGGAGACGACGGCGTCGTCGTCCAGGACGTCCGCGGCGGAGCCCACGATCTTGCGGTCGGGCGTGCCGACCGCCGCGGGGTCCTTGCCGGTGTACTCGAAGCGCTCGAGCACGTGCCGGATGGCCTCGAGCCGGGCGCGCTTCTTGTCGTTGCTCTTGATCACCGTCCACGGGGCGTGCTCGGTGTCGGTGTGCAGGAACATCGCCTCCTTGGCCTCGGTGTAGGCGTCCCACTTGTCCAGCGAGGCCAGGTCGGTGGGGGAGAGCTTCCACTGCCGCACCGGGTCGATCTGCCGCACGATGAACCGGCTGCGCTGCTCGCCCCGGGTGACCGAGAACCAGAACTTGACCAGCGAGACGCCGCTCTCGACGAGCATCCGCTCGAAGTCGGGGGCCTGGCGCATGAACACCCGGTACTGCTCCTCGGTGGCGTACCCCATGACCCGCTCGACGCCGGCACGGTTGTACCAGGACCGGTCGAACAGCACGATCTCCCCGGCGGCGGGCAGGTGCTGCACGTAGCGCTGGAAGTACCACTGGGTCTGCTCGCGCTCGCTGGGCTTGTCCAGCGCCACCACCCGCGCCCCGCGCGGGTTGAGGTGCTCGGTGAAGCGCTTGATCGTGCCGCCCTTGCCGGCGGCGTCGCGGCCCTCGAAGACGATGACCATCCGCTGGCCGGTGTCCTTGACCCAGTACTGCAGCTTGAGCAGCTCGATCTGCAGCCGGCGCTTGGTGACCTCGTACTCCCGCCGCTCCATCCGCTCGGCGTAGGGGTAGCCCTCGCGCCAGGTCTCGATCCGCTGCCCGTCGGGGCCGTACAGCTCGCGGTCGTCGTCCCAGTCCTCGTCGGAGTTCTCGTCCGGGAGGTCGTTGAGCCGGTACTGCCGCAGGTCGATCAGCTCGAACGGCTCGCCCTGGACAGGGCGGAAGCGGGGCGGTGAGGTCACCTGGTCATCGTCCGGCAGCTGCTCCTCTTCCGGCAGCGTCACCTCACCCGACGGCGCGGCGGCGCCGGAGCACCCCAGGACGGCGAGGTGAACGCGGCGGGGCCGCCGGGAGAACGTCCGGCACGCGCGCCGGGCGCGGGTGAGCCGCCACCACGGGCGGGCGCGTCTCGGTCACCGCGGCGACGGCGTACTCGGCGAGCGCGGCCAGGGTCCGCCGGTCGGCCGCCGCGGGCGCCAGCGCCGGCAGCAGGTGCACCTCGAGCACCAGCCCGCGGGTGGCCACGACCCGCCGGATGCTGCGCCACAGCGGGTCGTCGGCGAGGTAGCCGGCGACGGCGGTCGGGTCGCCGCCGGGCTCGGTGCGGTAGCGGATCGCCACCGGGCACACCGCCGCGCCGCTGTCGACCGCGGCCTGGAACAGCGCCGGCCGGAACCGGCCCAGCTGCACGCCGCAGCCCGTCGTCCCCTCCGGGTGGACGAGCACGGTCGCCCCGGCGCGCAGCCGGTCGGCGACCTCGCGCACGGAGCCGGGCAGCGAGCGGAGCCGACCGCGGTCGAGGAAGACGCCGCCGGAGCGGGCCAGCACCCGGCCGACCACCGGCCAGCCGGCGACCTCCGACTTGGACACCGGCGCACCGGGGACGACGGTCTGCAGGGCCAGGTCGTCGAGCCAGCCGACGTGGTTGCTGACGACCAGCCGCCCCGTGCCCGGGCGCGGCCAGGCGACGGCGGGGGAGTGCACCTCGACCCGCACGCCGAGCGCGGTCAGCACCCCGGCCGCGGCGCACACCAGCGCCCGGCGGGTCGGTCGAAGACCGGTGCGGCCGGCGCCGGCCAGCACCGCGCCGGCCAGCCGCCGCGTCCGCCGGCGCCGGGTGGCCGCGTCGACCTGCGGCACGGGGTCGTCGGCGCAGGCGGCCCGGCAGTCGTTGACCGGCAGCCAGGCGCTCATGCGGCCGCCTCGGTCAGCCGGCGCAGCACCCGTGGCGCGACGTCGGTGACGGACAGCAGCGTGTAGAAGTCGGCGGTGCCGAACAGCGGGTCGTGCGCCGGCTGGCCGCACACCCGCGCGCCGAGCGACAGGTGCGGCACCACCCGCAGCGCGGCCGGCGCCAGGTGCCGGGTGCGGACGACGCCCCAGACCGCCGCCGCCGTAGTCCCGCCGTCGGCCAGCCGCACCGAGGTGGAGCCGGCCAGGTGGGTGAGGCCGCGCTCGAGGACGTAGCGGGCGATCCCCGCCCAGAGCTGGTCGATCACGGCGCCGGTGCGGTGCGCCGGGCCGACGCAGCTGCGGCCGGCCTCGGCGGTGGTCGGGCGCAGCGCGGCGTGGCGGGAGAGGTCGGTGCGGTAACGGGTTCCGGTGCGAGCCGGGAGGACCGTGGTCACGGCCGCCAGGGTCGTGACGCGAGGTGTCCGCACGGTGACGGGCGACCGTAACCGTCGCGTCCGGTGGCCGAACAGCCCCGCATACCCGCGCCACGCCGTCCAAACACTCTCCGTAGATAGTTCGTGACGGATGGTTCCCCTCAGGTTGTGGAACCGGCAGTATCCGTTCCTCTGGCTAACCATCCCGGAGGGGGAACAGATGCGGGTACGGATCCTGACGGTGCTCGTCGCCGTCGCCGGTCTGCTGGCGGTCACGCAGAACGCCCAGGCCATCGTCAACGGGGTGCCGGACGAGGGGGAGCACCCCTACGTCGGGCAGTTGCTGTTCTACGACCCGACCGCGGTCGACCCGCGGTTCGATCAGCCGGGCGGCTGGTTCAACTGCACCGGCACGCTGGTCGACGAGAACACCGTGGTGACCGCCGGGCACTGCACCTACGGCATCGGTGAGGACGGCGAGATCAACCTCGACGGCTCGGGCGGCACCGACGTCTGGATCAGCTTCGCGGAGGCGCCCGACTACTCCATCCTGCCGAGCAGCGCCGGCTTCGCGCCCGACCGCAACCAGGAGCGCTACGAGGCCTTCGCCGCGGCCCTGGACGCCTCGCCCCAGTGGATCGAGGCGACCGCCTACCCGCACCCCGAGTACGACGACGCGGCCTTCTACGTGCACGACCTCGGTGTCCTGCAGCTGGACAACGCTGAGGTCGCGCTTCCCGCGTACCCGCGGGTCGCCGGTCCCGGGGAGCTGGACCGTCTCCACACGGGGAACCGGCAGCAGACGTACGAGGCCGTGGGCTACGGGCTGGAGGGCTCCGGCCCCAAGAGCTCGTTCGGTGGTGACACCCGGCGCAAGGCCGACCTGCGGCTGGTGAACCTCAACGGCGTGGGAGGCAACGGCGGCGGCACGTCGGCGAAGTTCTCGAGCAACCGGAACACCGGCGGCACCTGCTTCGGCGACTCCGGTGGGCCGTACCTCTCGGCGGACCTCGCCATCGTGGCGGTCGTCTCCTACGGGACGAACTCCAACTGCGCCGGCACCAGCGGCGGCTACCGGATCGACCAGGCGGACGACCTCGGGTTCCTGGCGGAGCAGGGCGTTCCCGGCATCACTCCCTGATCCCCCACCACAGCCGGCGGGCGGCGGCCGCGAGCGTCCTCGCGGTCAGCCGCCCGTCGGCGAGGCCGAGGTCGACGACGTCGTCGAACACCCGCTGGTCCTCCGCGGCGGCCCGGAAGGCGGCGTCCATCAGCCGCGGCCAGCGCGACAGCTGCGAGGCGGCCGTCGAGGAGCGGAAGTGGCCGCCCAGCCGCCGGCGCACCGCCACGCGCAGCCGGCGACCGGCGTCCGCGCCGTGGACGGCGGCCTGCCCGGCCAGCGCCCCCGAGAGGACGGCGTAGAAGATCCCCTCGCCGGTCAGCGGGTTCACCAGCCCCGCCGCGTCGCCGGCGAGCAGCACGCGGCCGTCGGGCTGGCGCGAGCGCCCGGTGGACAGCGGCAGCCGGTGGGCCCGCAGCGGCCCCGGCTCGACGCCGGGCAGCAGCCGGTGCAGCCCCTCGACCAGCGCCGCGCGGGTGGCGCCGCCGGCGACCAGCTCGCCGTAGCCGACGTTGGCCCGCCCGTCCCCGAGCGGGAACGACCACGCGTAGGCCGGCCAGCGCTGCTCCGTCGTCACCAGCGCGAGCGCACCGTCGTCCGTCGCCGGCGCGTACCCGCGGATGGCCACGGCGAGGTGCGCCGGCGCGTGCGTCGGGATGCCCAACGACCGGCGGACGACGGACTCCGCGCCGTCCGCTGCGATCAGCACCCCCGCCTCGATCCGCCCGTCCAGCACGACGCCGTCCACCCGGCGCACCTGGTGCCGGCGGAACTCCGCCCCGGCGGCGACGGCGGCGGCCAGCAGTCGCGTGTCGAGCACCTCGCGGGGGACGACGTGCGCCGGCCGGGCGGTGGCCCGCTCGACGACCGCGCCGCCGGGGGAGCGCAGCGCCAGCCGCGGCACCGGCGGGAAGCCGGCGGCCAGCGCGCGGACGTCGACTCCGAGGGAGGCCAGCACGTCGAACGCCTCGGGCGCGACGGCGTCGCCGCACACCTTGTCGCGGGGGAAGTCGGCGCGGTCGAGCAGGAGGACCGTGGCGCCCGCGCGGACGGCGGCGAGCGCGGCCGCCGTCCCCGCCGGGCCGGCGCCCACGACGACGACGTCCCAGCGCTCCACGGGGAGCGACGCTAGATCCCTTCCGCTCTCCGCGCCGAGAGCGGTACCGCTTGCGGCGGGGAGAGCGGTCTCAGGCGGCGGGTGGGGGCTGCGACGTCCACTTGCGGGCGGGGTGCTCGTACCCGTCGACGAACGCGAGCAGCTCGTCGGCCGAGCCGACGACGCCGAGCGCGTCGAGCCGGCGGTCGTCGAGGTAGCCGTCGTCGACCATGCGGCGCAGCTGGGCGAGCAGCGGCTGCCAGAAGCCGTCGACGTCGAGCAGGGCGGTCGGCTTGGCGTGCAGGCCGAGCATGCCCCAGGTCCAGGCCTCGAACAGCTCCTCGAGCGTGCCGGCGGCGCCGGGCAGCGCGACGAAGACGTCGGCGAGCTCGGCCATCCGCGCCTTGCGCTCGTGCATCGAGGCGACCACCTCGAGCTGCGGCAGGCCGGGGTGGGCCAGCTCGTCGTCGACCAGGTGCTGCGGGATGACACCGACCACCTCGCCGCCGGCCGCCAGCGCGGCGTCGGCGACGACCCCCATCAGGCCGACATGCCCTCCGCCGTAGACCACGCCGACGCCGGCGCGGGCCAGGTCGGCGGCGAAGGCCGCGGCGGCGGCGCGGTGGGACTCCGGTCCGGACTGCGAACCGGTGAAGACGGCGACGCGCACGCCCGGCTCAGCCCCCGTAGGCCCGGGTCACCCACTCGGCGATGCAGACCGGCTTGTCGCCGCCCTCGCGCTCGACGGTGACGGCGAAGGTGTTCTGCAGGCCGCCGGCGACCTCCTCGCACTCCTTGAGCACGACCCGCGCGCGGACCTTGGAGCCGACCGGCACCGGCGCCGGGAAGCGCACCTTGTTCAGGCCGTAGTTCACGCCCATCTTCGCGTCGGTGATCTTGTAGGTGCCCGATGCCAGGGGCACCAGCAGCGAGAGGGTCATGAAGCCGTGCGCGATGGGGCCGCCGAAGGGGCTCTCCTCCTTCGCGCGCTCGACGTCGACGTGGATCCACTGGTGGTCACCGGTGGCGTCGGCGAACTGGTTCACCGCCTCCTGCGTCACCTCGTACCAGTCGCTCGTCCCCAGCTCCTGGCCCACGAGGCCGGGCAGCTCCGCCATGGTCGTCGTCGTGGTCATGTGCCCGATCCTGCCAGCCGCCTCGCGAGTCCTCCCGGCGGGCGACCATCTCCTCCTGCCGGTCCTGGTGCTCTGCCCGCGATGGTGGGCAGAGCACTAGAACCGCGGGAACACCTGGTGGGCCGGAGCGGGTTCACTGGCGACGTGTTCACCTCCACCGACGGCTGGACGACCTGCGCGCGCGGGCACCGGCACTGGGGCCGCGCCGGCGCCGCCGGGCTGTTCCTGCACCGGGAGGGGGCCGACGGCCGGGAGATCCTGCTCCAGCACCGGGCCACCTGGTCGCACCACGGCGACACGTGGGGGACTCCGGGCGGCGCGCTGCACGCCGGGGAGAGCGCGCACGCCGGGGCGCTGCGCGAGGCCCGCGAGGAGCTGGGCCTGCTCCCGGACGACGTCGTGCTCGGGCCGTCCTCGGTCGACGACCACGGCGGCTGGGCCTACACCACCGTGCTCGCCCGGCCGGCCCGGTCGCTGGAGCCTGCCGATCTCCGGCTGGACGGCGAGAGCAACGGCGTCGCGTGGATCGCGCTGAGCCGGCTGGCCGAGGTGCCGCTGCACCCGGGCCTGGCCGCGTCGCTCCCGCGCCTGGAGGGCCTGCTGCGCGCCGGTTCGTGAGCTGACGAGGGCTCGGCGTTTGTCACCCCCAGCGACGGGGGAAGAGCGGGCCGTTCTCCCGCGCCACCCGACCGAAGGAGCCCGGTCCGTGTCCCGCCCTCGTCACCGCGCTCCGGGCCGAGGCAGGGCCCGTGCCTTCCTCCTGATCTCCTTCACCTGCGGCTTCCTCCTGGTCGCCGCGCCCCTCGCGCTGCTGTTCTCCGGCACCCCCGTCCCCGGGCTCGACGGGATCGGCGGCGGTCCCGGCCCCGAGGAGGACGGCGGGGCGCGGGGCGGCGGGAGCACCGGTGGGGGCACCGGCGGCACGTCGGGACCGGGCGAGGTGCCCGGCATGGTCACCGAGTCGTCGAGCTCGCCGGTGCCGGGGGGCTCGGCCGGCGGGAGCGGGGGCGGCGACGGCCTCGTGGCCGGCGGCGGGACGGGGGCGGGCAGCGGCGGCACCACGGGGACCGCCGGTGGCGGGACCTCCGGCACCGTGGCGGGCGGCCAGGCGGCCGGCTCCGAGGGGACGACGACGGGTGGCGCGACCGGCGGTTCGACGGGCGGCTCGACCGGTGGCTCCACCGGCGGCGGTTCGACGGGTGGCTCGACCGGCGGCTCCACGGACGGTGGTTCGACCGGCGGGGGCACCGGTGGTGGCTCGACCGGTGGCGGCGCCGGCGGCTCGACCGGCGGCGGGACCGGTGGGGGCGGTACCGGCGGTGGCGGGACCGGTGGTGGCGGGACCGGTGGCGGTTCGGGCGGCGACGGCGGCTGCCTCTGCGACACGGTCGGCGACGTGGTGGACGACGTCGGCGGTGTGGTGGGCGGCGTCGGTGGCGCCGTCGGCGGCGTGACCGAGGACGCCGGGGATGCCGTGGGCGGCGTGCTCGGCGGCGCCGGTGGCCCGGTGGGCGCGCTGAGCACCCCGGTCCAGGAGACGACGGGCTCGCTCGGCGGCACCGTCACCGACACGACCGGCGCGCTCGGGGGCGCCGTGGGCGGTCTCGTCCCCTGAGGAGCCCCGCCGCACCCCGCACTAGGTTCGGGGCATGACCGCCCGCGACGACGTCTCCGAGATCTTCGACAGCTCCGCGTGGCGGCCCGTCGACGGCTTCGACTTCGCCGACCTCACCTACCACCGGGCGGTCGACGCCGGCGTCGTCCGGATCGCCTTCGACCGGCCCGACGTCCGCAACGCCTTCCGGCCGCAGACGGTCGACGAGCTGATCACCGCGCTCGACCACGCGCGGCTCTCCACCGACGTCGGGTGCGTGATCCTCACGGGCAACGGGCCCAGCACCCGGGACGGCGGCTGGGCCTTCTGCTCGGGCGGCGACCAGCGGGTGCGCGGCAGGTACGGCTACGAGCACTCGGCCGGGTCCAGCGGCCGGCTGCACGTGCTCGAGGCCCAGCGGCTGATCCGGTTCATGCCGAAGGTGGTCATCTGCGTCGTCCCGGGCTGGGCGGCCGGCGGCGGGCACAGCCTGCACGTGGTCAGCGACCTGACGCTGGCCAGCGCCGAGCACGCGCGGTTCAAGCAGACCGACGCCGACGTCGGCAGCTTCGACGGCGGCTTCGGCTCGGCCTACCTCGCCCGGCAGGTGGGGCAGAAGTTCGCCCGCGAGATCTTCTTCCTCGGTGACGAGTACACCGCCGAGGACGCGCACCGCATGGGGATGGTCAACCGGGTCGTGCCGCACGCCGAGCTCGAGCGCACCGCCCTGGACTGGGGCCGGCGGATCGTCGCCAAGAGCCCCACCGCCCAGCGGATGCTCAAGTACTCCTTCAACCTGATCGACGACGGGCTGGTCGGGCAGCAGCTCTTCGCCGGCGAGACGACCCGGTTGGCCTACATGGCCGAGGAGGCGGTGGAGGGCCGCGACGCGTTCCTGGAGAAGCGCGACCCCGACTTCAGCCGGTTCCCCTGGCACGTGTGAGGGAGCTTTTTCGGGCTAAGTCCCCGACGACGAGGAGGTCTGCTGTGATCGTCGAAGTGGTGGGCGGCACCGAGGAGCGGCCCCAGGTGAAGGTGGTCGACGTCGACGACCTCGCCACGCTGCACCTGGCGCTGGGCGCGGTCACCGACGAGGAGGCCGACGCGGCCCTGCGCGAGGCCGGTCTCGGCCGGCTGGAGGGTGGTGACGTCGGTCACATCGACGTCGGTGCGCTGCGGGTCGCGGCCGAGTCGCAGAGCGGGGGCGGCGACTTCTCCGAGCGCTGGGACGGGATGCTCGCCACCGCCCGCGACAAGGGCTGGCTCAGCGCCGACGGGGACAGCCTCCAGGTGCACGTCGAGAGCGCAGCGAGCGGCTGAACGCCCCCGGACGCCCCGGTTCCGGTTCTGCACGGATGGGCGACCCGGGCAGTCGGACGTTGTGGTCACTACACCCTGAGGGCCAGGATGGCCAGGTGCGTATTGGACGCTGTCACGGAAACAGACCGTGAGCGGCACCCCGGGACGTCCCCTGAGCGCGGAGCTGTCCGAGCAACTGGTGGCGGTGGCCGTCGACATCCTGGCCGAGGAGGGCTGGGGACGGCTCAACAGTGACCGCATCGCGGCCCGCGCTCGTGCGGGGAAGGCGGGCATCTACCGCCGGTGGCCGACCATGGCCGCCCTCGCCCGGCACGCCGTCGGTCGCTTCACCCTGGTCGACCTCCCCGAGGACGCCGGATCGGTCCGCGGCGACCTCGCCGCCCTGGTCACCCGCTGGTCGTCGCCGCTGAGCCGGGAGGAGCGCGCCGCCGCCAGCCTGGTCGGCGCCGCCCGGCACGACGAGGACCTGCGCGCCGGGCTGGACGCCGCGCTGGTGCGCCCGCTGGCCGCCGCGGTCGACGAGCTCGGCGCCCGGGCTTCGGCCCGCGGCGAGCCGATCGACGACCGGCGGCTGGCCCTGCTCGGGTCGGTGCTCGAGGCATTCTGGTGGCAGCGCTACACCGCGGCGGGCGACGGTGCGATGACCCGCGACGACGTCGACCGCATCATCGACGACGTCCTGCTGCCGATCGCGACGCCGTCGGCCGAGACCGCGACCGTCTGACCCGGTTCAGCCGGCGCGGCGCACGTCGCCCGGCCAGCCGGTGACCGTCGCGGGCGCGGCGGCGACCGCGTGCACCGGGGCCGGCCCCTGCTCGAGCTGCCCGAGGAGGCGCTCGGTCAGCGCCTCGATCTCGGCGGCCGACTGCGCGGCGGCGGTCGCATCGCCCAGGGCCGGGCGCTGGCTGAGCAGCAGCACGCGGGCCACGGACAGCCAGGTCGCAGCGGTGATCGCCGCGGCCGTGGCCGGGTCGCCGGGCACCGGGACGGCGTCGGCCCCCGGGTCCGCCGACCACGCCTCGGCCAGCGCCGCGGTGAGCCGGCGCTCGGCGTCGTGCACGAGCTGCAGCTCGCGGGTGCGCAGCGCGGGGGAGGCCTCGATCGTCGCGACGTAGCCGCGGCGCTCGTCGGTGCCGTGGGCGCCGGCCAGCGCCGCCACCATCTGCACCAGGTACTCGCGCAGGGCGCGCAGCGGCGGCACGCCGGCGGCGCGGTCGCGGACCGCGGCGGCGGCGCCCTCGACCCACGGCGTCCGCTCGTCGAAGAACAGGTCTTCCTTGGTCGCGAAGTGGTTGAAGACCGTCTGGACGGCGACGTCGGCCTCGGCGGCGATGTCGGCGATGGTCACGGCCTCGAACCCGCGCGCCGCGAACAGCCGGTGCGCGGCGGTGCGGATCTCGGCGCGGGTCCGTGCCTTCTTGCGTGCACGACGGTCCTGGAGCTCACCCACGGTGCAGAGCTTAGCGACGCAAAGTATCGGTCGCCGGTTCCCGAGGGGAACTGGCGCGTCTCAGTTCTCCGTGCGCGGCGCGGCCCAGTCCTCCGCCACGGCGCGCGCCCACGCCTCGACCAGCACGGACAGGTCGACGACGTCGAGATCGGCCGCGACGTCGGCGACCGTCGTCCGCCACACCACCGGTGCGCTGTCGGGGAGGTCACCCGCGGCGAACCGCTCGGCCAGCCGCGCGGCGGCCGGCCGCTGCCCCGGCCCGGCGTGCTGGGCGGCGTAGGCGTCGTCGCCGAGCTCCAGCGCCGCCGCGGCCGCCGGGTCGGCGGCGTCCTCGCGCAGCCCATCCAGAGTCTCGGCGAACAGTCGCGCGCAGGCCGCGGCCGGGCCCTCGCCGGCGAGCGGCGCCAGGACCGATCCGCAACCGGGGCAGACGACTACCGGCGGGGATGCAGCGGTCACCCGGCCGATCGTGCCTCATCCCGGCCCGGTCAGGATGGCGGGGTGAGGACGACTGCCGCGGTGCTGCGGGCGCCGGAGACCGAGTACGAGCTGGTGGAGCTGGAGGTCGCCGACCCCGGCCCGGGCGAGGTGCTGGTCGAGATGGCCTTCGCCGGGCTCTGCCACTCCGACGAGCACCTGCGGCACAGCAACCCCGGCGGGCGGTACCCGATCGTCGGCGGGCACGAGGGCTCCGGCGTCGTCCTGGCCGTGGGCCACGGCGTGACCGGCGTGCAGCCGGGCGACCACGTCGTCACCAGCTTCCTGCCCGCCTGCGGGCACTGCCGGTACTGCGCGGCCGGACGGTCCAACCTCTGCGACAAGGGCGCGACGATCGCGACCGGGCAGCTGCCCAGCGGCCGGTGGCCGTTCACCCTCGACGGCGAGCCGCTCGGCGGCTTCTGCATGGTCGGTGCCTTCGCCCGGCACACGCTGCTGAGCGAGTTCTCCTGCGTGCGCCTCGACCCGCACGTGCCGCTGGACACCGCGGCGCTGCTCGCGTGCAGCGTGCCCACCGGCTGGGGGTCGGCGGTGTACTCCGGCGGGGTGCGGCCGGGCGACACCGTCGTCGTGATGGGGCTCGGCGGGGTGGGCGCCAACGCCGTCCAGGGCGCCCGGCACGCGGGTGCGGCGCGGATCGTCGGTGTCGACCCGGTGGCGATGAAGCGCGAGCTCGCCGCCTCGCTGGGCGCCACGCACACCACGGCCGACGCCGGCGAGGCCGCCCGGCTCGCCCGCGAGCTGTCCCGCGGCACCGGCGCCGACGTCGTCGTCGTGACCGTCGGCAAGATGGGCCCCGAGGCGATGGCCGCGGCGACCGCCTGCCTGGGCAAGGGCGGCACGCTGGTGCTCACCGCGCTCGGCGACCGCCCGCACGACGGCGACGTCCAGCTGCGCGGCCAGGTGACCACGGTGTTCGAGCACCGGGTGCAGGGGTCGCTGTTCGGCTCGTGCAACCCGTTCCGCGACATCCCGATGCTGCAGCGGCTGCACGAGGAGGGCCGGCTCGAGCTCGACCGGCTGATCACCGCCCGCTACCCGCTGGAGGAGCTGAACGAGGGCTACCGGGCGCAGGCGGCGGGGGAGACCGTCCGCGGCCTGCTCGTCCACGCGTGACGGGTGCCTTTTCGGGCTACAGCCCCCCGGTGACCCAGGCCATCGCCGTCCTCGATGTCGACGGCACCCTCGTCGACACCAACTACCAGCACGCGCTCGCCTGGTACCGGGCGTTCCGCTCGCTGGGCGAGACCTTCCCGATCTGGCGCATCCACCGGCTGATCGGCATGGGCGGTGACCAGCTGGTCGCGGCGATCGGCGGTGACGAGGTGGAGGAGCGGATCGGCGACGAGGCCCGCGAGCGCTGGGTCCAGCAGGCCGACCCGCTCATGGAGGAGATCGCCGTCCTGCCCGGCGCCCGGGACCTGCTCGTGGCGCTGCGGGAGCGCGGCCACCGGGTCGTGCTGGCCAGCTCGGGCAAGCCCCACCACGTCGAGCGCTACCTCGACCTGCTCGACGCCCGAGACCTCGCCGAGGACTGGACCACCAGCGAGGACGTCGAGGAGACCAAGCCGGCGCCGGACCTGCTGCGGACCGCGCTGCGCAAGCTCGGCGAGCCCGAGGACGCCGACAGCGTGCTGGTCGGCGACTCGGTGTGGGACGTCGAGGCCGCGAAGAACGCCGGGATGCCGGCGCTGGTCGTGCGATCCGGCGGGTTCGGCGACGAGGAGCTGCGGGAGGCCGGCGCGGTGGCGATCTTCGACACGCCCGCCGACCTGGTGGCCGCTCTCGACGACACCCCCCTCGCGTAACGGTGCTCGATCGCGACGAAGCACCCGTGCTTCGTCGCGGCAAAGCACGGAGGTCGCCGCACCGGACCGCATACTGACGCGCGGCCGCGAGGGCGGCGTCGGCATCGCGGGGGTGGCGTGGAGATCGGGACCGGCTCGACCGTCGGCGGCTACCGCATCGAGCGCACCCTCGGGCAGGGCGGCATGGGGGCGGTGTACCTCGCGCGGCACCCGACGCTGCCGCGCCAGGTGGCGCTCAAGGTGCTCCACCCGGCGTTCGGCTCGCACCCCGAGTTCCGCGAGCGGTTCGAGCGGGAGGCCGACCTGCTCTGCGCCCTGGAGCACCCCAACGTCGTCGACGTCCTCGACCGGGGCCAGGACGGCGATCTGCTCTACATCGTCATGCGCTACGTGGCCGGCCCCGACCTGCACACCGCGCTGCACCAGCGCGGTCCCTTGCCGCCGGCCCAGGCGGTCGAGGTCGTCGCGGCGGTGGGCCGGGCGCTGGACCACGCGCACGCCCGCGGCCTGCTGCACCGCGACGTCAAGCCCGCCAACATCCTGCTCAAGCCGCTCGGCGACGGCACCGAGGAGGCGGTGCTCACCGACTTCGGCATCGCGAAGGACGTCACCGCGGTGGCGCCGCTGACCCGCGACGGGCAGGTGCCGGCCACGGTGGCCTACGCCTCGCCCGAGCAGATCAACGGCTGGCCGGCCGACGGGCGGGCCGACGTCTACTCGCTCGGCACGGTGCTGTTCGAGCTGCTCACCGGCCGCCGGGCCTTCCCGGTCGAGGACATGACGCCGCTGCTGGCGTCGGTGCTCGTGGGCCCGGTGCCCGATGTGCGCCAGGTACGCCCCGACCTGCCGCCGGCCCTCGCCGAGGTCGTCGCGCGGGCGCTCGCCAAGGACCCCGGTGAGCGGTTCGCCACCTGCGCCGAGCTGGTCGCGGCCGCGCGCGCCGCCCTGGTGCCCCGGTCGGCGGCGTCGCCGACCACCGTGGGCGCCGCCGGGACGCCCCCGCCGCCCCCACCGCTCCCGACGCCGGTCACCCGCGCGCAGACCGTTCCCGCGCCGGCGCCCGCGCCGCGCCGGAACCGCTGGCCGGTCGCCGTGGCGCTGCTGGCGCTGGTCGCGGTGGCCGCGATCGTCGTGGGCGTCGTCCTCGCGACCGGGGACGGCGGGGACGGCGGCGGCGACCCCGGGACGACCGCGCAGGGGCCCACGTCGTCGACCGGCGGCACCGAGCCCGCCGTCGACGGGTTCGCCGTCGGCGACTGCCTGGACGCCGCCCGGCAGGCGACCACCTGCGACGGTGAGCACGCCGCCGAGGTCTACAGCACGACCGGCTGCACCGCCGACGCCCTGCTGGCCTACCTCGGCGGCGAGCCCGGCCGTGACGTCCTGCGCACCAACCTGCAGACGGCGCAGGTGGGCGCGGCGTGCACCGTCGGCCTCCCCGGCGCCACGCTGGACGGCCCGAACCAGGGCGTCCTCGACGACCGGGACGGCGACGTCTGGCGGCGCTGCCTGGACGGCGCCACCGAACTGCCGTGCTCGGAGCGGCACACCGCCGAGGTGGTCTTCGAGCAGGCGCAGAGCACCGACCCGTTCAACTGCACCAGCCGCGCCGACGACTACCTCGGCGCACCGTTCTCCCGGCACGACGACGTGCTGCGGGTCCGGGAGGCGGGCACCACCTGCCTGATCGAGGTGCGCGGGGCCGACGAGCTCACCGCGTCGCTGCGGGACCTCCGGTCGAACGCGCTGCCGCTGGACTAGTTCAAGGTCGCGTCGGTGATCACACCGATCACCGAGCCGCCGCAGTCCTCGGCGGCGTCGTCCAGGTACAGCCGGATCACCAGGGCGTTGACGCCCTCGACGTCGACGGTGAAGTCCTGGACCTCGTTGAACGGCACGCTGCGGATGTCGATCTGCTCGTTGTTGCCGACGACCTCGACGGCCAGCTCCTGGTCGGAGTTGCGGCTGTCGTTCGCCTGCGCGGCCGAGAACGTCAGCTCGCTGAAGTTGTTGGCCAGCCGCAGCTCGAGCTGCTGCACGTAGCCGTCGCCGCCGCAGGACTGCACGGTGGCGCCGATGCCCTGGACGTCGTTCTGGTCGGCCACGTCGTAGCGCCGCTCCTCGAAGTCGGTGACCGCGAAGAAGTCGGCGAGGGTCAGCCGGCGGCCCTCGTCCTCCTCGTCGAGCACGCCGTCGTCGCTGGCGGACGTCGAGCTCGCCGACGTCGTCGCCTCCTCGCTCTCCGAGGTCTCGGCCGCGCTCGAGCTGGTCGTGGACGCGCTGGTGGTCTCCTCGGCGTCCGAGCTGCTCTCGGCGAAGCTGGTGCACCCCGCCGTCCCCAGCAGCAGCCCTGCAGCCAGCAGCGACGTCCCCCACGCACGAACCGTCCGACCCACGTCTGCCGCCCCCGTCCCTCCGCGGGCCCCAGCGGCCCCGCGCGAGAGTAGAGACCGTCGTCCTCGTGGACCGGAGGTCGACGCGCGGACGTCACCCCGATTCGTGACGTCAGCCGATCTCCACCCAGCCGGCGGCGTACTCGGGGACGGTGACCATCGGCGGCCGCTCGTCGACGGCGACGGCGGAGCTGCGCGGCACGAACCGCTCGCCGTCGTGGCGGAACTGGGTGAGCAGGCCGCCGGCCGGCTCGATCCCGGCGCGGGCCAGCACCGTGGACACGATCTGCCCGGCCATGCCGCCGAGCGCCTCCTGGCTCTGCGAGGTGTGCCGGCGGACGCCGAGGTCGACCTGGGCCAGCGCCCAGAGCCCGTGGCGTGCCAGCAGGTCGACCAGCAGGCCCACCTCGACGCCGTAGCCCGACACGAACGGCACCTGCTCCAGGGCCGAGCGGCGGCCGGCGTACTCGCCGCCGAGCGGCTGCACGAACCCGGCCAGCTCCGGCCACAGCGCGTTGAGCAGCGGCCGCGCCGTCAGCTCGGTCACCCGGCCGCCGCCGGCCGGCTGCTCGAGCCCGGCGATCTCCAGCGGCCGGGTGTAGCAACCCTTGACGTAGACGACCGACGGGTCGGTGAGCAGCGGCGCGAGCAGGCCCGGCACGTAGTGCCGCACGTCGCCCTTCAGGTCGGCGTCGAGGAAGACGACGAGGTCCCCGCTGGTCGCGGCCAGCGCCTTCCACAGCGCCTCGCCCTTGCCCGGCCGGGTGCCGTGGGCGGGCAGGACGTCGGCGGTGGCGACGACGTCGGCGCCGGCGGCGCGGGCGACCGCGGCGGTGGCGTCGGTGGAGTCGGAGTCGACGACGAGCAGCTCGTCGACCAGCGGCGTGCGGCGGACCCAGAGGTCGCGCAGCCCGGCGACCAGGCCGCCCACCGTCGCGGCCTCGTTGCGGGCCGGCAGGACGACGCTGACGCGCGAGCCGCTGCGCCTCTTGGCCCGCAGCAGCGCGGCGGGATCGATCTCGTCGAGGGAGGCGGCGGACGACGTGCGGTGCTCGAACCAGGCGCGGGCATCGGGTCGCATCGGCCCACTCTCGGGGACCGCGCGGTTCTGCCGCCAGGCGGCGCGACGCTGTTCACGCGAACGTCACCGCCGCGCAGTCTCAGCGGCGCCAGCGCCAGCCCAGCTCGTCCTCGGTCGGCGGGTCGGCGGGCAGGGGCGTGCGGTTGCCGCCGGCCAGCCCGGTCAGCAGCACGGCCAGGTACCGGCGGCGCAGCGCCGCGGTGCGGGCGGGGTCGGGGAAGCGCACCGCCGCGCAGGCCTCCAGGACCATGGCGAGGTCGGTGGCGGCGGCGTCCGGCCGCAGCTCCCCGGAGGCGTGGGCCCGCGCCACCATGCGCCGGTTGAGCTCCTCGGCGCGGCGGGCGTCGTCGACCATCTCCGCCGTCGGCGTGAAGGACCCGGCGAGCTGCACGGTCAGCGAGTGCACGTCGGCCTCGACCACCCGCGCGAGGAAGCCGGCCAGGGCGTGCTGCTCGTCCGGGTCGGCCAGCGCTGCCTCGGCCTCGGCGAGGTAGCGGCGCAGCCCGTCGTGGCACAGCTGCCGCAGCAAGTCCTCCTTGCCGGCGTACCGGCGGTAGAGCGCGCTGATGCCCACGCCGGCGCGCTCCGCCACGGCGGCGATCGGGGCCTTGGGATCGGCGAGGAACACCTCGCGGGCCGCGGCCAGGATCGACCGGTCGTTGCGCGCCGCCTCGCCCCGCCGCCCGGGCAGGGCCGGGGGCGCGTCCGTGCTCATGGGGTCCACGCTAGCACTGGACCGGAATAGAGCATTCCGCTACAGTTCGGAACGAAGCATTCCGCTCCATCTTCTGGAGGACGTCATGCCCGAGTCGACCATCCGCCCCTACGCCACGACGGTCCCGCGGGCGGCCCTCGACGACCTCGCCGACCGGCTGCGGCGGGCGCAGTGGCCCGACGAGATCCCCGGCTCGGGTGACGCGTACGGCGTGCCCGTCGAGCGCGTCCGCCGGCTCGCGCAGCACTGGCTCGACCGGTTCGACTGGCGGGCGCTCGAGGCGCGGCTGGCCGGCCTGGGGCACTTCGTCACCACGATCGACGGGCAGGACGTCGCCTTCCTGCACGTCCGCTCCTCGCGCCCCGACGCCCTGCCGCTGGTGCTCACGCACGGCTGGCCGGGGTCGGTGGTGGAGTACCTGGACGTCGTCGCGCCCCTCACCGAGCCCGACGACCCGGCCCAGCCGGCGTTCCACCTGGTGGTCCCGTCGCTGCCGGGCTTCGGCTTCTCGGGGCCCACCGTCGAGGCCGGGTGGGACCGGTACCGCACCGCCCGGGCGTGGGCCGAGCTCATGCGGCGGCTCGGCTACGACCGCTACGGCGCCGTCGGCAACGACGTCGGGTCGAACGTCTCGCCCGCGCTCGGCCGGGTGGACGCCGCGCACGTGGTCGGGGTGCACGTGACCCAGCTGTTCGCCTTCCCCTCCGGCGACCCGGCGGAGTTCGCCGCCCTGAGCGAGGAGGACCAGGCGGCGCTGGCCCACCTGCAGTGGTTCGCGGAGAACAAGCTGGCGTTCAACGCCCTGCAGAGCCAGCAGCCCCAGACGCTCGCCTTCGCGCTGGCGGACTCGCCGGTGGGGCTGCTCGGCTGGTACGCCCAGCTGCTCGGCGACACCCTCGACGACGAGTTCGTCGTCGCCAACACCGCCGTCCACTGGTTCACGCGGACGGCGGCGTCGGCCATGCGGATCTACTGGGAGGACGCGCACGCGAGCGAGCACCCGGAGGGTCCGACGACGACGCCGACCGCGGTGGCGATGTTCGCCGGCGACTTCCGGTCGATCCGCGCCTTCGCCGAGCGCGACCACCACGGGATCGTCCGCTGGAACTCCTACGACGTCCCCGGCCACTTCGCCGCGCACGAGTCGACCGACGTGCTCGTCGGCGACGTCCGGGAGTTCTTCGCCGGCCTCCGCTGACCTCAGACCCGGGCGGCCTCGCGCAGACCGGCGGGGCTGTCCGGGCCCACGACGGCGCCCTCGCCGGTCGGCTCGGGGTGGCCGAGGTCGGTGAGCCAGCCGCGCAGCACCCGGTGCAGCTGCTCGGCGCCGACGATCTCGCCGGGCGGGGCGAACGTGCGCGGGTGCAGCAGGAACCCGGTCTGCTGCGGTCCGCCGAGGCCGCCGTGCGAGCCGACGTGCGGCTCGAACGGGGACGCCTCGTCGGTCTCGGGGTCGTACCGGCTGTTGACGAGCACGTCGGGGCAGTGCGGGAAGGACGACGTCCGCGCGACCAGCTCGGCCGCGTACGGGCCGTAGGCCGCCAGCGGGTCCTCGCCGATCACCTCGCCGGTGGCGATCCGGTGCACGCCCTCCCGGCCGAGCACCACCGGGCCGTGCTCCTCGGACTGCACCAGCAGGAACCCGACGCCGTCGTGGTCGACCAGGCCGGGCAGCAGCTCGGGCCAGTGCCGCTCGATCTCCTCCAGCGGCACCCGGCCCGGGATGTCGGGGAAGGACACCATCGCCACGTGCCCGGAGACGACGCAGACCACCCCGGGCGCCACGCGGGGCACCTTCTCCTCGCCCGACGCCGCGTGCTCGCCGTGCCCGTCGCCGTCCAGGCCGGCGACGCGCTCGCGCAGCCGCCGGGCGACCGGCCCGCCCGCCCCGGCCAGGGCGGACACCGCCTGCCAGCCCTCGATCGTACGGCGGCTCGTGGTGGGCCCGGGCATCGCCTTCTGGTCCACCCGGCCGCCGCCGCACAGCCGGCCGACGTGCTGCTCGATCGTCTCGCCGAACCGGTCGGCGAACGCCTCGCCCTGGGTCAGGCCGTGGTCGGACAGGCACACCAGGTGGTAGTCGCGCGGGGCCAGCTGGGTGGCCCGGTGCAGCCGGCCGATCTGCTGGTCGATGCTGCGCAGCACCTCGAGGGCGTCGAAGCGCTCGACGCCGGTGTGGTGGCCCACCTCGTCGTAGCCGAGGAAGTCGACGAACGCGACCGGCCGGCCGGCCAGCATGTCCTCGATCAGCGCCGAGACGACGATGTCGCGGGTGATCACCGTCGTCGCCGGGCGGGCCAGCGGGTAGATGCCGCCGCGGGACACCCGGGGGCGGACGTCGTCGCGCCGCTCCCGCGCCGCCGCCCGCAGCTCGCGCCCCACCTCGACCAGCGAGACCGCCAGGGTGCGGACGGCGTTCACCGGGTTGGCGAAGTACGCGTAGTACCCGGCGCCGTACCGGTCGCGGCGGCGCTCGCGGCGCGACGACCGCGGCACGACGTGCGACAGCGAGCTCATGGTCAGCGAGACGTGGTCGGCGTCGCCGGTGAACAGCGTGCCGTGCGCGGCACCGCCGCCGGCGAGCAGGCCGCGGCCGTCGGAGTGCCGGCGCTCGACCTCCGCGGCGTCGACCGGGTGCGAGGCGGCGACGACGTGGTCGCGGTCCTTCTCGTACCAGCGGAAGCCCAGGATGTCGTGGTTGGAGCCGTGCAGGATCGCGCAGACGCTGGCCACCGTCTGCGAGCTCCAGTCGGTGTGCCACGACTGCAGCACGTGGCTGCCCGACCGCAGCCACGACGCCAGGTTCGGCATCAGCCCGTCGCGGACGGCGCGGCGCACCGTCTCGTAACCCAGCCCGTCGATCTGCAGCACGAGGACGCCCGGCGGGGCCGGCTCGGCGCCGGCCGCCCGCGCGGCGCGGCGGCGGGCGCGGCGGAAGAAGAGCTCGTCCTCGTCGATGGCCAGCGCGCTGCTGATGACGCCGGCGACGGCGGCCATGGCCAGCGTCAGCCACACCGCCGTGGACAGCCGCGCGATGACGACGCCGGGGATGGCGAAGGAGAGCGCCAGCACCCCGGCGCCCAGCAGCAGGAAGCCGCCCAGGCCGAGGGTGAAGAAGGCGACCGGCAGCGCGACCCGCAGCACCAGCGGCCAGACGACGGCGGTGAGCACGCCGAGGACCAGCGCGAGCACCGGCGGCTGCCACCACGACGGCATCGAGAAGTTGCTCATGCCGGCGTCCAGCGCGATCAGGGCGCCGGTGGCGGCGGCCCAGACGAGCAGGACGCGGGCGAGCGTGCGGCCGGTCTGCAGCAGCCGGCCGGGAGAGGCGGGGCGGCTCACGGTGCCGGCGCCTCGTCGGGGCAGGGTTGCTCGGCCGCCGCCCGCTGCGCCTCCTCGCGGCGGTGCCGCCGGCGGCCGGCCAGCAGGTTGAGCAGGCCGCTGACCAGCAGGATGAGCAGGGCGGCGATCAGCGTGGCGATGAGCGGGTTGTCGAACAGCCCGCCGGAGACCACGCCGAGCAGCGCGTACGCCACGGCCCACAGGAACGCGGCGAGCAGCGCCGCGGGCAGCAGCCGGCGCCACGGGTAGGCCAGCGCGCCGGCGGCGAGGAGCACCGGGATGCGGCCCGCGGGCAGCAGCCGGCCGACGATGATGATCTGCCAGCCGTGGGCGCGGAACTGGCCGCGCACCTCCTCGATCCGCTCGGGGTGCTGGCCGCGGGCGACCCAGCGCACGGCCGCCGGCCCGCCGGAGCGGCAGAGGGCGAAGGTGACCAGGTCGCCGGCGAGCGCGCCCAGCGTGGCCAGCAGCAGCACCAGCGGCAGCGAGAGGTGGCCGCTGCTGGTGGCCACCGCCGCGGCCGCGCCGACGACCGCGCCGGTGGGCACGACCGGCACGATCGAGCCCAGCAGGACGCCGCCGAACAGCACGGGATAGCCCAGGGAGGAGGCGTCGGTCCAGCTCGACGCGAGCGCGCTCATGCCGCCGCCAGCCCGAGCGGGGCGCGCCGCCCCGGTTCCACGTGGAGCACCGTGGTGGCCAGCTCGCGCAGTGCCACCTGGGCGGCGAAGGTGCGCGGCGGCTCGACCAGCACGCGGCGCATGCGGCGGCGCAGCCGGGGCAGCAGGTGGCTGCCGCCGAAGGCGAGGGTGCCCCAGTGCACGGGGACCGCGATCCGCGGCCGCAGCCGGGCGACCGCCTCGGCGGCGCGGTGCGGGTCGAGGTGGCCGTGGCCGAGGTTGGGCCCCCAGCCCCACACCGGCAGCAGCGCGACGTCGATGCCCAGGTCTCCGAGGAAGCTCATGGAGTCGAACAGGTCGGTGTCGCCGCTGGCGTAGACCGTCGTCCTGTCGCCGCTGATCAGGTGCCCCATGGCGCGGGTCTGCGGACCGTGCTCGAGCCGCGGCCCCCAGCGGTGGCCGCTGTGCCGGGCGTGCACGCCGGTGACCTTCAGGTCGCCGTCCCGGAGCGTCTCGCCGGGGGCGAGCTCCTCGACGTGCGCGAAGCCCTTGCTCCGCAGCCAGGCGCCGGCGCCGCGGGGGACGACGATGCGCACGTCGCCGAGCAGCCGCAGCGACGGCAGGTGCAGGTGGTCGCCGTGCAGGTGGGACAGCAGCACGAGGTCGACGCCGGCCCAGGCCGACTCGTCGGGCAGCGGCACGACGCGGCGCAGCGGGCCGATGCTGGGCGTGAGCAGCGGGTCGGTGAGCACGGTGCGCCCGGCCAGCTCGACGCGGACGGTCGAGTGGCCGAGGAAGTGCAGCCCCGGGTCGCTCACCCGGCCAGTATCCAGCGGCGCACCGACAGGCCGGATCAGGTTTTCCCCCCATCGCGACCCTGATCCCCCCTCCGCTTTCGGTGCGGAAAGCGGTACCGCTTTCCGCACCGAAAGCGGGAGTCCAGGTCACCGGACGGCGGCGGGGGTGGTCAGCCGGGCGGCGACCTCGGCCGCGGTGAGGTCGGCGGGCGCGATCCGCCCGGTCACGAGGTCGGCGCCGGCGGCGAGGACGGCGTCGCGCAGCTCCGGCGTGTCGACGCCGTCGGCCACCGTCTGCAGCCCGAACGCCTCCGCGGTGCGGACGATCGCGGCGAAGACCTGCAGCGCCCGCTCCCGGTCGTCGCGGCCGGCGAGCTGGGCGACGTCCACCCGGACCGCGTCCAGGCCCACGCGGGCGAGCAGCGCGAACAGGCTGTGCCCCATGCCGTAGTCGGCGATGCAGAGCCGCACGCCCAGGCCCCGCACCGTCTCCAGCCCGGGCAGCAGGTCGGCCTGCCCGGTCAGCAGGGTCTCCTCGGTGACCATCAGCACCAGCCGCGAGCCGGCCAGGCCGGAGACCCGCAGCGCCTCGGTCACCGCGACGACGAGGCCGGGGCCGGACACCTGGCCGGTGGGCAGGGAGAGCACCAGGTCGACGCCCTCGAGCGCGGCGACGGCGGCGCAGGCCCGGTTGAGCCCCTCGAGCTGCATGAGCGTGACCAGCCCCTCGCGCTCGGCGGCCGCCCACAGGTCCTGGCTCGGCACCCGGCCGTGCGCGGGGTGCACCCAGACCGGCCCGGCGTGCACCTGGGCGATCCGCCCGTCGGCGGTCGTGCTGCTGGCGAACCGCAGCTCGATCTCGTCGGCCTCGATCGCCGCGGCCAGGTCGAGGGTGCCGCGGTGGGCGTCCCGGCCGGCCACCCGCACGCAGCCCTTGCCGGCCTGCTTGGCCGCGCGCAGCGCCTCGTCGGCGGTGCGGAACGCGACCTGCCCGCCGGCGGAGCCGAGCTCGGCCACGCCGACGCTGGCGCCGACGGCGAACGAGCGCTCGCCGGTGCGGTGCGGCAGGGAGAGCGCGTCGACGACCCGCTGGGCGACCTCGGTCGCCTCCTCGAGCGTGCCCTCGACGACGACGGCGAACTCGTCGCCGCCGAGCCGCGCCACCAGGTCGCCCCCGCGGACGGCGGTGTGCAGCCGCCGCGCGGTCTCGACCAGCAGCTGGTCGCCGGCCTCGTGCCCGGCCAGGTCGTTGACCGCCTTGAACCCGTCGAGGTCGAGCACCAGCAGGGCGCGCGGGCCGTCGGCGGGCTCGGCCATCTCCTGGAACAGCTGCGCCCGGTTGGGCAGCCCCGTGAGGTGGTCGGTGAACGCCATCCGCTCGAGCTCGCGCTCGCGGGCGCGCCGGCTGGTGACGTCGCGCAGGTACAGCACCCGCCGGCCCGGCGTCGGCTCGAGCTCGGCGTGGTCGACCTCCAGCTCCCGGCGCCGGTCGCGGGAGACGCTGACGTGCAGGCCGCGCGTGGTGGTGTCGGTCAGGGCGTCCGCGGCTGTCGCCGGGTCGTCGAACAGCGCGGGCAGCAGGTGCGGCTCGGCGTCGTCCGGGCCGATCCCGAGCAGCGTGCGGGCCAGGGGTGAGGCGAACAGCAGCCGCAGGTCGGAGTCGACGATGACCACGCCGTCGGAGGTGGCCTCGACGAGCTCGGCGAGCCGCTCCTCGCTGCGCAGGAGGTCCTCGCTGAGGCGCGTCTCCTCGCGCACGCGCAGGACCAGCCGGCAGACGAGCAGGGTGAACACGACCGCGAGCCCGAGCTGCGCCTCCCCGCGCAGCGGCTCGCCCTCGGCGACCCCGACGACCAGGGACACCGGCAGGCTGCCGATCGCGGTCAGCAGCAGCCCCAGCCCCACCGGGCTGACGCGGGCGGCGGACTCCCGTGCGCTGGCCTCGCCGTAGCGGTCGGGGGCCCGGTGCGCGGCCAGGGCCGTGGCCAGCAGGGCGGAGGCGACGGCGAGGTCGGCGAGCGCGGTCCAGGCCGGCGCGGGGGAGACGATCGCCGCGGCCTCGAGCAGGGCGGCGGCCGCCTGCAAGGCGACGGTGAACGCCATCGCGGTGACCGAGCCGCGCAGCGCGGCGGTGGAGACGGTGCACAGCGCCGAACCGACGCCGATCATCACCGCGGCGTAGCCGCCGTAGGCGAGCACGAGCGAGCCGACCTCGTCGGGAGCGCCGCCGGCGGCCGCCGGCTCGCGCAGCATCTCGGTCACGGCGAACAGCGCGGCGGTGGCCATCGCGCCGTCGACGGCGAGCGTCGTCCAGCGGGTGCGGCTGACCCGGCGGACGAGCATCGCGCTGGTCACCAGGGGCGCGGTCGCGCCGAGGAACACCAGGACGTCGTCGACGCCGAACCCGTCGAACTCCGGTCCGGGGAAGGAGCCGGCCAGGAACTGGGCGACCGAGAAGCAGGCGCACGCCACCCCGATGAGCTGCCAGGGCCGGGCCGCCGCGCCGGCCATCGTGCGGGTGCGGCGGAGGACCGACCAGGCCGAGACGCCGGCGACGGTGCCGAGCACGAGCTCGTCCCACTGCATGCCGGTGCCGTCGGGGGCGCTGAACGGCACCGCGACGGCGAGGCCCAGCAGGGCGAACGGCAGCAGCCACCGCAGGACGCGCGGGATCTCCCCGCGGACGCCCACCACGGACCTGCCGGTGCTCACCTACAGGTGAACGGAGGTGGGCGGCCGGGCCTTCACCGGTCGGGCGCCGGGTTCACCCCGAGGGGGGTTGTGAACCGGACGGTGTCGTTCAGACGTGCGTGAGCGACGCCCGTTGCGCGGGGACCACGGCGGGCACGGAGCGCGTGGCGTCGACGTGCGCCAGGACGCGGCCGACGACCGGGGCCACGACCGCGGCGCACAGCGTCCAGGCCAGGACGACGAGCAGCCAGGTCATGCGGGGCAGGTGCCCTGGTGGGTGCGGGTCGAAACCACCAGGGCCTCGGAAGTTCGACACGCGGCGGGCGGTCGGGTGCTCGAGTCGCGCGGACCGCGGACCGCCCGCACCCTGGGCCCCATGATCCTCGGGGACGAGCGGCCGGGGCCCTCCCGGCCACACCCTGCCGGCGGTCCGGACCCCGCCGCCGACCTGCGCACGATGGCGCTGCACCTGGAGACGGCGGCGGCACTGGACCTCAAGGCCGCGCGCGCCACCGACCCGGCGCAGATCGCGACCCTGCGCCGCCGCGCCGAGCAGCGCCGCCGCCAGGCCGCGCGGATCCGCGCGCGCCTCGCGGCGGGCGGTGGAGCCGTCCCGGAGCCGGTGACCGCGCCGTAGACCGGCGTTTCCCGGATCCCGGGAACGACGTCGCCGGGTGATCGACGGCGGATGTTCCGCCGCGCGTCACCCGACCGTCGACGGGACGGCGCAGCCTGTGGGCCGTGTTCATGGCCATCGCCGGTACCTGGCTGCTCGTCTCGGTGGGGGTGACCGCCGTCCTCTCGGTGCTGGCGCGCGGCGCCCACCGCGAGGACGTGCTGGAGGGGTACGTCGTCCGTGGCGAGTGACCTGCGCCGCCGCTGCACCTGGTGCGGCGCCCCGCCGGTCTCACCGTGCCCGGCTACCGAGCCCGCGGCCGGCTGACCCGCCGGGGAGCGCAGCGCGGCCGCCGGCCGTACCTTGGCCCGGATGGCACGGGGGAGTCGGTGGTGGAGCGAGCCGCCGTGGTGGGCGTGGGCGGTCATGGTCGCCGGGGCGGTGTTCCTCGCCGTCGGCCTGCCGATCGCGCTGAGCCGCGGCCAGGTCGCCGACACCCCGCGCCCGCTGCCGCCCGCTGCCGCGGAGACCACGACCGCGGAGACCACAGCCGCGGAGACCACGGCCGCGGAGACCACGACCGAGGCCCCCGAGCAGCGGCGGCTGGTCGCGATCGGTGACAGCTGGACCGCCACCCCCGACGGCGCCACCGGCTGGCCGCAGGTCCTCGCGGAGCGCATCGAGGGCCTCGCCGTCGGCACCGCGTCGGTCGGCGACGGCGGCTACGTCGCGACCGACCCGTCCGTCGGCCGCACCCTGGGCCAGGCCGTCGAGGCGACGGCGCTCGAGGACGCCGACGTGGTCGTGCTGGCCGGCAGCGCCTTCGACGGTTCCGGCATCGCCGACCAGGTGGCCGTCGCGGCGCAGGAGGCCGTCGCCGCGGTCGCCGCGCGCGCGCCCGACGCCGTCGTCATCGTCGTCGGCCCGCACTGGCCCGAGGCCGCCGTGCCCGCGGGCGTGCGCAACAACCGGGACGTGATCCGCGCGGCGGCCGAGGCCGCCGGTGTCCTGTTCGTCGACCCGCTCGCCGAGGGCTGGTCGGTCGAGACCGGGGACGACGGTCGGCCCACCGACGCCGGCTGGACCGCGGTGGCCGACCGGATGCAGCCGCTGGTCGAGGAGGCGCTGGCCTGACGGCCGTCGGCGTGCCGTAATGCCCGGCCGGTGGCAGAGTCATCGGTGTGAAGACCTGGCTCGACGCGTGGCCGGTGTACCGCCAACTGACCGGCAGCGACCCGCTCGGCCGCGGCAGGGCCGCGCGGAGCAAGGGCACGGAGACGCTGGTGTCCCGCACCGCCACCGCCGACAAGGTGGTGTCGAGCGTCTGCCCCTACTGCGCGGTCGGGTGCGGGCAGCGGGTCTTCGTCAAGGACGAGCAGGTCGTGCAGATCGAGGGCGACCCCGACTCGCCGATCAGCCGCGGCCGGCTGTGCCCCAAGGGCAGCGCGAGCAAGCAGCTGGTCACCAGCCCCACCCGGGTGACGACGGTGAAGTACCGCCGGCCGTACGGCACCGAGTGGGAGGACCTCGACCTCGACACGGCGATGGAGATGATCGCCGACCGCGTCCTGGAGTCGCGGCGCAAGGGCTGGCAGGACGTCAACGACGGCAAGCGCGTCAACCGGACCATGGGGATGGCGAGCCTCGGAGGGGCAACCCTCGACAACGAGGAGAACTACCTCATGAAGAAGCTCTACAGCGCCCTGGGCGCGATCCAGATCGAGAACCAGGCGCGCATATAGCACTCCGCCACGGTGCCCGGTCTGGGTGCCTCGTTCGGCCGTGGTGGCGCGACCAACTTCCTGGAAGACCTGGCGAACTCCGACTGCATCGTCATCGAGGGTTCGAACATGGCCGAGTGCCACCCGGTGGGCTTCCAGTGGGTGAGCGAGGCCAAGGCGCGCGGCGCCAAGGTCGTGCACATCGACCCGCGGTTCACCCGCACCAGCGCGATCGCCGACCTGCACGTGCCGATCCGCATCGGCACCGACATCGCGTTCCTCGGCGGGCTGATCAACCACGTCCTGACGCACGAGAAGTACTTCAAGGAGTACGTGGTCGCCTACACCAACGCGGCGGCGCTGGTGGGCGAGGACTTCGTCGACGCCGAGGACCTCGACGGCCTGTACTCCGGCTTCAACCCCGAAACCCGCACGTACGACGAGGGCAGCTGGCAGTACGAGCCGGAGGAGCCGCCGCACTCGGGCTCCGACGACCCGGCCGAGGCCGCCGAGCAGGACCGGACGGAGGACCACCCCGACGTCAAGAAGGCCGACCGCGCGCAGGCGGCCGGCAGCGGCGGGCCGCCCATCCCGGCCAAGCCCAAGCGTGACGAGACGCTGCAGCACCCGCGCACGGTGTTCCAGGTGCTCAAGCGGCACTTCGCCCGCTACACGCCCGAGATGGTGGCCGAGGTCTGCGGCATCGAGCCGGAGGTCTTCGAGCAGGTCGCCGCGTGGGTCACCGAGAACAGCAACCGCGACCGGACGACGGCGTGGGTGTACTCGGTGGGCTGGACGCAGCACAGCGTCGGGGCGCAGTACATCCGGACGGCGTCGATCCTGCAGGCGCTGCTGGGCAACATCGGCCGGCCCGGCGGCGGGATCATGGCGCTGCGCGGGCACGCCAGCATCCAGGGCTCCACCGACGTCCCCACGCTGTTCAACCTGCTGCCCGGCTACCTGCCGCAGCCGCACGCCCTGCAGCACCAGACGCTCGACGAGTACTGCGCCGACGCGGCCGGCAAGGCCGGGTTCTGGGGCAACAAGCGGTCGTACATGGTGAGCCTGCTCAAGGCCTGGTGGGGCGAGCACGCGACCGCCGAGAACGACTACTGCTTCGACTTCATGCCGAAGATCGACGGCGACCACAGCAGCTACCGCACGATCGCCGACATGATCGAGGGCAAGGTCTCGGGCTACTTCCTGGTCGGGGAGAACCCGGTGGTCGGGCACCCGAACAGCCGGATGAACCGGTTCGGGCTGGCCAACCTCGACTGGCTCGTCGTCCGCGACCTGCAGATGATCGAGTCGGCGACCTTCTGGAACGAGGCGCCCGAGATCGAGACCGGCGAGCTGTCGCCGGAGACGATCGGCACCGAGGTCTTCTTCATGCCCGCCGCCACGCACGTGGAGAAGGAGGGCACGTTCACGCAGACCCAGCGGGTGCTGCAGTGGCGGCACAAGGCGGTCGAGCCGCCGGGCGACGCCCGCAGCGACCTGTGGTTCTACTACCACCTGGGCCGGATCCTGCGGGAGCGGTTGAAGGACTCCACCGATCCGCGCGACCGGGCGCTGCAGCAGCTGACCTGGGACTACCCGCTGCACGGGGAGACCCAGGACCCCGACGCCGAGGCGGTGCTGCGCGAGATCAACGGCGTCGGCCCCGACGGCAAGGCGCTGAACTCCTACATGCAGCTCAAGGACGACGGGTCGACGACGAGCGGCTGCTGGATCTACTGCGGCGTCTACGCCGACGAGGTCAACCAGGCCGCCCGCCGCAAGCCGGGCCGCGATCAGGGGCCGGTCGCCGCTGAGTGGGGCTGGGCGTGGCCGCTCAACCGCCGCATGCTCTACAACCGCGCCTCGGCCGACCCCGACGGCAAGCCGTGGAGCGAGCGCAAGAAGTACGTCTGGTGGGACGACGAGGCCGGGAAGTGGACCGGGCTGGACATCCCCGACTTCGAGGCGGACAAGCGGCCCGACTACGTGCCGCCGGAGGGCGCCAAGGCGCAGGCGGCGCTGGCCGGCAACGACCCGTTCGTCATGCAGGGCGACGGCAAGGCGTGGCTGTACGCGCCGGCCGGGCTGGTCGACGGGCCGCTGCCGGCGCACTACGAGCCGGCCGAGTCCGTGGTCGAGAACGCGTTCTACAAGCAGCAGGAGAACCCGACCCTCGAGATGATCGAGGGACCGTGGAACCGGGCCAACCCGACGCGCAGCGCGGTCTACCCGTTCGCGGTCACCACCTACCGGCTGACCGAGCACCACACGGCCGGTGGCATGAGCCGCACGCTGCCCTACCTGGCGGAGCTGCAGCCGGAGTTCTTCGTCGAGGTCTCGCCCGAGCTCGCCGAGCTGCGCGGGCTGACCAACGGCGAGCTCGCCACGCTGATCAGCGCCCGGACGGCGGTCGAGGCGAAGGTGCTGGTCACCGAGCGGGTGCGGCCCATCCGGCTGCGCGACGGCACCGTCGTGCACCAGATCGGCATGCCCTACCACTGGGCCTACAGCGGCATCTCGACCGGCGACTCGGCCAACGACCTGCTGGGCATCGTGCTCGACCCGAACACGCACATCCAGGAGTCGAAGGTGTCCACCTGCGACATCCGGCCGGGCCCGCGGCCGCGCGGGCGAGACCTGCTCGCGCTGGTCGAGTCCTACCGCGTGCGGGCCGGGGTGCCCTCCGGCCGGGTCGGCGTGAACGGCCGGGCCCCGGTGGAGGCCTCGACCGGCGAGGAGACGACGTGAGCTTCTTCAGCTCGGCCAGCCCGGCGGCGTTCGCGGGCCGCGACCCCGACCACCGGCTGTTCGGGCCGCTGCCCGACGTCCAGGCCGAGGCCGGCTACGACGACGACCACCCGGCGCGGGTGGGCTTCTTCACCGACACCTCGGTGTGCATCGGCTGCAAGGCCTGCGAGGTGGCGTGCAAGGAGTGGAACACGCTGCCGATGGACGACTCGCACGGCGAGCGCGACGTCATCGGGCTGTCGGGCATGTCCTTCGACAACACCGGGCAGCTGGGCGCCAACACCTGGCGGCACGTGGCGTTCATCGAGCAGAGCCGCACGGTCGACCTGCCGATGCCGACCTTCGGCCGGCCGGGCGACGACCGCAAGGACGCCGAGCCGCTGGGCGCGGGCCGCTCGCCGGCCAACGCGCACCACGACAGCCTGGCGAACGCGCAGGCGTCGGTGCTCAACGCCGAGGCGCTCTCCGAGTACGACCCGCAGACCGGGCAGAGCGGCAGCGACAAGCAGATCCGCTGGCTGATGAGCTCCGACGTCTGCAAGCACTGCACGCACGCCGGGTGCCTCGACGCCTGCCCGACCGGGGCCCTGTTCCGCACCGAGTTCGGCACCGTCGTCGTCCAGGGCGACATCTGCAACGGCTGCGGCTACTGCGTGATCGGCTGCCCGTACGGGGTGATCAGCCGGCGCGAGGACGACGGCCGGGTCTTCAAGTGCACGATGTGCTACGACCGGCTGACCGACGGGCTGATGCCGGCCTGCGCGACCGCCTGCCCCACCCAGTCGATCCAGTTCGGCAACCTCGACGAGCTTCAGGCCCGCGCCGACGCCCGGCTGGCCACGCTGCAGGCGCAGGGCGTGGAGACGGCGCGGCTGTACGGCCGCGACGAGGACGACGGCGTGGGCGGCAACGGCGCGTTCTTCCTGCTGCTCGACGAGCCCGAGGTCTACGGGCTGCCGCCGGACCCGGTGGTCACCACCCGCGACCTGCCGGCGATGTGGCGGGCGGCGGCGAAGGGCGCGGCGATGATCGTCGGGGTGGCCGTGTCGGCGTTCGCGACCTCCTGGCGGCGCAGGTGAGCCCGCTGCCCGGGCAGGGCTGGCGGCCGGCGATGGGCCCCGCGCTGCAGAAGCGGCGGCGCAGAGGCGGTGGGCGCGGCCGCGGCGAGGTCGCGATGGTGCCCGAGGCCGAGTTCACCTCGTACTACGGGCGCCCGATCATCAAGGAACCGGCCTGGAAGAGCCCCGAGGTGCCGCTGTACCTCTTCTTCGGCGGCGCGTCGGGGGCGACGTCGGTGCTGGGGGCGCTCGGCGAGTTCACCGGGCGGCCGGCGCTGACCAAGGCGGCGCACCTGTTCGCCGGCGGCGGGGCGCTGGCGTCGGTGGGCCTGCTCGTCGTCGACCTGGGGCGGCCGGAGCGGTTCCTGCACATGCTGCGCGTGTTCAAGCCGACGTCGCCGCTGTCGGTCGGCACGTACATCCTCTCGCCGTTCAGCGCGCTGGCCGTGGCGACGGCGGGGCTGCACGTGCTCGGCCGGTTCCCGGTGCTGCGCCGGCTCGGCGCGGTCGGCTCGGCGGTGTTCGCCGGGCCGCTGGCCACCTACACCGGCGTGCTGCTGGCCAACACCGCCGTCCCCTCGTGGCACGCGGCGGGGGAGCAGCTGCCCTACGTGTTCGGGGCGTCGGGGATGGCCGCCGGCGGCGGGATCACGATGGCGCTCTCGCCGGTGGCCGAGGCCGCGCCGGCGCGCAGGATGGCCGTCGCCGGGGCCGCGATCGAGCTCGCCGTGATGCGGAAGGTCGAGACCGGGCACGGGATCGTCAGCGAGCCGTTCCACGAGGGCAAGGCGGGCCGGTTCCTGCGTGCCGCCAGGGCGTGCACCGCGGCGGGGGCGGCGCTGACCGTGGTGGCCGGGCGCCGGCGGCTGGGCGCCGTGGCGGCCGGGGCGCTGCTCGCGGCCGGCTCGGTGCTCACCCGCTTCGGCGTGTACGAGGCCGGCGTGGCCAGCGCCCGCGACCCGAAGTACACCGTCGTCCCGCAGCGCGAGCGGCTGGCCGCGCGGCAGAACGGGCACGCGCCGACCGTCAGCTCCTAGCCGGGCCTGCCGATTTCGTCACTTCTCGCCCGGCGACATGCCCTGCAAGATCGTTTCGGACGGTCGCCGATCCCCCACCCTGGCACGGTGACCGCCTCCCCACCCGACCTGCGACCCGCCGGCCCGTTCCGGGCGGCCGACCGCCCGCGGCCCGGCGGGGCGGCCCCGTGGCGCGACCTGGCCCCGGAGATCGTGCGCCAGCGCCTGGTGATCGAGGGCGTGCCGGCCCGCCCGATCGGCGCGCCGCAGATCACGCGCTACCTGTCGGCGCTCTCGCGCGAGATCGACATGGTGGAGCTGCTGGAGCCGGTCACCCACCGCTCCGACCGGTACGGCTGGGCCGGCTGGATCCACTGGGAGACCTCGGGCGCGCACTTCTACGCCTGGGAACAGCCGCGGCTGTTCTTCTCGGTCGACGTCTACACGTGCAAGGCGTTCGACGAGGACGCGGCGGTGGCCTTCACGCGCGACTTCCTGCACGCCGGCCCCGTCGTGGCCCGGTCCTTCTGACGTGGCGCTGCGCCTGGTCGTCGCCGACACCCCTGCCCAGCGGGACGCCGCCCGCACCGTCGAGGCGTCGGTGTTCCTCGCCGCGTTCGGCAACACCCCCGACGTCATGGCGGAGGAGTACGGACCGTACGAGGAGCGCTCGCGCTTCCTCGCGGTGCTCGACGAGGCCGGCGGGCGGGCGCTCGGCGCCGTCCGGTTGATCGTCCCCGACGCCGCCGGCGAGCTGAAGTCGCTGACCGACGCGGCGGGTGCGCCGTGGCACGTGTCGGCGGAGGAGACGCTCCGGACGGCCGGGTTCGCCGCGCAGGAGGTGTGGGACGTCGCGACGCTCGCCGTCGACCCCGACGCCCGCGCCGCCGCCCGGATCGAAACGACGTTCGCGCTCTGCCACGCCCTGTACCGCTACACGCGGGCCAACGGGGTGGAGGGCCTGGTGACGATCCTCGACGACAAGGTGCTCCGCGTGCTGCGCACCATCGGGCTGCCGTGGGCACCGATGGCCGGGGCGACGTCGCAGTTCTACCTCGGCTCCCCGGCGAGCACGCCGTGCGTCGTCGGCGTCGAGGAGTGCGCCCGCGGGGTGCGCGCCACCCGGCCCGACCTCGCCCTCCGCGTGGTCGACGGCGTCGGCTTCCGCTCGATCGCCGTCGACCAGGCCGACCTGCGCGCCGAGCGCGGCCGTCCGTGGCCCGAGCCGGTCGCCGCGCTGCCGCCGGAGCACCCCGCCGCGGCGCCGCGCAGCGGCTGGCGGCCGCCGGCCTACCGCCGCAGCGGGCTGCCCGCCGCCGACGTCGTCCCGTCGGGGAACCGCGACAGCTGACCCGGACGGCGTCTCACCCGTCCAGGTGAGGGAGTGCCCGGCCGCCCTTCGCCGGGAGCCCCTCCCGGCCGATGGTCGTGAGGTGGACCATCCCGAGCAGAGGACGCCGCGCGGCCCCGCGTGGCCGCTGCTGCTGTCGATCGCGCTGGCGGTCGCCTTCGCCACGGGCGTCGGCGGTCGCCCCTCCGGCGCGGCCTGGGACCGGGCCTACGACGTCGTCCTCTACAACCTGCCCCACCTCGCCGGCGGGATCGCCTGCTTCCTGGCGTCCCGGCGGGTGCGCCTCGAGCGGGCGGCCTGGGCGGGGCTGGGCGTCGCCCTCTGGGTGGGTGCGGTCGCCAACGCGCTGCGGGTGCTCGCGGCGGGGGTGACGGGCCACGGTCCGTCGTCCCCGGTGGCCGACGTCCTGGCGCTGGCCGGCTACGCGACGATGTACGTCTGCGTGATCGGGCTGATCCGTGCCCGCGTGCCGCGGTTCCACCCCAGCATGTGGCTCGACGGGCTCATCGCCGCCTTCGGCAGCCTGGCCGCCGGCGTCACCTTCCTGCTCGGCCCGTACCTGTACCCCGGGCCGGGGGAGCGGGCCGTCACCGCCTTCGAGCTGGTGGGCCCGACCACCGGGCTGCTCCTGCTGGCCGTGCTCGTCTCGGTCGGGGCGATCCTCGGGATGCGGCTCGACCGCACGATCCTCACCGCGGTCATCGCGCTGTCCTGCCTGTGCGTGTCGGAGTTCGCGCTGTTCGTCGTCCGCTACGAGGGCACGTACGTCGACGGCGGCCCGCTCGAGCTGGGCTGGCTGGTCAGCGTCGTGCTCTGCGCGGTGGCCGCCACGATCGCCCGGGACCGGCGGGTGCCGGTCAACGGCGGGAACGGCTCGCGGATCGGCCGGCGGCTGCTGGCGCTGCCGCTGGCCTGCACCATCGGCAGCCTGGTCGTGCTGGCGTGGGGGTGGGCGCACCCGGTGCCCACCGTCGCCGCGTGGCTGGCCATCGGCTGCGTGCTGGCCGGCATCGTGCGGGTCACCATCACCTTCCGCGAGGTGCGCAGCTTCCACCAGGTGCGCACCGAGGCGCGCACCGACGAGCTCACCGGCCTGCCCAACCGCCGGGCGCTGATCGAGCGCGGCACGCACGTCGTCGCCCGCGCCGGCGTCGACCGGCCGGCCGCCTTCCTGCTGCTCGACCTCGACGGGTTCAAGGAGGTCAACGACAGCCTCGGGCACTCCGCCGGCGACGAGCTCCTGCGCCAGGTGGGCCCGCGGCTGCAGGGCCTGCTGCGCAGCGGCGACTTCCTGGCCCGGCTGGGCGGCGACGAGTTCGCCGTCCTGCTGCCCGGCACCGCCGGGAACGAGGCCGCGGCGCTGGCCGAGCGGCTGCGCGAGCGCCTGCTGCGGCCGTTCACCGTGGAGGGCGTGCGGCTGCACGTCGGGGTGAGCATCGGCGTCTCGACCTGCCCGGAGCCGGCGGCCACGGTGGAGGACCTGCTGCGCTGCGGCGACGTCGCGATGTACACGGCGAAGGCGGCGCGCGAGGGCGTGCACGTCTACACGCCCGACCCGGTCACCGGCACCGCCGGTGGCGACCGGCTGCGCACGATGGAGGAGCTGCGGGTCGCCCTGACCGACGACCAGCTGGTCGTCTTCCTGCAGCCGCAGGTCTCGCTGGACGACGGCGGGGTGGTGGGCGCCGAGGCGCTCGTCCGCTGGGAGCACCCGACCCGCGGGCTGCTCTCGCCGGCCGACCTGCTGCCGGCGGCGGAGCAGGCCGGGCTGCTGGGCCCGCTCACCGACGTCGTGCTGGAGCTGGCGCTGACCGCGGCCGGCCGGTGGTGGGCCGACTGGCAGGTGCCGGTCTCGGTGAACCTCTCAGCGGCCAACGTGACCGACCTGGACCTGCCCTCGAAGATCTCCGCGGCGTTGCGACGGCACGGGTTGCCCCCGGCGGCGCTGACGCTGGAGCTGGTCGAGGACACCCTCATGGCCGACCCGGAGCGCGGCCAGGCGGTGCTCGCCGACCTGCGCGCCCTGGGGGTGCGGACGTCGATCGACGACTACGGCACCGGCTACAGCTCGCTGGCCTACCTGCGGCACCTGCCCGCCGACGAGCTGAAGCTCGACCGCACGCTCACCGCGGACGTCGACCGGGACCCCCGGGCGGCGGCCATCGTCGAGCACACCGTGGCGCTGGCCCACCAGCTCGGGCTGTCGCTGGTGGCCGAGGGCGTGGAGGACGCCGGTCACCGGGCCGTCCTCGCCCAGCTGGGGTGCGACGTGGCGCAGGGCTACGCGATCGCCCGCCCCATGCCGGTGGGGGACTTCCTGCGCTGGCTGGCGATCTCGGCCGCGCCCGCGCAGGTGTCCGCCGTCCGCTGACCCCGCGGGCGGCGCCGTCCGCCCTTGTCGCATGCTCGGCTCAAGTGGCGGTCGCTTCCTGCCGAAGAAGCAGTCGAATCGGTTCCGGATCAAGATCGACCGGGAGCGACGACCTCGCCGACGGTCGGACGTGCCGACCACGACACTGGAGACATCCGTGACCTCTGAGCCCTACACCCCTGCCCAGCCGGAGCAGGCGCAGCCCGCCTACGCCCAGCCGCAGTACGCCCCGCAGACCGTGTTCGTCCAGGCGCCGGCGCAGCCGGGCAACGGCCTCGGCGTCGCCGGCTTCGTCACCGGCCTGCTGGGTCTCATCTTCTGCTGGGTGCCGGCCCTCGGCATCCTGCTGGCCGTGCTCGGCGTCATCCTGGGTGGCGTCGGCATCGCGACCGGCAAGAAGAAGGGCGCCCCCACCGGCCTGGCCATCGCCGGCCTGGTGCTCGGCGTCATCGCCCTCATCCCGGCGATCGTGATCATCAGCGCCGCGGCCTCGGTGGCCGGCTCTCTCTGATCCACCCGGCGGAGCCGGGGCGGTCGCAGCACGCGACCGCCCCGGCTCTCGTCGTTCCGGGACGGGTCATCGGCAGGCCGGCACCGCGAGATCGGTGTTGTCGGTGTACGGGCCGCCGGGGACGTCGCCGTTCGTGAACGAGTTCGCCGGCGCCCAGAGGCCGTTCCACTCCGCGGACTCGATGAGGTACCAGACGTCGTCGGGGCTGACGCTGGGCACGCTGGGCGCGTAGTAGCGGCAGCGCACCTGGATCTCGGTGTTCGGCGAGATCTCCGGGCCGCCGCCCGCCAGCGTGCGCGGATCGGCGAAGGCGTTGGCGCCGATGCTGCCGGACAGCTCGGTGTGGAGGGTGCCGTCGCCGGTGCTGGGCAGCGGCAGGTCGATCAGCTCGGTCGCGGCGGCGGTCGGGTAGCCGGGCACGTGCTCGCGGGCCCAGCCGTCCAGTTGTCGAGGGTGCGGACGCTGACCAGACCGCCGCAGCGCTGGACGAGATGGTCCTTGCCGCCGGCGGTCGCGACGAGCCAGCAGACCTGCGTGACGAAGGGGTCGGGTGACCCCTTCTCCGGCTCGGGCGAGCCGCGGACCGTACCAGTCATCTGATGCCCCCCGCGTCCGATGGCCGGCGGAGCACCTGACGCATCCAAGCATCTGCAGGTCCGCGTCTGGTTGCGGTCAACGTGCGCGGCTTGCGGCCAGTTGGCGGGCCGGGATACGGGCGGCGGCGGTTGCCCCGGCCCTGACCGAGGAGTTCAGTGACGCCACCGTTCCGGCTCCGAGTCCGCGGGAGGTCCCGTGCCCGGCGACGTCGACCACCCGGTCCGCTCGATCCCCCAGGCGGTGCTGCGCGTGGACGCCGACGGCGAGCCGCCGCTGCGGGTCACGATCGTCTGCGGCAACCCGCGGCACCGGCGGCAGCTGGCCGCTCTGCTGGCCCGCACGCCCGGTGTCGAGGCGGAGGGCTGGGCGGAGAGCGCCGCGGCGCTGAGCGTGCTGGAGGAGGGCTCGGCGGTCGTCGTGCGGCCCGCGGTCGCCCCGGCGTCGCCGCGGCCGCTGCTGGCGCCGCGGCAGCAGGAGGTGCTCGTGGCCTACGCGTCGGGCAACGAGTTGCTGGCGACCGTCGCGCGCACGCTCGGGATGAACGCGGAGACGTTCAAGACGCACCTGCGCCGGATCCGGGCCAAGTACCAGGCAGTCGGGCGGCCGGCGCCCACCCGTCGCGACCTGTACGTACGCGCCGTGGAGGACGGGCCGATCCCGCCGCCGTCCTGAGGTCACCCGAACGGGTGCGTGCCGCACAAGGTGGGTGTCGCTCCAGTCGATGGTGTTGAGGACAGGAACCACCTCACGGGGAGACGTCAGCGGTGCGTGCGATGCAGCGACCCACACCGGCCACGCCGGTGCCCGGCCATGCCGTCGCCATGCCCTTGTCGGCCCTGGACGGGCTGGCCCTGGCCACCCTCGAGGCGACGGCCGCGCTGGTGCTCGTCTGCGACGCCGACGGCCGGATCCTGCTGGCCAACCCTGCGCTGCAGCGATTCAGCGGGCGCTCGCGCTACCAGCTGACCGGCGCCTCGCTGTACGACGTCGTCGTCCAGCCCGCCGAGCGCGAGATCGCCCGCGTGGGCATCGCGGCGGTCTTCGCCGGTGAGCCGGCCATCCCGGGTGAGGTCGACTGGGTGAACGGTGACGGCGAGGCGCGCCGCATCGAGCTCCAGACCAGCGTGCTGACGCACAGCGACGGCCGGCCGTACGCGATGGCCTTCATCGGCATCGACGTGACGGTGCACCGCGAGCGGGAGGCGCAGGCGCGCAAGCTGGCCATGACCGACCCGCTGACCGGCGTGGCCAACCGCAGCGCGCTGTTCGCCGCGCTGCGCGCGCACCTGGACCCGGCGACCGGGGCATCCTGCGGCCTGCTGTTCTGCGACCTCGACGGCTTCAAGGCCGTCAACGACGTGCACGGGCACGCCCTCGGCGACCGGGTCCTGGTGGCCGTGGCCGAGCGGCTGCGTCAGCTGGCCGGCCCGGAGGACATAGTGGCCCGTCTCGGCGGCGACGAGTTCGTCGTCGTCGTCCCCGGCATCGACGGCGCGGCCCTCGAGGCACGGATGACGGAGCTGGAGGCGCTCATGGAGCAGCCCTTCGAGCTCGATGACGTCGTGGTCCGGCTCGGCGCGAGCATCGGGTCGGCTTCCGGTCAGCCCGGCGACGACGCCGACGGCATCATGGCCGAGGCCGACCTGGCCATGTACGGCGTGAAGAGCGTCCGCCGCGCCCAGCGGAGCTGACGGGCCTCGGACGGCGACCGCGAGCCTGTGGTCGGAGCCGCCGACGCGCGGCGCCGAAGCACACCGCCGTCCTGCGCGAGTGACCGGCCGGACGGCGGAACGGTCACGCCCGGTTCGTCGGCGGTGACTGCGCGGAGCCAACGCATATCTCCTCCGGTTTCGTTCCGGAAATTCGTCTCGCCGCGACCGGAATTGTCGCCTGGACAGAGAAGAGCGAACGCCTGGACGACATGACGACGGCCGATGCCGTGCGGCTCGCGGTTGCGGCCTCCACGGATCCTCCGGCGGCGTCGGCGCGCGCCCCCTGCCACTGCCGGATCGGGAGCCGCCCGGGTGGCAGGAGTGCCGACCGCACGTCGGGCGAGGCTGTCACCCGCCGCGGAGGCGCTCATCTGGTCGGACGGCGTTCTGACGGTCTCAGCCGCGCTGGTACAGGTCAGGCAACGCCGCTGTCGACCGACTGCTGCCAGCCCAGCTCGTAGATGACCGCCCGCTTCTCGGTGTCGTCGAAGGACACCTTCTCACCGCGGTGTCCCTGTTCGGCGCCGGCGACCCCGTAGGAGCCGCTGCGGTACCAGTCGCCCTTGGCCGTCAGGAACCACGAGCGGTCGTGGTAATCAGGGCCGGCGAAGGCCCATCCCGACAGGCGTCGCAGTCCGGAGCGCCGGGTCTTCTCCGCGGCGCTGAGGGTCGGCAGGACGTCGAGGCAGAGCCGGGTGAAGGTCAAGGCCGACAGCCGGCGCGCACGTTGTCGGCCACAGCGCTGGACGGACGCGGTCAAGAATGACGCGCGAGGAACCCGACCGGGCTCTGCCATTGACGCGAAGTCGGGCGCCGGGCGGTGCTAGCTCGCCGGCTGACAACACCACCATCGGGTCCTTCGGGTTACGCGCTTGGACTCAAGAAGGAGCCTTGCCGGAGCTCCTTCACATGCAGATCGGGAAGGCCTGGAGATACGAGGACGGCGCAACCGCGCTTGGCTCCTGTCTCATCGGATGACACGGCGCTGGGATACAACAGCCGCCAGCCCGGCATCTCCGGCAGATACAATGCGGTCAGCGCCTTCCCGGGACCGTAGTCGTCGTACTCATAGCCAGGGTCATCTGGGACGGCAAAGTCGTCGATCATGACTACGGCTCGGCTCCATCCGTCGCGAATGATCTCCAACTCCTCGCGCAGCGGCAGGTCCTCCTCCCAGTGGGCATCCAAGTAGATGAACGTCGTCTGACCACCGTGACTGGCGGCGAGACGACGCAGGAAGGGCCGCGAGTCGCCCTGCGAGACCGTGATCGTGGGGTCGAAGGCTAGGCGTCGACGGGAGTACGCGAAGAAGCGAGGGTCGATCTCCACTGTCTGCACCGGCGCACCGAAGACGGCGGAGAAGAACTCGGTGGACGTGCCTCGGTAGGTTCCGGTTTCAAGGACCAGTTCGAAGTCGACGGTCCTGGCGAGGCCCCGGACAATGGCTCGACGCTGACGTTGGCCGTTGAGCGGACCTCCCCAGGACACCCGGAGGCCAGGGCGAAGCAGGTCGACCTGGCCGGCCATTTCGGCTGGCAAGCGGTCGATCACCCAAAGCACAGAGCGCTTCAACATCCCCGTCATGGGGCCAGAGCTTTGCAGGACTTCACGTCGTCGGCACCTCAAACCATCCAGCCTCCGGTGAGGCGCCAAGAACAGAGGCGAAAAGAGAGACGCCCTGTCCAACAAGGATAGAAGAGGGCTCTACTAAGCAACGCCGCTGTCGACCGACTGCTGCCAGCCGAGCTCGTAGATGACCGCCCGCTTCTCGGTGTCGTCGAAGGACACCTTCTCGCCGCGGTGTCCCTGTTCGGCGCCGGCGACCCCGTAGGAGCCGCTGCGGTACCAGTCGCCCTTGGCCGTCAGGAACCACGAGCGGTCGTGGTAATCAGGGCCGGCGAAGGCCCATCCCGACAGGCGTCGCAGTCCGGAGCGCCGGGTCTTCTCCGTGGCGCTGAGGGTCGGCAG
Organism: Blastococcus sp. SYSU D00669; assembly: GCF_054050715.1. Lineage (NCBI taxonomy): Bacteria > Bacillati > Actinomycetota > Actinomycetes > Geodermatophilales > Geodermatophilaceae > Blastococcus > Blastococcus sp. SYSU D00669. The sequence goes on from NZ_JBJGZV010000001.1 coordinate 158,687, forward strand.
GACGTCGAGGCAGAGCCGGGTGAAGGCCGAGGCCGACAGCCGGCGCAGCACGTTGTCGGCTGACCGGATCTCCTGCTCGGTGCGCGGCTGCGCGACGTACAGCAGCTTCAGGGCCTGGGCGGGGGAGAGGTCGAGGAAGGTGCTACGCAGCCGGCGGCGTTCGGCCTCCGCGGCGGCCGCCGCCTCCTGGAGCCGCCTCTCCTCGGCGAGCGCGGCCGCGCGCGCCTTCATGCGGGCGGTGGCGAGGTCGCGGTCGCACACCCGCCAGCCCTGCCACAGGTCGGAGTGGTCGGCGCAGACGAGGCGGGTGCACTCGGCGCACTCGCCGACCGCGCGCTCGCCGCAGCGGCAGTTCTGCGGCCCGGAGTCGTCGGTGCGCGTCTGGAGGTAGATGGCGCCGCACGTGCGCGGCTCGGCGCCCGGCGTGCTGCTCGAGCCCGCCCCGACGAGCTGGTCGGCTCCGACGAGGGCGTCGCACCGCCAATAGCCCGGGAGGAGCTGCGTGCGGGGGCTCGTCGTGCCACAGGTTGGACACGGCATGGCCGGAAGGCTAGGGGCGCCAGGTGTGGCACCCGCTGATACTGGAGCGTGTCGGATCCGCCTCGGCACGGCCGCCACAGGCGTCCCGCACCTCCCGAGCTCTGCCTGTGACGGAATGGTCACACGGAGTCGATTCACCCCTTCCGCTGGCGTCCGACGAATGACAAGGTTGAAACTCTCAAGTTGAAAGCGCGAACGGGGGGCTGGAGCGGTGCTGCGCAGGGCGTCGGAGTTCGGTCGATGAGCGCTCGGCACGCGGTCCAGCGGCGACGCGGCCGCTTCTGGTGGACGGTGGCTGGCGGCAACGCCGCGTTGGGCGTTGCCGCGCTCGTCGCCTTCGGCGTCTCGGACGTCTCCGACGTGCGCGCGCAGGACGCCTCCAGCGCCGAGGTGGCAGCGACTCCCGGCGCGCGGGCGGACGGCGAATTGGGTGACCCCTGGCGGCAGACCGAGGTCGGCGACGGCTGGGCGACCGCCGCCGAGGACAGCGAGAGCGAGTCCCCGACCTCGGCGTCGCGTGCGACGCGGACGCCGACCCGGCCGACGGCTGGGTCCACGGGCAGCTCGACGTCCGCCGAGGCGCCCACCGCGGCGGCGACGACGTCGCCCGCCGAGGCCGCGCCCACCGCGGCCTCGACGACCACCCCGCCGCCCTCGCCGCCGCCGGTCCTCAGCTGGCCGTTGCCGATCCCGCAGCCGGCGGACGGTGCCACGCCCGCTCCTCAGCCGGACCCGGAGCCGACCCCGCCCGCGACGCCGACCACCCCGACCACGCCTTCGACGCCGCCGGATGCGGAGGCTCCGGACGAGACGGACGCGACCGATCCGCCCGAGACGCCTGAGCCGCCCGTGCCGCCGGAGCGGCCGACGCCACCGGGGCAGGAGGACGACGACTAGTCGCCCTCAGCCACGGTCAGGCGGCGAGGAGCCGGTCCTCCAGTTCGCGGCGGGCGCCGCAGGCCGGGCACAGCTCGTAGGCGCGGGGAGCGGCCTCCCACTTCGGGTTCAGCAGGTCGAGGCCCTTGCGCATGCGGCGGGACACCGTGATGACCTGACCGTGGTGGCCGCACAGACCGCAGGACGAGGCCGCCATGCCGAGCCGGGACTCGTGTCGCACAGTCGATCGCACATAGTGATCGTGGCATTACCCCTGGGTAGTCACCCGCACCCGTGACGCGACGCACCGGCAGTTCGGCTCAACAGCCACAGCCGTCTGCCGAGTGACGCCACCAGGACTTACCCGGTGCGGAACGGCGTCCTAAGGCGTCGGTTCCTCGATCGGCGTCGGAGCATCCGAGGGCGGCTCCTCCACCACCGGCTCCGGCTCGGTCACAGGCGCATCGCCCGTCGGGGCAGCGACCGGATCGCGCGCCGTGCCGGTGTTGCCGGTGGGCGGATCCACCTCCACCGGGGCCGGAACTACGGCGTCGGGCGTGCCCGGCGGCGGCGCGACCGGAGCACTGCTCGTCCGACTGCTGGTGGCGGCAGATGCGGATGCAGGTCGATCGGACGACGTCGTGGTCGCAGCGGTAGGGGGAACGGCGAGGGCGCCGGTCGAACGGCCAGCGGTGGGGGTGGCGCGCGGCGGCGTCGAAGACCGCGCCGGCTCGGTCGTCGTGGCGCGCGTCGGTGTCTCGCTGACAGCGGTACCGAGCCACGTCAGGGAGTGCCCGAGTACGGGCAGGAGACCGATGGCCACGAGGGCGAGGAGCGGTGCCACCCAGGCCCGCCGGACGCCGTCCGTGGTCCAGACTGACGACTTTCGCACCGGGACGGCGCGGTGACGCCCGACGACGTCGATCGTGGCCACGTCCCGCTCCCTCCACCGCTGCCGCCTCGACGCTAGGGAGATCGGGGCTCGAGGTGGGGGAGGGGACGTGACGAGCGGGACAGTCGGGACGCCGGGGGCCGAACGGGAAATGGGGGATCGGCGCGCGGGGTGACGGGGGCACGGTCGGTCCGCGGGCGCCGGGCAGTGGAGATGGTGACGCCGGTGCCCCGCTGCTGGAGGCCCGTCGAGGGAGCGCGCCACGAGCGCTCCGTTCACGCAGGACCATTGCGCACCACTGAAGTGCTCGCAACGTCAAAGAAGTACCCCACGGAGGTGACAGCAGCTGCGACGTGCGGGGCAGGTGTTCCAGAGCGAGAGCCACGCCCGATACGCGGGCCGCGCCTGCTTGCCACGGGCGACGTGCGTCACGACTCTGCTCCGGAACGTCGGACGAGCCGACGTCCGAACCCGAACGGGGAACCCATGTCCACCGAGCAGTACGACCCGACCTACCCGCCCAACCCGCCGGCGCCACAGGCCTACGCCCCGCCGGCGCCGCAGGCCTACGCCCCGCCGGCTCCGCAGCCGTACGGCTACGCCCCCGTGCCGGTCCAGGCCCCGTCGAACGGCATCGGCGTCGCCGGCTTCGTCACCGGACTCGTCGGCCTCGTCCTGTGCTGGGTGCCCTGGGTGGGCCTGCTCCTGGGCCTGACCGGGATCGCGCTCAGCGCGGTCGGCATCTCCCAGGGCAAGAAGAAGGGCGCCAGCACCGGGCTGGCGATCGCGGGTCTTGTCTGCGGGATCATCGCGATCATTCCGCAGATCTTCGTGCTGATCGCGCTGTTCTCGGTCGCCTCGACGCTGTCGACCTACTGATCGCTCGATCGCGGCGCGGCGTCCTGACTGCTCCGGCGGTCGGACGCCGGCCCGTCGTCATCCTGCCTCTCTGGGGTGTGCCGCGCTTGTCCGGAGGCCGGCGAGGCCCACACTCGACCTACGGGGCGTCACCGACGCCGAGAGCGAGCGGAGGACGTCGTGACGAGTGGCCAGCACGGCTACCACCCGGAGCAGCCTCAGCAACCCCAGGAGGACGGGCACCCGTACGGCGCGCACCCGTACGGTGCCCAGCCCTACGGGGCCCAGCCGGTCTGGGGTCAGCCGTCGCAGGGACCCTTCCCACCGCAGGCGCTGCCGTACGGCTACGGCCAGGGCTACCCGGTGTACGCGCCGGCGCCGCCGCAGAACGGCATGGGCATCGCCGGTTTCGTCACGGGTGTCACCGGTCTGGTGCTGTGCTGGATCCCGTTCCTCGGCTTCCTGATCGCCGGGACCGGCATCGTGCTCAGCGCGATCGGGATGAACCAGGGCAAGCAGACCGGGGCGAGCACAGGGCTGGCGATCGCTGGCCTGGTCTGCGGGATCATCGGCGCGATCCCGGGCCTGATCGTGCTCGTCGCGTTCCTGTCAGCCGCTCCGTACTGATCCCGGATTTCCCCAGAGGCGCGCCCTACCGTCGCCGGAGGCACCGACCAGCGAATACGCTCTCCGGGCTCGCCCGCGGGGGCGGCCGTGGGTCGTGGGTCGAGGACGTCGTGGACGGGAGCGTCGATGAATCTGCCTGAGCTCAGCTGGGGAGCCGCCTCACACCCGGGGCAGCGGGCCGAGAACCAGGACAGGTTCCTGGTGGCGCCGCCGGTGTTCGCCGTCGCCGACGGCATGGGCGGCCACGCTGCGGGGAGTGAGGCGAGCGCGCGGGCGGTCGCCCGCCTGACCGAGCTCGCTAGCGGACCGGCGCTCGACGTCGACACGATCAGCGCCGCGCTCGAGCAGGCGGACAAGGACATCATGGCGCTCGGGGAGTCCTACGACGCCATGAGTCGGCCCGGGACGACGGTGGCCGGCGTGGCGCTGACCGAGCGGGACGGAGCCGTCGGCTGGCTCGTCTTCCATGTCGGGGACTCGCGCATCTACCACTGGACGCCAGACAGCGGCCTTCAGCAGATCAGCAAGGACCACTCAGTGGTCCAGGCGTTGGTAGACGCCGGTGCGATCAGCGAGGAGCGCGCGCTCACGCACCCGCAGCGGCACATGGTCACCAAGGCGCTAGGCTTCGGCGACCGGGGCGGGGCCGACTACGAGTTCCTACCCATTACCCCGGGCGAGCGTTTCCTCATGTGCTCCGACGGTCTGACCGGCGAGCTGGGCGATACCCGTATCGCCGAGCTGATGGCGAATGAGCACGACGACCAGCGGCTCGCGGAGCAGTTGGTCGCCTCAGCTGTGGAGCCGGGGGCTCAAGACAACGTCACGGTGGTCATCGTTCGGGCGCCCGGAGCCGGCGTCACGGGTCAGTAGGCGCCGGCTCCGCGCAGGACGGCCTTGACGGTTTTGCACAGGATCATGAGGTCGAAGGCCAGGGACCAGTTCTCGACATAGCGGACGTCGATGCGAACCGAGTCATCCCAAGAGAGATCGGAGCGTCCGCTGACCTGCCAGAGCCCTGTCAAGCCGGGCTTGACGAGAAATCGGCGTCGCATGTCCTCGCCGTACTTCTCCACCTCCCTGGCGAGCGGGGGCCGCGGGCCGACGAGAGACATGTCACCACGCAGGACGTTGTGGAGCTGTGGAAGTTCGTCGAGGGAGTAGCGCCGGAGAAACCTGCCGACGGGGGTGACCCGGGGGTCGTTGCGCATCTTGAAAAGGACGTCGTTCTCCCTGTGCTGATCAGCATTCAACTCGGACATCAGCACATCCGCGTCCTGGACCATGCTGCGGAACTTGAGCATCGTGAACGGTTCGCCGCAATGGCCGATGCGCTGCTGCCGGAAGAGGACCGGTCCTCGGCTGGTGACGCCGACCGCGACGGCGATCGTCAACAGCAGTGGAGAGAGGAACAGCAGCCCGACAAGGGACGTGGTCCGGTCGAAGAGCTCCTTGGTGAGGCGACGGACCCCCGTCAGTTCCGGTCGATCCAGGTGCAGCAGTGGCAGGCCGGCAACGGGACGGATGTGGACTCGGGGACCCACGACGTCGGTGATGGCCGGTGCGACGAGCAACTCCGCAGAGGTGTCCTCAAGCTCCCAGCCGAGCCTCCGTAGGGCCGGGCCATCCATCTCCTGGCTCGGCAGAACGGCGACTGTGTCCACCTCGAAGCGCACCACCACTTCGGCGACCTCGTCCAATCCGCCCAGAATGGGGAGCCCGTTGAACGCATCCGTCCCGCGGGAGTGTGGGGTCTTGGGCAAGCAGCAGCCGATGACGCGGTATCCCTGGTAAGCCGAGCGCTGCAGTTGCTCATCAAGAGCGGCCACGGCGCTCCGATGGCCGACGAGAATGGTGGTCTGCTGGTACTGACCCTTCCGGCGTCGCCTCCACAACCAATGTCGATGCGCGAGCCGCTGGAGGAGCGTGAGGAGCGTGGCCACAGGGAGAGCCACGACGATGAACCCGCGGGCCAGCTCGATGCGGAAGGCCCAGGCGACGGTTCCTATGCCAGCGGCCATCACCACGGCGGCAGCGACCACCCGCCGGTATTCCTCGACGCCCACCCACAGGAACCGTTGCTCGTACGTCCTTGCGACGCCCATCGCCGGCACCCAGATCAGGGGCAGGAGAACGACGATCCAGAATGGCGGGCTGGGTAACGGATCGAGGTCGGACCACGTGAACCAGAAGAAGTACCCGAAGACTGCGGCGAGCGCGGCGCAAGCGGTGTCGAAGACCATCGCGCGGCGGGCGTAGATAGTCCGCCAGGCCCGCCGAGCTTCCGTCCCGTCGCCGGCTATGTTGTCGGCGAACCGGTACCAGCCCTCCTGTGGTTGCCGGCCAGCATCGCTAGCCGGGTCGAGCACGTTCGACGACATCACGAACCCCCGTGCTGCGCGAATCACATGATTTCCTAGTCCAACGCTAGGTCGCGGACGATAACCCGCCCCATCGGAGATATCTTCAGGAACGGTGGAGGCCCGATTCGTGGGAGACAGTCATGTCACCCATGAGGGGGACATGGTGTTTGACATCGCCGATGCGCGGCTGGCCACCCGGGCCTCGGGAAGCGTCTGGACCAGGCAAAGGCGAGCCTCGGATCGGCTCGCGTCAGTGGTTGTCCCGCGAGCCGAGCGGTTTTACACGCGCAACGTGAGACCAGTTCTCCTGAGTGCAGGAGCTTCGCTGGAGCGTCTCAGCTCGGCGACCTGCCTGCGCTGAAGGGGTCGAACACGTCGAACGGCGGAAGCTCGGTACCACGAGTGGCCATGGCGCCGTCGGGCAACAGCTGCGTCTCTGCGGATCGTGTCGACATCGAGAGGCATCCTCGAGTCGAGAAGGGGGTCTGGAACGGCGGCGATCCGAAATTGTCTCTGAGCGCGGTAGGCGCACAGGGACCATTTGCAAGATCCACTTGCGGCCTGTCGCCCACATGACTTCACTCGACTGGGTGCTCAAGGCTCTTGGGTCTGCTGACGATAGGCCATCGTCTAAGAGCCCGATCCCTTGATGATCGCCATCATCGTCCTCGTCGAGCATCGAGGTAGAGTCCGACGCCATGTCCAGAGCCGCTCCGCTGCCACGACTTACATCATTGCGCTTCTTCGCGGCAGCCGGAGTGGTGATTTTCCACCTGCATGTGTGGGAAGTTGGCTCACTACCTTGGCAAGTGTCCAAGGTCGGGTATGTCGGCGTTACCTTCTTCTTCACGCTGTCAGGCTTGGTGCTCGCTTGGGGAACCGAGCCGGGATTAGCTGCCTTGCGCTTCTACCGGCGGAGGTTCGCAAGGGTCTGGCCCAGTCACGTAGTCGTATTCGGCATTGCTGCCGTCGTCCCAGTGGTCGCGGTTGCCCGCGGTGTCCCGGAGGCCATTCCGAATATTCTGTTGGTCCAGTCCTGGTGGCATGATTATCGGATAGTGTTCGGGATGAACGGCGTAGCGTGGACGCTGAGCTGCGAAGCCTTCTTCTACGCCACCTTTCCGGTCTTAGTGCGTGTATTTTCGCGCTCGCCCGCGTGGGTGCCGTGGGTAATCAGTGCGGCTATGCTCTCGGTGAGCTTCGCCGCTGGATTCGTCGCGCCGGGTTATTCCCATCACCTTCCTCTGACCCGGCTGGGTGAGTTCGTGCTCGGGATGGCGGCAGGGCTGGCGCTTCGTCGAGGATGGCGTCCTGCCTTGCCGTCATATGTGACGTGGGCGGCCGCGGCGGCGGGATTCGGCCTGGCGTACCTACTTCGCCCCCCGCTGGCAAACGCTCCGCTGGCGGGGGTCTTCCTCGTGCTCTTGCTCGCCGCTGTGGCTCGAGACCTTCGGGGTGACGCCGGCTGGTTGACCGGTCGCTACGCAGTCTTCGCAGGTGAGGCGTCCTTCGCGTTGTACTTGGTGCACGAGCTGGTGATCATAAATCTGAAGCCCGTTCTGCCTCTTTCTGCGCCCTTGGTGGTGGGAGTGATGCTCTTGGCGGCCGCGGTGTGCGCTGTTGCGCTGCACCTGTTGGTCGAGCGACCCTGCAACGCCTTGCTCCGCGGACGATCGCGCTCGATCGCGCTCGCGCCACCACAGGAGGTATCCCGGCAGACAGGGGTCGCCGGCATGACCGACTCCACGAAGGAATAGGCGCACCGCATGACTTATCGTCGAAATGCGATGGTAGAGCTCATCGTTCCAACCCGTCAGGTGTTCGTGGTCGAGGCAGTAAGAAGAGGACTTGAGGACATGCACAAGGGGCTGCATAAATCTGAGCCGGAAGCATCTCGGTGCACGGTTTGATCTGACGTTGAGAAGAAATGTGGTAGGTCTCGTCGGGGGCCTCGGCAATCAACTATTCCAATACGCCTTCGCGCGGTGGCTGGAGGTGCAGACGGGCCTGGACAGCTACCTTGACCTGAGCGCGTACAGAAAGCGACCGGACTACCTTGCTCTGTGGGACATCGGCATGCGGCGTCTGCCACAGGCCTCCGTAGTGGGCCTGCTGCCTCACCCGATGGGACGACTGCCCAAGGCCGCCGAGATCATCAGGCGCTCCCTCGGCCCCCGCGTCATCGTTCGAGAAGTCGCTGGCGAGCCTCCCCCGGAGGCTTCAGCCCTCCCCCCCGCGGCGTGGTACTACGGCTACTGGCAGCATCCGCAGCTGCTCCAGGAGGTCCTCCCGGCGCTCCGGGCGGAGGTCGCTCGACCAGAGTCGCTGGGTGGCCGTGAAGAGGTGGCGATGCACGTCCGGCGCGGGGACATGCTCCTGCATGTCTCCGCGCTCGCGCCTGACTACTACCCCAGGGCGCTGGAAGCGCTGACGTCGACCAACGGGCTCGGCTCAGACGCTCGAGTCGCTGTGTACTCCGACGATCCTGACTGGTGCCGGCAGGAACTGCGGCTGCCGAACGCTCGCTATGTGGTTCCCGGCAACGCGGCCGAGGACATGATCGCCCTCTCCCGGCATCGCTATCTGGTGCTGTCGGGCAGCACCTTCTCATGGTGGGCGGCATCCCTCTCTGAGCGCCCGCCCATGTCGGTCGCCGCCCCGGCTCCCTTCAGCATGGTCCCCGGCCAGCGTCTGGAGAGCCGTGACTGGGTGCTCGTGCCGCGGTCCTCCGGCCTGGACTCCACGTGACGGGCGGTGCGCGAGTAGCGGCCGTGGGGGCGGCGTGGAACTACGGAGCCCAGGTCGCGACGGTGGTCGTACAGCTCGGATACGCCGCCGTCACCTCGCGCTTGCTCGATGCGGAGGCGTTCGGCCAGTACGGCGTCGCCTTGACGGTCGCGGCGCTCATCACGTTGGTGGCGACAGCGGGCTTGCCGCAGGCGATCAGCCGCATGATCGTCGTGGAGAGCGCCCGGTTGAGCAGCCTTTTGGCGTATGCCGTCATCGTCGGAGGCATCGCCGCGCTAGGGCTGGTCGCATCCGCCGACGGGTGGGCTGAACTCTGGAACGTCGACGGGGTGCAACCGGTTCTCCACGTACTCGCCATCGGTTCGTTCTTCGCTCCTGCTGTGGCAATCGGTTCTGGAGTGCTCCTTCGGTCGAGCCGCTTCCGGGCACTGGCCGGCATGACGTTCGGTGCCAATATCGCCGGTATGGGCATCGGTGTATTGGCCGTCTCCGTCGTCCAGTCGCCCCAAGCCCTCGCCGCTTCCCCGGTGATCGCGCAAGCGATGACGGGGCTTGGCTGCCTCTTCCTCGGCAGGCGCACGTTCAACGCACGACCACACCTCCGCGCAGCCCTCCCCGATGTCGCCTACAGCCTCCGCATGACCGTGTCCTCTCTCCTTTCCTATGCCGCCGGCAACGTCGGCAAACTGTCGCTGGGACGAGCATTCGGGGCACCCTTGCTCGGGCACATGAACCGAGCCGAGGTTGTCACGACCACGCCGTTCTACCAGATTCAGAACTCCCTCATCCAGGCGCTGTATCCAGAGTTCCGACACGACATATCGACCTCCGAACGAGCTCGTCGAGTGTGGGCCGACCTGCTGGGGCTCGTCGCATGGGTTTGCCTTCCCATCGCTAGCGTCCTTGCGGTTCTGCTACCGGTGTTTGTCCCCCTTGTCTTCGGGCAAGGGTGGGCCGAAGTAGAGCTTCTCGTGCCCGTCCTGGCAATCGTGGGTGCCGTGCAGACCGTGGTGTTCGTCTTGGTCAGCGCATTGGAGGTACTGGCCAGATTTCGTTGGATATGGGCTGGCCATGCCATCGCCATCGGCGTCAATATCGTCGGTGGCGTGTGGTCGATCACCTCCCGAAGTGTCGTTCCCGTCTTGGGGGCCATCCTGACGGGACTGGTGGCCATGCACGGGTTGCACGTGTGGTTGTCCGCACGGGCTGGATTGCTGGCCGTTCAAGCGTTGGTCCGGCACTATTCTCTGGTTGCCCTCGTCTCGATCGGGCTGGTCGGTGCAAGCTTGCTCATGGTGAACGCGGGTGCACTGGCTCGTGACCTCCCGTGGCTGCTGGCGTTAGGGCTGTTCGTCTACGTTCCTCTGGCTGTCATCTGCTGGACACGTCGGCGGGACCTGCCGTTTGTGCAGTTGATCCGGAGATACGGGGTCATCCGTGGGTGATTGCTCGGCCGCTCGTCGACAACTTCAGCCCGACGACCGGAGTGCCGCCCCCTTAAGTCATGCGGCGTCGAGGGGTAGCAGATCGAGCAACTCGTCCCAGCGCGTCCCCCAGGTGGGAGCCGGGGCCTTGGGCGGTCGCGTCTCAAGCGCGGCTCGTACGCACGTCAACAGGTCGCCCAAGGTGCCGTCGGTCGCCACAACATTCGGGGCAGCCGTTGGCACCTTGAGTCCGTGCGTAATGACCCAGGACTGCGCTGCTACGCAATTCCAGTACTTGGCAGGAGCTAGGGAGGTCGCGCGATCGCCGCGATAGGGCAGCACCAGTACTTGGAACTGGGCTGCGACCTCGGCCAGGTCTCGTACAGGGAGCGGCCCTCTCACCAGGACGCCCCCCTCGACCAACCGGCGTCCTAACTCGGGCTGCTCGATGCGTCCGATCACCTCGACCGAGAGCCCCGATCTAGCGAGATGTATGAGCGCAGGCACGTCTACTTCGTCCCTGATTGAGCCGAAATAGAGAATCGCTGGTTTTTTCGTCGTCGCCGCGATCCCGGCCGAGATGAACGGTGGGTCGGCAGCGGGCGGAAGGACATGGCCCTTGATCCCACGACTTGCAAGGATCGCCGCCATGCCTTCGGAGTCAGTTGTGACCAGTGTGTTGGGGCGGCGAGCGATCCGCTGTTCGCTCTTCTTCCATCCGAGCGGCGGGTACCAGTCTCGGGGCACTGTGGCCCAGTCGAGAACGGCATCGTAGATCGTGTGGCCCATCTGCACGCGGCTGATCCGCCACTCTGTGATGCGGTCAGGAATGTAGAGGATGGCCAGATCGTAGGAAGGGAGCCTGCCAAACCAACTGCGCAAGCCCAGGACGTTCACACCCGCCGGTGTCGTCCCGTGCGATTGTTCTACGCGTGAGCCGGTGGCCATCCGAACGGGATAGGTCGCTATCTGCCGCATGTTCCGCGGTCGCGGTTGCAGGAAGTCAACCGTCCATCCGGCCTCGGCCGCCGCGACGGCAAGGGCCTGGTGCCGCTGCCACAGATAACCCCAACGGACGCTGGAAATGAGCAGCAGTCGCGGCACGCTGTACCGCCCCCTCTCTGTCGGCACATGGGCGTCACGTGGAACTTCTGGCGGGAGGTGCGCACCGTCACCAAGCGCACCGGCCGCCGGAGCTGGCCTGCGTCTACCCCGGCCAGAGTCTCCCCCGGAATGGGGAGCAAATCACGTCGAGGCAGCGGCAAGCCTGCAGAGGTGGTTGGATCACACGAGTCAGCGGATGTTCTTGAGGGGATGAATGCTCCATACCCTGGGGCGGCATCGGGACCTGTACCTGGTGGCGGTCCTGCTCATCCTTGCGTCTGGCCTAGCTTTGGCCGGCTCTCTCAGTGACTTGGGCGCAGTGGTGGCGCTAGCCGCTGCTGGAGCGCCGTTGTTGTTCGTGCTGCCCTCGCACTGGCTCTTGGTCAGTGCTCTAGGACTGGCCTTGGTCGAGCCGACCGTCCAAGAGCTGCTCGGCGCCCCGACGTCCGTGACGAAGGCGCTGGTCATCGCACTGGCCGGTGTCGCCGTGTTGCGCTGCGGGTTGGCCCGGCTTGGGCCGCCTGCCCTGGCGTTCATGGCTCTGTGGGTGTTTGCGCTCGGCTGGTCGCTGCTATCCCCAGATCCGTACCGACTTGGAATCGTTGGCATGGTCACTGCCTGGTTGGGGTTCCTCTCCGGCTGGGTGTTCCTCTTGCCACGGATCAGCCCTTCAAGCAGAGCTGTCGTGCTCAAGGCGCTGGCCTTCGGACCATTGCTGATAGGCGGCCTTGGTTTCCTGATCTGGCCGGTGACCGGTCGTAGCCCGTTGTCGCTCGACGAAACAGGGGTGCTACGACTGCAGGGCTTGTCGATAGCCCCCCACCTCGCCATGGCTGCTTTCGTCGCAGCAGCGGCCAGCCTGTACGGCATGAAGGTAGGGGTGATTCGTCGGGGCTACCTGTGGGCGCTGGTCAATGCCGCAATCGCCAGCGCCACTTTGTCCCGCGGGGCGATCGCGGCAATTGCCGTCCTTCTCCTGTTCGGGGTAGTCCTTCGGGCCGCACCGGCGCACCGTCGCGGCGCCAAGGCGGTAGCCGTCATCGCACTCGGGGCGATCGGCGTGGCTGCCACGGTCGGCGCGGTGCAGAGAAATGCCGGCAACTCCTATGAAGGCAGCTTCAACACGAGCGGGCGGCTGCAAGCTTGGCAGTTCTTCCTTGCTGTGGCAGAGCGGCATCCTTTCGCGGGCAACGGACTGGGAGCCAGTTCGGTAGCCAACGCGGCAGAGAGTCCCGTGGGTGTCCAGCCCGCGTTCATCGCGCCCCACAACGAATACATCCATCTCTTCGTGGATGTCGGTTGGCTGTTCGCTGCCCTTCTAATGGGCAGTGTGGCATGGTTGGTTATCAGCGCCTTCTGGCGGGCGATGGGTTGGCAGGTGGTCGTCGGAATCCTGGGGGGACTCGCGGTCCTGGCGTCCGTCGACAACCCCCTGTCGACGCCGAGCATCCCGCTCATGCTGGCACTGCTGCTCAACCTTGTCGGGGAGTGGAACGAGGAGGGACATGTCCGAGCACCCGGACGGCTCCGCGTCGAGGGAGCCCATCACCGTGTTGCTTCCCGTGCGCAACGGCTGGCCCCACATTGAAGAGGCGCTGCGTAGCTGCCTCGAGGACCTCAACACTGACGACCGTCTGTTGGTCCTCGACAACGGGTCGACGGATTCCACCGTGACCTTCGTCGGCCGAGTAGCAGCCGAGGACGCCCGGGTGCAATTGGTACTCACGGGTGCAGCCGGACTGGCGGAGGCGTTGAATGTCGGGCTGCGCCTCGCGGACACCGCTCTTGTCGCGCGGCTGGACGCTGACGACGTCGTGCTCTCAGGCCGGTTCAGCGCGCAAGTCGCTGCCCTGATGGCGGATCCAGAGCTGGTGCTCTGCGGCACGCAGATCAAGCGCTTCGTCCGAGACGTCGACCAGAGTACGTCCGTGAGCGCCCTGCCATCGGAGCACGAGGACATCGTCTCTGCTCTGCGGCGCGGCCGGCACGCGCTCAGCCATCCGACGGTCATGTTCCGCCGCGAGGCTGCGCTGCGAATCGGCGGCTATTGGACGCACGGAGTGAGCGAGGATTGCGACTTCTTCCTAAGATTGAGCCGGGTCGGCAAGCTCAGCAATCTTCCCGTGTGCGGACTTGGGTACCGATTCCATGGTGGCAGTCTGAACGCGCGACGGCAGGTCGACATACTGATCGGGATGCGCTATGCGGCAGCAACCTATGAACAGCCTCGAGAGTCCGCAACACCATATGACACGTTCCGCGAAGCAATACTGTCGAGCCCGTGGGAACGGTTCCGGCTGAGAGTCGCCGCGGCGAGCGACCGCCTGTACCGCGATGCGCAAGTGCGACTCCTGGAATCCAGGTTCTCGGCCGTTGGCGGCGTTCAGTTGGCAGCGGCGGGTCTTCTCCGGGCCGACAAGGCTATCGAGCGCATGCTGCGGTCGCTATCTCTCCTCGTGCGACCATCCCGCCCGCAGCATCACTCATGACCGGATGCTTCGACGAAACTTCCGCTGGGCGCCGTGGCGTAGCAGTAGGCCGATAAAGAAGGTGTTTCCGAACAGATAGCGCCGCCATAGTCGAGAGGGCTCGCTGTACAAGCGGAAGACCCACTCAAGGGCCAACGCCTTGAGAATACGAGGCGCCTCCGGCTTTCGGCCCGCGGAAAAGTCGAACGCGGCACCAACCGCTACCGAAGTGATGCGCAGCGAACGCGTGAGGTCGGCAGCTTCCACATCTTGCTTCGGTGTGCCCAGGCCGACCCAGACGATGTCCGGATCTGCTCGCCGGACATGGTCGCGAAATTCTTCTCGGTCATCCTCCTCTAGTCTCTTGAAAGGGGGGCTGTAAGAGCCGGTGATCAAGATGCCGGGATACCGTTGCTCCAGGGCATGGATGAGTTGCTCGAGCAGATCTGGGGTGCCACCCAGGAGGAAGTGCCGTAGGGATGCACTGCGTCCCTTGTCCAAGCAGTACTCGAACAGACTCGGCCCGCGCACCTGCTCGACGTTGCGGCCCTTGTTCCAACGCCTCATCGCCAGCGCCAGTGGCTTGCCATCGATGAAGTTCACGCCAGGGCCACGGAGTACATCCCTGTACATGGGCGTCTGATCCGCGCAGTACAGGCTGTAGGCGTTGATGAGGCGAAAGGAGGTCGATTGTGCGGCACCCGGGTTCGAGAGCACCATCTGAGCGGCCTCTTGAAGGCTGCCGAGCCACAGAGGGATGTCCCCGAACTCCGTCACCGAGGAGGGCGGCAGTGGAACTTCCTTCCAACGGTCCGGTTGCATCGTCCGTCCTTCTGTGAGCGAGCACATGATCTGAGCGCCCCGCGGCTGGTGCGGGTGGATCTCGGCGCGACAGGAAAGCTGCACGCCAAGTGCATTCAGCGGTCGACTCGTACGCGTCGCCCGGAACGCTCGTCGTCGAGGAGTTGGACGTCTGCCTCGACCATGATCTTGACCAGTTCCGGTGTGAGGACCTTGGGCTCCCAGCCGAGTTCCTTCTTCGCCTTCGAGTAGTCGCCGATGAGAGCGTCCACCTCGGTCGGCCGCTCGTAGCGCGAGTCGTGCTCGACGTACTTTTCCCAGTCGAGGCCGACGTGCTCGAACGCCATCTGCACGAAGTCGCGCACGGAGTACGCGGTGTTGGTGGCTAGCACATAGTCGGCCGGCAGCGGGGCCTGGAGCATCCGCCACATGCCCTCGACGTACTCCGGCGCGTAGCCCCAGTCGCGGACGGCGTCGAGGTTGCCCATGTAGAGCTTCTCCTGGATGCCGGCCTGGATGCGGGCCACGGCGCGGGTTACCTTGCGGGTCACGAACGTCTCGCCGCGACGAGGGGACTCGTGGTTGAAGAGGATGCCGTTGACTGCGTAGATCCCGTAGGCCTCGCGGTAGTTGCGGGTGGCCCAGTACGCGTACACCTTGGCCACGCCGTACGGGCTGCGCGGGTAGAAGGGGGTCTCCTCGTCCTGCGGTGGGGGGGTGGCGCCGAACATCTCCGAGCTCGACGCCTGGTAGATCTTCGTCCGCAGCCGTGCCGCTCGGACCGCCTCAAGCAACCGCATCGCAGCGACACCCGTGACGTCACCGGTGAAGACGGGCTGATCAAAGGACACCCGGACATGCGACTGCGCGCCCAGGTTGTACACCTCGTCAGGGTTGACGTCCCGCAGGAGGTTCGTCAGGGTCGCGCTGTCGTTCAGGTCGCCGTAGTGCAGGTAGAGATGCCTATTGGAGACATGGGGGTCCTCGTAGATGTCATCGAGGCGGCCGGTGTTGAACGTGGACGACCGGCGGATGAGCCCGTGGACCTCGTAGCCCTTACTCAGGAGCAGTTCCGCCAGATAGGAGCCATCCTGGCCGGTGATACCGGTGATCAGAGCCGACTTCGCCACAGAGCCATTCCTCACTTTCGAGTGCATCCCGGGCCACCCGGGATCCCCGCAGTTAGCCTAGGGAGCCAGCAATCGCGGGGAGGACAGATATGGCAATAGCACCACTCGACCGGGGTGCTCGCACGTTCGTCGCCGGACACCGTGGTCTCGTGGGGGGCGCCGTGCTGCGGAACTTTCGCGACGCCGGCTTCACCTCCTTGGTGACCAGGACTTCTACCGAGCTGGATCTTCGCGACCCGGCCGCCGTCGAGGCCTTCTTCGCCAGCGAGGAGCCGGCAACCGTCGTCATGGCTGCCGCCAAGGTGGGCGGTATCGTGGCTAACAACACGTACCCGGCCGATTTCATCAGCGACAACCTGCGCATGCAGGTCAACGTGCTCGACGCGGCCGCGCGGCATGGAACGACCAAGCTGCTGTTCCTGGGCTCCAGCTGCATCTACCCGAAGTTGGCCGCCCAGCCGATCCGCGAGGACAGCCTGCTCACTGGTCGGCTTGAGGAGACCAATGACGCCTACGCGATCGCCAAGATCTCCGGCGTTCTACAGGTGCAGGCTCTACGACGGCAGTACGGCGTCCACTACATCTCGGCGATGCCGACCAACCTGTACGGACCTGGCGACAACTTCCACCCGACCAACTCGCATGTGCTGCCTGGCCTGATCCGCCGCTTCCACGAGGCGAAGGAGCAGGGTGCCCCGACGGTCACCGTTTGGGGCACTGGCACGCCTCGGCGAGAGTTCCTGCACGTCGACGACCTGGCCCGAGCGTGTCTGCACCTCCTCCAGCACTACGACGAGCCCGAGCCGATCAACATCGGCGTCGGTGAGGACCTCTCCATCCGGGAGCTGGCGGAGCTCGTGGCCCACGTCGTCGGCTATGAGGGCGAGTTGCAGTTCGACACCAGCAAACCTGATGGAACCCCGCGCAAGCTGCTCGATGTCAGCAAGATTCATGACCTCGGATGGCGAGCGGAGATCGGGCTTCGCGAGGGGCTCGAGCAGACCTATGCCTGGTACGTCGAGCAGTTGGCTGCAGGGGCCCTACGGGCGGCGTGATCAGCCGAGGTCTGGGGGAGAGTGCTCGCTCGTACGGGCCGGTACCTGCTCGGAGTAGGGCTGCCGTCTACCCGTTTCGGGGTAGGTCTGCTGTCCGGACAATAGATCCCGCCCTCCAGCGTCACCTATCGTCCGGAGATCGGGCGCAGGAGCGCCGTCTTGGCCACCGCGGGCCGGCCGAGGAAGCGGGGGAAACGTGGAACTGAGAAATGTCCTTTCAGCCCTGCGTGCCGCCTGGTGGCTACCGGTGCTCGGACTCTTGGTCGGGGGCGCGGCGGCGCTGCTCGCAAGCCTGCTGCAGACGCCGCAGTACACCTCTTCCACACAGCTGTTCGTCTCCACCCGCGACACTGCAACGACCTCTGACGTGTTCCAGGGCAGCCAGTTCTCCCAGCAGCGTGTGGCGTCGTACGCACGGCTGCTTACAGGAGACGAGCTCGCCGGGCGGGTGATCGACAGGTTGGACCTGGATCTATCCCCCCAGGAGCTGCGGGAACGGGTCACGGCAACGGCGGTGACTGACACCGTCCTCATCGACGTCACTGTGACCGACCACTCGGCAGAGGGGGCCCAGGCCATCGCTGAGGCCTTCGGTGATGAATTCACGGACTTCGTCACGGAACTAGAAACGCCGGAGGACGGCGGCGCGTCACCCGTCAAGGTCGTTGTCACCGACGCACCTGAGGTTCCGACCAGGCCAAGCTCGCCGCAGACTACGCGCAATGTCGCGCTCGGGCTGCTCGTGGGACTTCTTGTGGGTGCCGGTCTAGCGATTGCCCGGGCAGGGTTTGACCGGTCGGTCAAGGATCCTGATGAGGCGGCTGAGCTGGCCGGTGCACCAGTGATCGGTTTCGTCCTGAGAGACGACGGCCTCGAAAAGCAGCATGTCATCGATCGGCGCAGTGCCACACGCACGGCCGAGGACTACCGGCAACTGCGCAACAACCTGCAGTTCCTCAATGTTGACCACCCGCCCACCGTCATCATGGTTAGCAGCGCCATCCCGTCGGAGGGAAAATCGACGGTTGTCGTGAACCTCGCACTGGCGCTGCTCGACGCTGGTCGCAGGGTCACCATCATCGAAGCGGACCTTCGCCGCCCGAAGGTGACTCGCTACCTCGGCATGGTGGGCGGCGTGGGTCTCACCAACATTCTCGCGGGCAACGCCGAGTACGACGAGGTCGTCCAGCGCTACGGCGACGGAGATCTTTCTGTCGTCGGCGCCGGCCCGCTCGCACCGAACCCGGGCGAGCTGCTTGCCTCGTCGCACATGGCGGAGCTCATCGACAAGCTCCGCGGCGAGAACGATTTCGTCCTCGTCGATGCGCCGCCCTTGCTTCCCGTTGCGGACGCATCGGGGCTCGCGGTTCATACGGATGGCGTGCTTCTTTCTGTGCGCTACGGCAGCACCCGCAAAGAGCAACTGCGGCAAGCCGCCGCCACTCTCGACCGAGTCGGGGCCAAGGCGCTCGGCGTCATCCTCAATATCGTGCCGCCGAAGGCTCAGATGGCGACCGCCTACGGCTATGGGTACAGCTATGGCTACGACGCCAAGCACGGGGCCTGAGGAAGACGAACCGCGTCTTCTGTCCCCCCGAGAGGGGACAGGGCAATCTGCAGGTTGTGTGAAGGCTGTCTCGCTCTCAGGTCGTGCAGGCGTTACCTTGGGGTAGGACTGGTTGAACTGCGTAGTTCCCAGTCTGTCCGGGGGGATCGCAAGGGCGCGCCGGCGCCCGACTGGCACGGGGGCCTTCCATTTCCATGCTCGACGTTCGTGACGGATCCGTCCGTCCCCAAGCGCTGTCGCCCGGCCGCGGTTGGTATCCGTTTGCCGCGCGCCTTCGTGGGGAGGGCACGGTTGCCCGCCGCGCCTGGCGCGACCGGTACGTCCGCAACTCGGTCATCGGCGACGCCGTCTGTGCCGGCTTTGCCGGCGCCGTCGGCTACCTCCTCCGCTTCGGCCCAGTAGCCGAGGCGAAGGTTGCTCTCGCGATCGCGCTCCTGCTGCCTCTCGTCTGGGTCGCGGCCATGCTGGTCGCCCGCAGCTACGAGCAGCGCTTTCTCTGGATCGGGGCCGAGGAGTTCCGGCGCGTTTTCGCGGCCGCCGTCATGCTGCTCGCCACGGTCGGCACGGTATCGTGGGCGTTCAAGCTCGACGTCGCTCGTGGCTTCGTCGTCATGGCGTTGCCGCTGGCGACCGTCCTGACGCTGGCCCAGCGTTACGTGCGCCGGCAGCGGCTGCACCGCCAACGCGCGCACGGGCGCTTCCAGCAGACGACCCTGCTGGTCGGCCATCGGAGCGGCGTGGGCGCCCTCGACGAGCAGCTCGACCGCGAGGCCTACCACGGCTACCGGGTCATCGGTTGCTGCCTCCCAGCGGACCAGCAGCGACCTGGCGAGGACGTCTTCAACGGCCTGCCAGTCCTCGGCGACCTCACCGACGTCGCCGAGGTGGTGGCCCGCTACGAGGTCGACACCGTCGCAGTGCTGCCCTGTCCGGAGCTCGACGGCCCGGCCCTCCGCCGGCTCGGTTGGGAGCTCGAGGACACCGAAGCCGAACTGCTGCTCGCGCCGGCCGTCACGGACGTGGTCGGTTCGCGAGTCCGGATCCGACCGGTGAGCGGCCTGCCGCTCATGCACATGGAGCGTCCGGAGCTGAAGGGCGTTCGCCGGCTCACCAAGGATCTCTCCGACGCCGCCGCATCCTGCCTCGGCATCCTCTTCCTGTCGCCGCTGCTGCTCGCCATCGCCTTGGCCGTGCGGACGACCAGCAGCGGGCCGGTGCTCTTCCGGCAGGAGCGCGTCGGCAAGGACGGTCGCACGTTCTCGATGCTCAAGTTCCGCAGCATGGTGACCGGCGCCGATCGCATGGTGGAACAGCTGGCGGCGGACAGCGACGGCAACGGCGTCCTGTTCAAGAAGAAGGACGACCCTCGGGTGACGCGCGTCGGCCGGGTCTTGCGGCGGTACTCCCTGGACGAGCTGCCCCAGCTGTTCAACGTGCTCCGTGGCGAGATGTCGCTCGTCGGTCCGCGTCCCCCGTTGCGGTCCGAGGTGGAGAAATACGGTCGCGACATGCACCGCCGCTTCCTCGTCAAGCCCGGCCTGACCGGGCTGTGGCAGGTGAGCGGGCGCTCCGATCTGTCCTGGGACGACTCGGTGCGCATCGACGTCCGGTACGTGGAGAACTGGTCGTTGACCTTCGACCTGATGATCCTCTGGAAGACCATCGGCGCCGTCATCCGCGGGTCGGGCGCGTACTGACCCGGGGCGAGCGGAGAGCCCCCGACCGGATCGGCCGGGGCTCTCCGCCTAGGTGGGACTCAGATTCCGGGGCGCACGGTGCCGCAGCGGCAGGCGTACAGGCTGGACCCGCTGAACGGGTCTTCCGACTGCCAGCGGAACCAGTGGACGTGCAGAGGGCTGTGCCGGGCCGAGGAGTCCCGGCGACCGTCGGGACGGGCAGCCAGGCGCCGTTCCGGTCTCCGCGCCCACTCGTGGCGCGTGGAGACGGTGTCGGTGAGGCGCTGTCTGTCCGTGCCCCGCTGACCGCTGGTGTCCACGGTCGCCACCTCCTCGTGCCGGCCGAGTATTCGCTGGATCGGGTGATCGAGAGTCGCCCGTGAACGGTAACGCCGGTAGCTCACAGTGGCCACGGCACGAGGAGGGTGCAGGGGGAATGCCACATCCCCATCCGTCCCATCAGCCCGAGGCGTTTGGCAGATTCCGTGCTCAACCAGTGCGGGAGTCGCACACTGTCCTGGTGTCGACTGCCGTGTCCCCGAGGGACGTCTTCACCGTCCTCCTCGTCTGCACGGGCAACATCTGCCGGTCCGCGCTCGCCGAGCGGCTCGGCCAGGCCTACCTCGACGAGGTTCTCGGCGACGACGCCCACCTGATCCAGTTGCACAGCGCCGGCACCGGCGCCGTCGTCGGTTCCGCCATGCATCCCGACAGCGCGCTCGTCCTCGCCGGCTTCGGCGGTGATCCGGGCGGCTTCGTCGCCCGGCAGCTCGAGGTCGAGCACACGCTCGGCGCGGACCTGATCCTCGCGATGACCCGCCCGCACCGGCAGCACGTACTGCAGCTGGCCCCCCGGGCGCTCGCCCGCACGTTCACCCTCCGCGAAGCAGCCGGGATCCTCGCCGAGCTGGGCGACGCCGACCCGCAGGGCGACGACCTCCCGGGGCGGGCGCGCGACCTGGTGCGGGCCATGGCGACCGCCCGGTCGCGGCACACCAGCAGCGAGGACGACGACGTCCCCGACCCGATCAACCGCCCGCTCGAGGCGCACCAGACGGCCGGGGACCTGATCGCCGAATCGCTGCTGCCCCTGCTCCAGCGCTTCGCCGAGCTCGCCGGCGAGCCGTCGTTGGCTGGTAGGGCCGGCGACGACGGCCGAGCGGGCGTCGCCTGAGGCCCCCACCTCACCCGCACGGTTCACCCCGATCTTCACCCGATCGGGGACAGTTGATCACCCGAGCCCGTGACCGGCTCGGATCACGCTCCGTCACCGGTATCTTCCGGCCGCCGTGCCGCCGATACGCAGGAGACGCTCGTGACTGCTGGGACCACCTTCGAGGAGGTCGCCGGGGCGCCACGCTCATCCCGCCTGGGCCGCTCCGCTCTGCGCTGGTACGTCGGCTGCGGCCTCATCGGTGCGCTCCTGGGCGGCGGCATCGCCTACGCGATCACGCCGCTGCTGCCCGCTGACTACGCCGCCTCGTCACAGGTCGTCGTCCGCAGCCCCGGCGAGGTGGTGCTGTTCGGCGGCGCGGCCGGCGCCAACGGAGCCCTCAACTCGCAGACCGCCGCGCAGATCCTCGCGTCGCCCGAGGTCGCCCGCGCCGCGAGCGAGCTGCTCGACGGGCGGCTGACCCCCGGCGAGGTCGGTGCGCAGACCGTCGTCGACCCGATCACGAACTCATCCGTCATCACCATCGAGGCGCACGCCTCGAGCCCGGCGCTGGCCGAGGACCTCGCGAACGCGCTCCCGCAGGCCTACCTCCAGGTCGAGGCCGGCTCCTACGCGCAGCGGGCCGCGCAGATCACCGAGGTGCTCACCGACCTGCGCAGCAGCCAGGAGGCGCGGTTGACCGAGGTGCAGCAGGCCCTGGCCGACGAGGTCGCCTACGTCACCGGGTTCGCCGGCGCGATCGTCAGCCCGACCGAGCGGGCCAACTGGATCCAGGCCACGCTCGAGACCGACGTCGAGTACCAGCGTCTGCAGAACGAGGCCGTCGCGATCACCGCGAGCATCAACGACACCAACGACACCATCCAGCAGGCGACGGCCGACTACACGATCCTCGAGTCCGGCGTCGACCGGGTGATCGCCGCCGAGCGTCCTCAGGCCACCACCACGCCGGCGGTCGAGAACCTGGCCGCCGGCATCCTCGGCGGGCTGCTGCTCGGCCTGGCCGTCGCCTACAGCTCGGTCGAGCGGCGCCGCGGTGTCGACCTCAGCCAGGCCGCGATGATCCTCGGCGCCCCGTTGCTCGGCACGGTCGGGCACGACCGCAGGCTGCGCAAGGGACCCGGGTTTGCCGACCTCGGCGACGACACCCGCCTCAGCAACGAACTCAAGGTGCTCTCGTCGTCGATCGTGCTCAGCGCGCGGCGCCGCGGCCTCGGCTCGGTCGTCGTCACCAGCGCCCACCGGCGGGAGGGCACGAGCGTGCTCACCCGCAACCTCGCCGCAGCGGCCGAGTACATCGGCCAGCCGGTCGCCCTGGTCGACACCGGCTTCGGCTGCCCGACCACCACCGACCTGCTCGAACTGCAGGACTCCCCGGGGCTGGCCGAGGTGCTCGAGGGCGGCCCGCTCGCCCAGGTCCTCCACTACATCCCCTACGGGGGCGGGCGTGTGCCGGTCGTGCCGATAGGCCTCAACGGGTTCGCCACCGAGCGCGGCCGGCGGCTGAGCGATCACCGGCGTGGGAACTGGGCCCGTGTGTTCGGCGGTGGCGACCGGCTCCTCGCACTGGTCGACTCGCCGGCCGTCAACGACCACCCGCTCGCGCTGCAGCTCGCGTCGGCCGGTGGCCTCGTGGTCATCGCCTCACCGCGCACCACGCTGCACGACCTCGAGGTGATCCGGAACCGCGCCGAGGTTGCCGACGTCCCGGTGCTCGGCTTCGTCGTCAACGAGCACCGCACCGGTCGCCGCAAGGGCCGCAGGGGCAAGGCAGTCGCACGTCCGGCCACCGGCAACCCGCGCGACCTGGTGCTCGACGACGGGGACAAGGTTCTCGCCGGCTGACAGGTGGTGTCCGTGCGGCAGGAGTGCCGGACGGGTCAGGAGGGGACGGCGACGGTGCCGTCCGGGCTCCGGCCAGCCGATGACCACGGCATGTGGATGCTCTGGGTCCTCGCCGCCTGGCTGCTTGTCGCCGTGCTGGTCGGTGTGGTCATCGGCCGCGGCATCCGCCTGGCGGACCGGCGGACCGAGGAAGGTGCCGTCCTGACCACGGCCGACCTCCCGGTGGGCTTCGTCGCCGTCCCCTGAGACTCATTCGTCACTTACGGGCGTTGCCGTTCAGGATTCTCGCGCGATCTGCCGATAGTTCGCCTCGTGTGGATGTGGTGGGTTCTGGGCGGGCTGCTGGTGTGGCTCGTCGTCGGTGCGCTCGTCGCCGTTGTGATCGGTCGCGGTATCCGGCTCGCTGAGCGTCGCGAGCTGGGCACCGAGGCGCTCGCGGAAGCTGACCTCACCGCCGCCGTGGCGGCGCCTCGTCGGCGCATCCCGCTGCCCCCGATCGGCGTGGCCCTCGCCGCGACCGCCGTCGCGCTGGAGACCGTCGGCTTCGTCCTGCGGCTCACCGGCAGCTCCTCGCGGTCGCTGTCGATGGACGCCCCGTATTCGGCGCCGCGCCTGTTCGTCGCCCTGCTCTTCGCCGCCGCCGCGCTGGCCGCGCTCGCCGGAGCCGGCGCCATCCCGGGTCGCCGCACCTGGTGGACCGGCGTCGGGCTCGTCGGCGGCGTGATCGCCGCCGTGAAGGCCGGGAGCACGGTCCACTCCGACGCCATGTCGGGCCTGAACGACGCGGTCGGCACGGCCGCCGCCACAGCGCTCAGCGTCGCCGTCGCCGTCGCCGTGGTCGCCGCACTCTGGTTCCTCAGCCGCACCGAGCGGCGTGACCGCCGGCGCGTTCTCGGCTCGCTGGTCGGCTACGCCGTCGCCGCCGTCGGCCTGTCCGCCGTCTCGGCCGTCGCCGGCCCCGGCTGGTACGTCACCGCCACCTATGTCGAGGAGTCGGGGGAGGCGCTGGCCGCTGTCGCCTTCCTCATGGCCGTCCTCGCCGGCGTCGCCCCGCGCGTCGTCCTGCCGGCCGGCTGGCCGCTGCGCCGCGAGGTCGACGCGCGGACCCTCGACCTCCCGGAGTCGTTGCCCCGCCGCGCCGCGCCTCGTTCCGTCGAGCGCTGAGCCGGTACTCGGGGTCCGCGTACGGGCTCCTTGGCGGTAGGTGGGAGCGGCCCTATCCTTCCGCTCTGTGCAGCCGCAACGGCGTCGCGTCGAGCGCGGGGTCGCCGGGCTGCCGTGTGCGCTCTGCGGGAGCGCGGACGTGGTGGCCGTGGAGTCCCGGCCCGTCCCGCGGGGAGTGGCTCGGCTGGTGCCGGTGCCGCGCGAGGCGGTGCGGACCTATGACCTCTGCCGCGCATGCGGCGCCAAGCACACGACCGTGAACGGCCGGCGCGTCTGACGCGGTGCCGTCAGCGGGGGACGTCGGGCAGCGCCTGCTTCTCGAACTCCGCGGCGTTCTGCCCCAGCGAGTCGCTCCGCAGGTAGGTCCACATGCGCTCGCCGGTGACGCTGTCGAGGTAGACCACGCTGGCGGCGCCCTCCATGCCGGTCCCGAGCACCGGTGCGGTGAAAGACGCGACGTTGTCGGGCGTGAGCCCGCGCATCGAGTACGCCAGCTGCAGCAGGTCGGTGCTGCTGAGGGTGTCGCTGATGCTCACCGAGCCGGTGAGCGCCCGCAGCGCGGCGTCGAGCTTGCCCGGGTCGGTGAACGTGTCGGAGCTGAACAGCTTCTCGAACACCGCCTGCAGGTACTGCTGCTGTCGCCTCACGCGGTCGAAGTCGCCACCCGGCAGGTCGTAGCGCTGGCCCAGGTACCAGCGGGCCTCCTCGCCGGTGATGTGGTTGACCCCGGCCTCGAAGGTGTAGTCGCCGTTGGTCGTGGTCTCGGCGACCTCGACGTCCACACCGCCCAGCGCGTCGGTGACCTCGGCGATGCCCTCGAAGTCGATGGCGACGTAGTGGTCGATGCGCACCTGGGTGAGCTGCTCGACCGTCTGGATCAGCAGCGTGGGTCCGCCGAACGCGTAGCTCGCATTGATCTTGTTCATCCCGTGCCCGGGGATCGCCACCCACGAGTCGCGGGGGATCGAGATCAGCTGGGCGTGCTCCCGGTCGGCCGAGAGGCGGACCAGCATGATGGCGTCGGAGCGCCCGCCCGGGTTCTCACCGTCGGCCGTCGACGCGCGGGTGTCGGAGCCGACCAGCAGGAAGGTGACCGGGGCGCCGGCCGGGTTTTCCACGGTGGAGGTGGCCGGCGCCGGACGGTTGCTCTCCTCGAGGCCGCCGAAGACGTCCTCGATGCGGTCGACGTTCCCGGCGTAGCGCTGGGTCACGAACCACAGGCCGCCGCCGATGAGCACCACGAGCACGAGCACCAGCACGCCGGCACTGACCAACGCCCGGCGCACCAGCTTCCGACGTCGTCTGGGCGAGAGGTCCTCGTCGGCCTGCTCGGCGGGGGACGTCTCCTCGACCTCGGTCGCGAGTGCCGCGGAGCCGCGCTCGTCCGACTCGTCGGTGTTCATGGGATCCCCCGTCGTCCAGGCTGTGGATCGAGGGTACGAGCGGGATGAGCTGCGCGAACGACCTTCCCACCCGGAGGGGTGACCCGGCCTACCGGTGCAGTGCCTCGAACGACCGCCGGATCCGCCGCCCCAGCAGGACGCAGGCCAGCAGCGCGACGACGAGCATCCCGGCGCCGACGGCGATCGTCTCGGGCGAGCCCATCCAGAACAGCACGCCGGCGATCACGATGACCGCGAGCAGCTCGAGGACGACGACGAACCCGAACAGCGTCATCGCCAGCTTCGTGCCCACGGCCCGACTCTCGCGCACGGGATGGCCGTCCGCCATCCCCTGGTCGTGGGGTCAGCTGTTCCCGGGGGTCCGGGTGTGCGGGGAGCGTTCGTGAGCCCGGGTCGGATCGGCCGCGGGTGCCTCGGGCGACAGCAGCGTCACCGAGCCGTCGGGGTGGCCCAGCAGGACGAGGTCACCGGAGGGCAGGCGCTCGACGGAGTCAGCGGTCTCGCGCTGCCGGCGCTCGGCCACCTGGATGGCGCGCGCGATCACCCGGGCCAGCACGGCGGCGATGGCGAGCCACGCGGCTCCCACGATCAGCAGCCAGGTCATCGCGCGTTCCTCGGTCGGGCGGGCGGCGCTGCGGTCGTCCGTCGGGAAGATCCGTCGGTGCTGTCCCTGCCAGCTTGTGCCCGGGAAGGGACGTGTCCAACCGCGCGCGGATGAGCATCGTGTGAACGATGGGGAAGCTGGTGCGGTGCCCGGCTGCGGGTCGGCGCGTCAGAGCCCGCAGTCATGGCTGCCTGGATAGACAGCGGATGTGAACCGGTCCGTCCCAGTGCATCCCGCCGTGCCGCCGGTGGCCGCCCTCCTGGCCGCCGTCGCCGCGCTCTTGGAGACCACCGGCCTGGCGATGCGCCTGCTCGACGTGGACGGCGACTTCGGCCGGCTGCTCTCCATGGACGGGCCCGGCTCGCTGGCCCGCCTGTTCGTGGTCGGCGTCCTGCTCGCCGCGGCGGTCGTGTCGGCGGTCGCGGCCGTCCGTCGGCCCGGACGGCGGGCGTGGTGGTCGGCGGTGGCGACGGTCGCCGCGCTGCTCGGCGTCGTCAAGCTCAGCAGCGAGCTGCACGTCGGCCTGGTCCACGTGCTCGGCTCGGGGGTGGGCGTGTGGCGCGGGGCCGCCGTCCTCGGCGCCGTGGGGGTGGCCGGGCTGGTCGCCTTGGGCCAGCTCAGCGGCGAAGAGTGCCGCGCACGACGTCGGCTCGTGCTGGCACTGGCGGCGCACGCCGTCGCGGCGATCGGGCTCTCCGCCGTCTCCGCCTACGCCCGGCTCACCGGCGGACCGGTGTCGGCGGCGTTCGCCACCTTCGTCGAGGAGAGCGGCGAGGCGCTGACCGCAGCGGGAGTCCTGGTGGCCGTGCTCATGGCGGTGCTGCCGCGGCTGACCGTTTCGGCGGCAACGCTAGCCCGCCGTGGCGACGATGACGCACCCGCGAACTTCCGGCCTCTCGCCGGTGTCGCCTCGGTGCACGCCGCCTAGCCCGGCGTTTCCCCGCCCTGCAGCAGGCTTGCCGTCGTGATCCACTTCGGGTGCGAAGTGACTCGCGGCGGATGGCAGGGGAGGCGGCGTTGCGGATCTCGGTGGTGGGCTGTGGCTACCTCGGAGCCGTCCATGCGGCGGCGATGGCCGAGCTCGGCCACGAGGTGGTCGGCATCGATGTCGACGAGCTGAAGGTCAAGTCGCTCCGCCGGGGCGTCGCGCCGTTCTACGAGCCCGACTTCAGTGACCTGCTGAACCACTCCCTCGCCTCGGGCAGGTTGAGTTTCGGCACCGACATCACCGATGCCGCCGGAGCGAAGGTCCACTTCATCTGCGTGGGCACCCCGCAGAAGCACGGGGAGTACGCCGCGGACATGCGGTTCGTCCAGGCTGCGGCGGAGTCCCTGCTTCAGGTCGTCCACGACGGCGACCTGGTGGTCGGCAAGTCCACGGTGCCGGTCGGGACGGCGTCCAACCTCGCGGCGATGTTCGGCGAGAAGGTCCCGGGCACGATGCTCGCCTGGAACCCGGAGTTCCTCCGCGAGGGCTTCGCCGTGCGGGACACGCTCCACCCTGACCGGCTGGTCTACGGCCTACCGCCCGGCCGGGACGGCGAGATCGCCGGGACGCTGCTGGACGAGGTGTACGCGCCGATCGTCGCGCGGGGGATTCCGCAGGTCCGCACCGACTTCGCCACCGCGGAGATGGTGAAGACGGCAGCCAACTCCTTCCTGGCCACGAAGATCTCGTTCATCAACGCCATGGCCGAGCTCTGCGAGGCAACGGGTGGTGACGTCAAGCAGCTCGCCGACGCGATCGGCTACGACGACCGGATCGGGCGGAAGTTCCTCAACGCCGGGCTGGGCTTCGGCGGCGGGTGCCTGCCCAAGGACATCCGGGCGTTCATGGCCCGGGCCGGGGAGCTGGGGGCGGACCAGGCGCTGACGTTCCTGCGCGAGGTGGACAACATCAACATGCGCCGCCGGATCCGGATGGTCGAGCTGGCCCGGGAGGTCTGCGACGGGTCGCTGCTGGGCAAGCGGGTGGCGGTGCTGGGGGCGGCGTTCAAGCCCGATTCCGACGACATCCGCGACTCGCCCGCGCTCAACGTCGCGCAGCAATTGCAGTTGCAGGGCGCGGTGGTACGGGTGACCGACCCGGCCGCGGTGGACAACAGCCGCCGGGAGTGGCCGCACCTGGACTACGTAGCCACCCCCGAGGAAGCGGCCGAGCGCGCCGACGCCGTCCTGGTGCTCACCGAGTGGAAGCAGTACCTCGAGCTCGACCCTGCGGATTTTGGCACGGTGGTCGCGCAGAAGCGCGTTCTCGACGGTCGCAACGCCCTCGACCGCGACGCCTGGGTGGCCGCCGGCTGGACCTACCGCGCCCTCGGCCGCCGCGGCAGCTGAGGTGCGAACGCCCTGCTCCATGGCGGAGCAGGGCCTTCGTCGTTGGAAGGTCGATCGATCCGGACCAGGCGGCCGCGCCAACCCGATCTTCATGAACCCGGGCGCCAGCGCGGTGACCTTCGCCGTCCTCGCCGCCCTCGTGGCCGTGTGCCGTGCACCGTCAGCGGCCGGGCGGGACGATGCCCCAGAGGCAGGCGTAGAGGCGGGCGGAGCCGGCCTCGTCCCAGCGCAGCCGGCGGAACCGGTGCACGTGCCGCGGGCGACCCGGCCGGCTGTGCCGCGAGCGCGGCACAGTCGCATCCCGACGCTCGCCTACGAATGACCAGGTGACCGGCCGGTTCGTTCCCCGGCGCCCTACCGCTGTACCCCTTCGGGGGGACGTCTCGACCGCCTTCGTCCGGGCGTCACCTGAACGGATTGCGACGTCTCGGATACCGCTCGCCGAGCCGGTGACCTGCGCTTCCGGCCGACGATCGGGTGTCCGGTGACTGAACGTCACATGATCGATCAATTTCTTGCGCGTGACCTAAACCTTGAGTGCGCCCGACTTCCGGCATCCCCGCTGCCAGAAGCCGCGTACCCTGTGAGACGGCTATGAGGGGAACTGACCGGATCCGATCGTGACTGGTTACGCAGAGTGGCGTACACGCCGCGTCAACCAATCGCAAAACGATACGGGTTGACCCGTACGGACTCCCGCACGAAGTCTCGGCCGGAGACGGCGGCGGGGTCGGGTCGCTCCGATGAGTGATCGCCCCGGCGGGTGAACCAGCTAGCGGAGGACGACGGTGCGTGCAGCGACAGCGGCGGCGGCATGCCGTCCCGCGCTGCCCGAGCACCTGCGCCGCTGGCTCGGCCGCAGCGTCGTGGCCGGGGTGCTGCTGCTGGGCTGCTGGGTCCTCCTGGCCGTCTTCGCCGGTGGCGCCCGCGCCGAGGAGGTGCCGTCCGGGGGCCTCCCGCAACCCTCCGCCGGCCCGGTCGACCGATGGCGCGTGGACACCGCCCAGTGGCCCTCCGCCACCCACGAAGTCGTCTCGCACGTCGTCACGGCGCTGACCTCGCCGACCCACCAGGAGCCCGCCCAGCCACCGCCTCCTCCGCCACCCGCGCCGGACCAGCCCGCCCCTCCCGGCGACGGCCACGTCCCCGCGGGCGACGAGCCGTCCCAGGACGACGTCCCTCCCCAGGGCGGCGCTCCCGAGCACCAGCCCCCGGCCGAGCAGCCCCCGGCAGAGGAGCCGCCGGCCGAGGAGCCGCCGACCGACGAGCCAGTGGCCGACCCGCTCCCGTGCGACCTGCCCGACGCGGTCGACGCCGTCACCGACGCGGCGGACCTGGAGCTCCCCGCCTGCGCCGACGACGAGCAGCCGGCCCCGACGACGCCGGTGGCCCCGGCGGCGCCCGCCGAGCCGGCGGCTGCACCGCCCGCTGCCCAGCCCGCCCCCGCCGAGCCCGCCGTCACCGAGTCCACGACCACCTCGTGCGCCACCGCCGAGACCACGGACACCACTGCCACTGACGCCACTGCCACCGACGCCGCCGGCACGACGGCCGACGCGGCGGCCGGTGAGAGCACCCCCGACCCCTGCGCCGAGCCGGCCGAGGTGGTCACCGAGGAGCCCGCGGTCGACGAGACCGCCGCTCCCGCGGACCCCGCGCCGCCCGCGCTGCCTGCCGTCGACGACCCGGACCGCCGGGACGGCCCGCGGTACGGCCCCCCCTCGCACTCCGTCGTGGAGAACCCCGCCGCCGACCGGTCCGCGGCCCCGGCACGGGCCGCTCCCGCGACCGACCCCGCCGACACCCTGCCGATCGCGCCGCACCCGGTGCCGGTCTCCCCGGTGCCGTCCGTGCCGGTCGCGCCGACGACGAGCATCGGCGGCGGCGGGCACGGGTCCAGCAGCGGCGGCTCCGACCAGGACGACCCGCTCGCCGTCGTGCCGGCGGCCCTGGTGGGTGTGAGCGGCGCCTTCGTCTGCCAGGGGGCCGGCGTGGACAGCGCCGGCCACGTCCAGCGCACCGCCGGGGACGTGGGCGTCCGGCCCGACTGACCGGGTCCTCCGCCACTCCACACGCGCCCGCGGGCAGTTCTCGCCCGTCGCCGTGAACCGCCGCCCGGCCTCGCGCCGAACGCGGCGGAGGGCAGTGGCCCGCTGACCGGACCCGCTCCGCGCAGACATCGCTGCGCTCGCTCCCCGAGGACTCGAAGACATGACCCCGAACGCGCCCCGTCGATGGCGCGCGGCCTCCCGCGCCGCCGCCTCCGGGCACCCGCGCGTGCCCGGCGCCGTCGTCCCGTCTCCCGCCGACCGGGAGAGGGGGACGTCGTCGTGACGCTCGCCCCCGACCTGCCCGCC
This sequence comes from Blastococcus sp. SYSU D00669, assembly GCF_054050715.1. NCBI lineage: Bacteria > Bacillati > Actinomycetota > Actinomycetes > Geodermatophilales > Geodermatophilaceae > Blastococcus > Blastococcus sp. SYSU D00669. The sequence goes on from NZ_JBJGZV010000001.1 coordinate 189,700, forward strand.
CCCGAGGACGACGGTGACCGCCGGCGCGCGCTGCGCCGCCGCACCGCCGCCAAGGAGCGCCTGACCGCCCTGCACCCGGCGCCGGACGCGGAGGCCGGCGCCGACACCGGGCCGGAGACGCGACCGAACGTCGTCCTCGACCCCGCCGACCTCCCGGCCGAGCTGTCGGTCGAGGCCGTCGAGCAGCTCGACGTCGAGGTCCGCCGGGTGGAGAAGCTGCGCCCCGTGCCGCCGGTCGAGCGCCCGGCACCGGCGCGGCCGGCCGCCGAGGACCACCGCATCGCCGTCCCCGCCTGGCCGGTCTACGACCCGTACGCCCAGCGCCGCCGGCAGTCGCCGGAGTGGCTGGTGAGCCACACCGCCACGCTCGTCGTCGTCGACTCCGTGCTCGCCGCGGCCGCCGACGTGGTGGCCATGTACACGCTGGGCGGCGGCTTCTTCGGCTGGAGGTACGTCGTCGCGGCCGCCGTCCTGTGGCCGGCCCTGCTGGCCCTGGTCGGCGCCTACGCCGAGCGCAGGCTCGGCACCGGCGCCGACGAGTTCCGCCGGGTCGCCCTCGCCGGGCTGATCGCCACCTCCGGCGCCGCGGTCGTGAGCGCCGCGCGCAACGGCATCCTCGACTGGTGCGTGCTGGTCGCGGTGCCCCTGGCCACCGTGCTCACCCTGCTCGGCCGCGGGGTGAACCGCTGGCGGCTGCACCGGGCCCGCCGGCAGGGCGAGATGACCAAGAGCGTGGTCGTCGTCGGCCGCGAGGGCGCCGTCGTCGACCTGGTCCGGCGGATCCGCCGCGACCCCACCGCGGGTCTCCGCGTCGTCGGCGCCTGCGTGCCGCGGCCGCACGAGTCCACCCGGCTCGTCGCCGACGGCATCCCCGTGCTCGGCGGCCTGGACGACGTCGTGCGGGTGATCGACCAGGTCCGCGCCGAGTCGGTGCTCGTCGCCTCGACCAGCGAGTCGGCGGGCGGCTACCTGCGCCAGCTGGCCTGGCGGCTGGAGGGCACCGGCATCGACGTGCTCGTCGGCCCCGGCGTCATCGAGGTCGCGCCGAGCCGCCTGCAGGTGCGCCCGACGGCGAGCATGCCGCTCATCCAGATCCGCGAGCCGGAGTTCCGCGGCCACCGGCGGGTGCTCAAGACGCTGCTCGACAAGCTGGTCGCCGCCGTCGTCCTGCTGCTCACCTCGCCGGCCTTCGCGGTCATCGCCGTGGTGATCAAGGTCACCAGCCCGGGACCGGTGCTGTTCCGTCACCGACGGATCGGCAAGCGGGGCCGCGAGTTCACCCTCTACAAGTTCCGCAGCATGACCGTCGACGCCCCGTCCGACGTCGAGCTGATGGCGCACAACGAGGGCAACGAGGTCCAGTTCAAGATGCGGCGCGACCCCCGGGTCACCGCGATCGGCCGGGTGCTGCGGCGGTACTCGATCGACGAGCTGCCCCAGCTGCTCAACGTGCTCAAGGGCGAGATGTCGCTGGTGGGCCCCCGCCCGCACGTCACCCGCGAGGTCGAGCAGTACGGCCCCGACATGCACCGGCGGCTGCTGGTCAAGCCGGGCCTGACCGGGCTGTGGCAGGTCAGCGGCCGCTCCGACCTCAGCTGGGACGAGGCGGTCGAGCTCGACACCCGCTACGTCGAGAACTGGTCGATCGGCATGGACCTGTGGATCCTCTGGCGGACCGTCCGGGCAGTCCTGCGCAGCAGCGGCGCCTACTGAGCCGCGGGCCCGTAGACCGCCAGCAGCGCGGCGCGCTGCTCGGCGACGGTGTTGTGCCGGAGCACCTCGGCCCAGCCGTGCACGTTGGCGGTCGCGGTCGGGGGATCGACGAGCAGGTCGAGCGCCGGCCGCACGTCGTCGCCGTCCAGGGTCAGCCGGTCGGGGACGTCGGCGAAGCTGGGCAGCCGGCGCACCAGCGTCGGCACCCCCAGCCCCACGGCCTCGGCGACCATCAGCGGGAAGCCCTCCCAGCGCGCGGAGTGCAGGTAGAGGTCGGCGCGCCCCAGCTCCTCGAGGATGGCGCTGCGGGGCAGCCAGCCCGACACCTCGACGCCGGCCGCCTCGAGCGCCGCCGCGCGGCCGGGGTCGCCGTCGCCCAGCCACACCGCGCGCAGGTCGGGCAGCTTGCCGCGGAGCCGCTGCACGGCGGCGAGGAAGAACTCCGGGTCCTTCTGCGGCCGCAACCGCCCGCCGCCCACCACGAGCGGCGGGCCCGGCTCCCGCTCCGCGGTGCGCACCCCCTCGGGCGGGGCGATGTTGGGCAGCAGCACGCGCGGGGCGCGGCGCCGTCCCGGCCAGGCCGACAGCTGCACCTCCCGCGCCGAGCAGCCGGCGAACGCCGACGTGTTCTGCGCCAGCAGCCCCTCGGTGACCAGGTAGGCGGCCCGCTCCCATCCGGAGATGTCGCGGCGTTCGAAGGCGTAGCAGTGCGGTGTGTAGACGAGGTACGGGGCGCCCCGCCGGACGGCGAGGCGGGCGTAGCCGCCGCCGTGGCTGGAGTGGGCGTGCACGACGTCCGGCCGCAGCTGCCGGACCACCTCGCGCACCCGGCGCACCTTGGCCAGCGCGCCGCCCTGCATGCGGTGCGTGGAGGCGAAGTCGGCCTGCTCGGCCAGGTCACCCTCGGCGTCGACCGGCGTGCCCGACAGCAGGTGGTGCTCGGCCTCGGGCAGCGACCGGGTGTACTGCGCGATCGCCACACCCACGCCGCTGCTGTACTTCTGGACGACGTGGAGGATCCGGAGGGACGGGACGGGCACGGACCGATCCTCTCCCGGCGCCCCGCCGGGACGCCCCTGGGGGGCGTCTATTTCGCCCGGTCGGGGACACCCGCGGCCGGGGCCGCGCAGGAACCGGCCGTCCTGCTGCATGCTCGTGCACCGATCCGTGCCGAAACGAGGAGCAGATGACCGAGGCGCACTCCGAGGTGGACCTCGCCGACCCCGGCTTCTGGGCGCTGCCCCCGGCCGAGCAGCACGCCGCGTTCGCCGCGCTGCGCCGGCTCGACGCCCTCCGCTGGTTCGCCGCGCCCGACGAGCCCGGCGGCGGCTTCTGGGCGCTGGTGCGGCACGCCGACGTCGTCGCGGCCAGCAAGGCCCCGGAGCTGTTCAGCAGCGAGCCGAGCGTGACCACCCCGCCGCCGGAGCGCTGGGTGCGTGCCGTCTTCGGCGAGTCGATGGTCAACATGGACGGACGCCGGCACACCGACCTGCGCCGGATCGTGCAGAAGGCGTTCACCCCGCGCCGGGTCGCGCTGATCGAGGAGTCGATCCGGCGGATCTCCACCGAGCTCGTCGACGACGTCCAGCGCCGCGGGTCCGGCGACTTCGTCGAGGCGGTCGCCGCCCAGCTCCCGACCCACGTCATCTGCGAGATGATGGGCATCCCGCCGGAGCGCCGCGGCATGGTGCTGCGCCAGGTGATCGGCTCGACCGAGCTCATCGGCGTCGAGGGGGAGCAGCGGCCGAAGCTGCGCATCCCCGGCCGCAACCTCGCCGCCCTGGCCCGGCTGCACCTGCTGGTGCGGGTCATCGGCGCCCAGCGCCGCCGCAAGCCCGAGAACGACCTGGTCTCCAGCCTGGTCACCGCCGACGTCGACGGCGAGCGGCTGGGCAGCCGCCAGCTCGGCGCGTTCTTCTCGCTGCTGCTGGTCGCCGGCATCGAGACCACCCGCAACGCCATCGCGCACGGCCTGCGGCTGCTCGACGAGCACCCCGACCAGCGCGAGCTGCTGCTCGCCGACCTCGACGCCCACCTGCCCGGCGCCGTCGACGAGATGCTGCGCGTCTCCACGCCGATCGTGCAGTTCCGCCGCAACGTCACCCGTGACGTCGAGTGGCACGGGTACCGATTCCGGCAGGGCGAGCGCGTCGTGCTCTTCTACGCCTCGGCCAACCGCGACGAGGACGTGTTCACCGACCCCGACCGGTTCGACATCACCCGCAGCCCGAACCCGCACGTGGCCTTCGGCGGCACCGGCCCGCACTACTGCCTGGGCGCCTACCTGGCCCGCACCGAGCTGCAGACGCTGTTCCGCGAGCTGCTCACCCGAGCCCCCCACGTGCGGCTGACCGGGGAGCCCGAGCGCATCCCGTCGAGCTTCGACAACCGCATCCGGCGCATGCCGTTCACGGTGGAGCCCGCGTGACCGGGAGCTACCGCACGCAGGTCGTCACCTCCGCGGGGGAGCTGACGGCCCTGGCCGCCGACTGGACAGCCCTGTACCGGGCCGCGCCGCGGGCCACGCCGTTCCAGACCCACGCGTGGCTGTCGTCGTGGTGGGCCGCCTACGGCGGGCCCCGCGGCCGGCTGCGGGTGGCGCTGGTCCGCGACGGCGCCGGCCGGCTGGTGGCCGCCGCCCCACTGCACCTGCGCCGGCGCGGGCCCGCCCGGGTGCTCGCGCCGCTCGGCGGGGCGATCACCGACTTCACCGACGTCCTCGTGGCCGAGGACGACGTCCCCGACGGCGAGCTGCCGGCGGTGCTGGGCGCGCTGCAGGACTGCCTGCTCGGCATCCGCGGCTGGGACGTGCTCGACCTGCCCGAGGTGCGCGAGCCCTCCGCCGCCGACCTGCTGGCCGCTGCCTGGCCCGGGCCGCGGTGGACCTTCGAGTCCTCCACCTGCATGGAGCTGCGGGTGGGCGGCTTCGACGACCTGCTCAAGCGGATGAGCGGCAAGCGGGCGGGGGAGGCCCGGCGGCGGCTGCGGCGGGCCGACGCGCTCGGCCTGGTGGCCGCCGAGGTGCCGCCCGGCGAGGTCGAGCAGGGGGTGGCCGATCTCATCCGGCTGCACACCCAGCAGTGGGAGAGCCGCGGGGTCACGCCCGAGCACGTGCGGCCCCGCTTCACCGCGCACCTGCAGGGGGCGCTGGCCGGCATGGTGGCCGACGGCTCGGCCGCGCTCACCTGCTTCTCGCTGGACGGCGAGCCGGTCCTGGCCAGCCTCGACCTCGTCGGCCACGACATGGTCTGCGGCTACCTGCTCGGCGTCACGCCCGGCCTCTACGAGAAGATCGACGTGACGACGTTCGTGCTGCGGCACGAGCTCGAGGAGCTCTCCCGGGCCGGGAAGTCGACGTTCAACATGCTGCGCGGCCGCGAGTCCTACAAGGACCGGTGGAAGCCCGTCGTCGTCCCGAACCGCCGGCTGCTGCTGGGGCGCCCGCGGGCGCCGCTGGCCGCCGTCCACGCCGCCGCCGTGCGGGGCCGGGCGCGGGTCGTGGCGCTGTCGCGGAGCCGGGCGCCGTGGCTGCGGGAGGCCTACGACCGGGTGAACGCGGTGCGTGCGGCGGTCCGTCGTCCCCGCGGCTGAGGCAGGATCCCGCCGTGGACCCCGCCCTGCCGCCGGCCCCCCGGGTGCTCATGTACCACTCGATCAGCCCGTCGACGGCGCCGGACCCGCACTTCCTGCGCGTGTCCCCGCCGCGGCTGGACCGCCAGCTGGCGCACCTGCGCCGCCGCCGGCTGCGCGGGGTGTCGGTGCGCGAGTGGCTGGCCGCCGTCGCGCGCGGCGAGGCCGCGCGGCTGGTCGCGCTCACCTTCGACGACGGGTACCGCGACTTCGTCGAGCACGCCATGCCGCTGCTGGCCCGGCACGGCATGACGGCCAGCGTCTACGTCGTGGCCGACAAGCTCGGCGGCGCCAGCGACTGGGACCAGCCGCCGAGCCAGCCGCTGATGACCGCCGACGACGTCCGCGCCGCGGCCGCCGCCGGGCACGAGGTGGGCAGCCACAGCAGCACCCACGTGCGCCTCGCCGGGGTCGCGCCCGAGGTCCTGGCGCACGAGGTCGCGCACAGCCGCAAGGTGCTCGAGGAGGTCCTCGACGGCGCCGTCCCGGGCTTCTGCTTCCCCTACGGCTCGTTCGACGACGCGGCGGTGCGGGCGACCGTCGAGGCCGGCTACGACTACGCCCTCGTCACCGACGACCACGTGGCCCCGCGCCGGCACGCGATCCCGCGGTTCTTCGTGGGGGAGCAGGACACCGCGCTGCGGTTGGAGGCCAAGTTCGTGCGGCACCGCCTGCGCGCCCGCGCCCACGCCCCGGCGTCCTGATCCGGCGCTTCATCCCGATGGAGCACCCTTGCGGCGACGGCGGAGGAGCAGGGCGAGGGACTGGGTGGTGACGACGCCGAGCTCGGCCAGCAGCACCGACAGCGCAACGCCCTCGACGCCGTAGCGCGGCGCCAGCAGGACGACGCTGACCGCGGCCACCACGATGCTCACCGCGGTGCTCACCGCCAGCCAGCCGCTCATCTTCAGCGGAACGAGGTGGTGGAAGCCCAGTGTGGTGCCCAGCGCCACGCAGACGATCACGCCGGCCGAGAACCAGATCGCGGCGTCGGGCACCTCGATCTTCGCGGCGAACAGCACGCGCAGCAGGAGGTCGGCGGCGAGCAGGAAGCCGGCGGCGAGGACGACGCCGACGCCGGTGGTGACCAGCAGCGCGGTGCGGCGGCGGTGCGCCGGGTCGGCGCTGGGCTCGGCCACCCAGCCCTGGAAGGCCTGCCCCACCGGGCTGAGCACGAAGATGACGAACTTGGTCACCCGCTCCAGCGCCGCGTAGCCGGCCACGACGCCCGGCGCCACCCAGGCCAGCAGCGCCATGGGCAGCGTCGTGTTCAGCGCCGCCTGCACCGAGACGCCGACAGCGGCCCACTGCTGCCGCACCACCTGCCCGGTCGTCCGCAGCGGCGCGAACGGGACGCGCGCGCCGTACCGGGCGGTGGCCAGCGCGGTGGCCACCCCGGGGACGGCGATCAGCGCGGCCGGGTACAGCCAGGCCCAGGGCACCAGCGCCACCAGGAGCGCCGCCAGCGCGGCCGCGGCCACCCGCGGCACCGTGTCGTACGCGGCGATCGCCGACGGCCGGCCGGTGCCGATGAAGAACCACGACGGCGACAGGCCCAGCACTGCCATGGCCAGCGCCATGAGCGCCGCCGAGACCCGCTCGTCGGCCGGCGCGAGCACCGCCGCGAGCACCATCGCGGCGGGCGCGGCCACCGCGAAGACCGTGAGCCGCGAGACCAGGCTCTGCGTGTAGAGCGCGCGCTGCCGGTCGGGGGACTCCGCGACCAGCGCCGGGCCGACGACGGTCCAGCCGAGCAGCACCAGCGTCGACGCGCCGGTGCCGATGGACTGCCCGATCGCGATCGCCGCCCACGCCTCGGTACCGACGAAGCCGAGCAGCACCGGCAGCACCAGGAACGGCGCGATCGCCGAGATCAGCGGCAGGCCCAGGAACCCGGCCAGCCGCTTCAGCGGGATGCCGGGCAGGCGGCGGGAGGGCGGCGCGGGGGTCCCGTCCAGGTCGGCGGTCATGCCCCGCGTCAGCCGGCGTCGGGGCGGGGGAGCCGCGGCTCGCGACCGGTCACGATCGCCCGGATCGAGCGCGCGATGCCGCGCAGGTGCTTGCGGGGGTCGGCGCTGCCGCCGAGGCACAGCGGTGCCCGGATCACCAGGGCCAGCACGCACAGCGCCCGGGCCGCCGCCGCGGGGACGCCCAGCAGCTGCAGGTAGACCACCGACGACCAGGCGATCACCGGCAGCACGACGTCGATCCGCGAGCCCGTGGTGGCGGCGATGAAGTGGTGCACGCCCAGGTCGAAGGTCGTCATCCGCACCCCGCCGGCCGACGCACGGGCCTGCCGGGCGAACCAGGCGTCCTCGAAGCAGAACGGCAGCGATTCCTCCAGGCCGCCGACGTCCTCCCACAGGTCGGCGCCGATGGCGACCAGGCTCAGCGGGGGGTAGAGGTCCGGCGAAGCGGGCTCGGGATCGGTGCTGAGCTGCCGGCCCAGCCCGTACGCCACCTTCTCCAGCAGCGACAGGCTGGTGAACACCCCGGCCACGCCCGGGATGTGCCGCCAGGGCATCTCCTGCGTCAGCCTGATCATCCGGTGCCCCTCGGCCGGCTCCCCGGCGAGGTGCTCGGCGAGGGTGACGAAGGTGGCGGCATCGAAGTCCTGGTCGTCGTTGACCACGACCAGCCAGCGGAACGGGCCGCCGGCCCGCACGCCCTGGTTGATGCTCACCGCGAAGCCGGCGTTCTCGCCGCGGACGACGAGCTCGGGCCACCGCTCGGCGAGCGCGTGCGTGCTCGCCGAGTTGGCGACGAGGACGGCGCGCAGGTCGGCGCCCTTCTCCACGGCGGCGGCAGCCGCCTCGCAGAACCGTTCGGCGTGCTCGGCGGTGATGCTCGGGCAGACGAGCAGGACGCTGGTCACGAGGGGTACCCGGGAGAGGTGGCCACCCGGTCGGGCGGCTCGAGGTCGACGTCGGCGGCGGCCCAGCCGGCCAGCCCGAGCACGACGCCGGTGAGGATCGATCCCGGGCCCCCGATGTCACCGCTGACCATGGACACGAGCTCGTAGCAGAGCAGGCCGACGCCCATCAGCGCGACGGTCGTCGACAGGTCGGACCGGTGGCGCGCGGTGCGCACCAGACCGCGGACCAGCAGGACGGCGAGGACGGTGCCGAAGACGAACAGCGCCAGCAGGCCCTGCTCGCTGGCCACCAGCAGGTACATGCTGTGCGGCGACTTCAGCTCGACCCGCTCGAAGCTGCCGCCGAAGGAGATGTCGCTCGACCCCAGCAGGGTGAAATCGGCGTAGGCGTCGCGGTGGTCGGGGAAGCCGCGCAGACCGACACCGGTGAGCGGGTGGTCCAGCGCCATCTGCGTCGCCGCGGCCCACAGGGCCTCCCGGTCCATCAGCGACTGGTCGGGCTCGGCGTCGGCGACCAGCAGGCTCTGCACCCGGTCGCCGATCGGGGAGCCGCTGGCCACGAGGGGCGGCAGCACCAGCGCGGCGGCGACCAGCGCCGCGGCCACGGTGAGCAGCAGCCGAGCCGGGCGGCCGCGGCTGAGGACGACGAGCGCCGCCAGCGCCATGGCCACCCACGCGCCGCGGCTGAGCGCGGCCGCGTTGGCCAGGGCGAAGAAGACCGTGCCGGCGGCGCCCCACCACCGCTGCGCCCCCCGCTGGACGACGGCGTAGGCCAGGCAGATGACGAAGCCCATCGCGGTGAGGTGGGCGAGGGTGCCGATGTTGTAGGCGCCGAAGGTGCCCACCGCGCGGATGGCCTCCTCGCCGAAGCCGGCGCCCGTGCCGGTGGCGAACTGGAACAGGCCGAGGGCGCCCTCGACCGCCGCCAGCCCGAGCACCGAGCCGAGGACGACGGCGGCGTCGGTCCGGTCGCGCAGCGCCACCATGACCGCGAGCGGGGTGAGGAAGAAGAGCTCGACGAACCGGACCCCGCCGATCAGGTTCTCGGGGAGGTTGTGGGCCAGGACGGCGGCGACGACGCCCAGCACGGCGATGGCGAGGAAGCCGAGCGCCGGGACGCTGCGCACGACCGCGAGCTGGTGCCCCCGCAGGACCACCCGGGCGGCCAGCAGGGCGGCGACGCCGATCGCCAGATCGCTGGGTGCGATCGCCGCGGTGGCCGAGTCGCCCTCCGCCGGGGCGGCGGCGAGCAGCAGGATTGTGAGCGCCACCCAGGTGCCCGGTCGACCCGCGAACGCGAGCACCGCGGCGGGGCTGAGGGACGGGCTGCGCCGGCGCGGGACCACCGCCGTCGTCATCGCTCTCCTCACCCTGCGTGGCTGTCGCAGGCGAGTGTGCCAGCCGGACCCGTGCCGCACCGCCGGCCGCGGGCACGGGAGGCGCCAATCACCTGTTGGTGTGGTGACCTGCCCGCCTCTCCGGTCACGTCCTTAGGATCGTCGTCGTGGCTGGTGAGGTGGGGACGGACGAGGAGCGGGACGTCGCGGAGGCGGACCGCGCGGCGGACGACGCCCCGACGGCCCATGACCGGCCACCGGCCGATGACCGGCCCCCGGCCGAGGAGGAGCCCCTGGCCGCCACACCCGCACCCGAGCCGCCGGCCGCGCCGGTCGTCACCGCCCGTCGTCGCCGGCGTGCGTGGCCGTGGCTCGTCGCCCTCCCGCTGATCGGCGCGCTGCTGTTCGGCGGCGCGGCGTTCGCCGCCAACCAGCTGACCGACCCCACCTACACGGCCACCGCCCTGATCGCGGTGCTGCCCGACGACGACACGACCGACGTGTCGATCCCGGTGGCCGGCATCTGGGCGGAGATCGGCAACTCCGAGGCGCTGCTGGCCCGGGCGGCGGAGGAGCTGGACGTCGACGAGGCGACGCTGGCCCGGAGCGTGACGGTCACCACCGCCGCGAACGCGCCCGTCCTGTCCGTGACCGCCACGACGACCGACCCGGAGCGGTCGGCCGACTGGGCCAACGCCGTGGGCGGCGAGCTGGTCGCCGAGGAGGCGGCCAACCCCGTGCCCCGGTACGGGCTGCAGTCGGCCGCCATCGCGGTCCCCCCGGCGACCGGCACCGAGCTGGTCAGCCCCCTGCTCATGGTGGCCGCCGCGGTGCTGGGCGCGCTGGTCGGGCTGGTGCTCGCGCAGGCGGTCGTCCGCCGTCGTCGGCGGCGCGCCGCCGCCTGACCGCCGCTCAGGCGGGGCGGTCGCCCGCCCGCCGGCCCGGTCGTCGCGCCGGCACGGTCGCCGCCAGCACGATCGCCAGGGCGGCGCCCAGGCCGGCGCCGCCGGCCGGCACGGCCCACCACGGCGTCGTCGGGCCGGCCGGCAGCGGCGCCTCGGCCACCACCGAGCTGCCGAACGGTGAGAACGGGCCCACCCCGGCCAGCGTGTCGCTGACGGTCGCGGCGATCTCCTGCGCGGTCTCGGCGTCCTCCGCCGTCCCCGTCACGCGGATGATCGGGGCGTCGGGGGCGGCCTGGACCTCCACGAAGTCGCGGGGCGAGGTGGCTGCCTCGTCGAGACCGGCCTCGCGCAGGGGCTCGCCGACGACGCCGGGCTGCGTGGCCAGGCGGGCCAGCGCCTGCGCCGCGCGGGACAGGTTGACCGGGTCGGTCGTGGTCGCCGAGGAGACGGTGAGGATCGCCGTCGACTCGTAGGTGGGGGGCAGCGCCTGCGCCGCGGCGAAGCCCCCGCCGAGACCGACGACCAGCCCCACCAGCACCCACGCGGAGCGCCGGAAGAGCAGGCGCAGCCCCGGCAACCCGTCCGGGACGGCGCCGTCGGCCGAACGCTGGGGGGTGGCGGTGGCCATCGCACCTCTCCGCAGATTGTTGAAGGTTGATGGATATCGTGCGCTCGAGCCGCGGGGAACCGCGGAACGCGGGGTATCGTCCCGGCCATCATCGCAGGTCGGACGGCGTCGGTCGGCCGGGCCGACGGACGATCGGAGAGGTTCGCCCATGCGTGTGACGGGGCCGTCCGGCCGCGCTGGGCGTGGTCTGTGATGGGCGCGCACGCGCGGCACCGCCACCGCCCCGGTCCCCGCCGTGGCCGCTGGATCGGCCTGGCCGCCGTCCTGGCGCTCGTCGTGCTCGGCACCGTCGCGGTGACCCTGGCCCGCGGCGACGAGCCCGGGACGCCCACGACGCAGCTGGACTCGACCGTCCCCCCACCGCCCGAGACCGGCACCAACGTCATGGTGCTGTGGGTGAACCCGGTGGGCGGGCAGGTGCCCGGCGGGGGGACGCAGACCGTCCAGAGCGCCCGCGAGGAGATCGACGCCGCCGCCGCGTACGGGGCCGTCGGCGTGCGGGTGACGGCCGACCTGAGCTGGCTGTGCCCCACCCGGGAGTGCCGCACGGCGCCGCTGGAGCCGCTGGTCGACCGCGCCCGTGAGCTCGGTCTCGAGGTGTACCTGCACGTCAACAGCACGCCGGCGTGGATCGACGACCGCGGCACCTGGTACGGCCCCGAGGGCGAGGGCGCCGAGGAGTGGGCCGACCTGTTCGCGCAGCTCGTGGCCCGGTGGGGCACCCAGGTCGTCGGCTACGAGGTGTGGAACGAGCCGAACATCCGCGAGGCCTGGCGGCAGGGCCCCGACCCCGGCGCCTACGCCGACCTGCTCAAGGCGGTGTGGACCGCCGTCCAGGACGTCGAGCCCGACGCGCAGCTCATCGGCGGCGTGCTGAGCAACAACGACCTGGGCTACATGCACGCCCTCAGCGAGGCGCTGGCCGAGCGCGGCGGCAACGCCGAGAACGGCTTCTTCTACGACCAGCTCGGCGTGCACCCCTACGCCGGAGCCGAGGGCATGGGCTACGACCCCAAGGTCGTCCCCGGGCAGCACGACGTCGAGACCGGCTTCGGCGTCAAGGACATGACCTTCCTCGGCGTCGAGCGGCTGCGCGACCAGGTGTACGAGGACGAGGGCATCCGGCGTGACGTCGTCATCGGGGAGTTCGGCTACGACACCACGCCCGGCACCTGGTACCACGTGCCGGAGCCGGAGCGGTCCGAGTACCTCTCGGAGGCGCTGCGCATCGCGGCGTCCTGGGACTGGGTCGAGGCGTTCACGGTGTACACCGGTGACGGCTTCGCGGTCGAGGGGACGCCGAGCGAGACGGCGCTGCGGCAGACGACGGCCTCGCTGAGCAACTGACCGCCCGGCGCGTCGGCTGCCCGATCGGGTGATCCAGGAACGCGCTCGCGTGTGCCTTCGTCCTCTCCGGGAGAGGCTGGGAGATCCCTGCGCCCGCGAGGTGGCGCCGGCGAGGAGAGGGACGAGTGGTCGGGACGGCGTCGTCGGGGCAGCACGGAACGGGATCGGCGGTGGTGTCCGAGGTCGTCCGGGACCAGGCGGCGTTCGACGCCCTCGCAGGCGAGTGGGCCGCCCTGTACGCCGCGGCGCCCGCGGCCACGCCGTTCCAGAGCCACGCCTGGCTCTCGGCCTGGTCCCGGGCCTACTGCCCGCCGGGGCGGCTGCGGGTGGTGCTCGTGCGGGAAGGTGCCCGGCTGGTCGCCGCGGCGCCGCTGCACCTGGTCCGTCGGGGGCCGTGGCCGGTGCTGGCACCGCTCGGCGACCCCATCAGCGACTTCACCGACGTCCTCGTCGCCGCCGGTTCGGACTCCGCCCTGCCCGCGCTCGCGCGGGCGGTCGTGGCCGAGCCGGGGTGGTGGCTGGTCGACCTGCCGCAGGTGCGTCCCAGCAGCGCCGCGCAGCGCTGGGCCGCGGCCTGGCCCGGCCGCGTCTCCCGGAGCCCTTCGGACACCGTGCTCGAGCTCCCGGCTCTCCCGCTGCCCGAACTGCTCGCCCGGGTGCCGAGCAAGACCGGCAACGTGCTGCGCCGCAAGCTGCGCAAGCTCGAGGCCAGCGGGGTCAAGGCGACGGTCGTCCCCCCGCACGAGGCGCGCGACGCCGTGGGGGTCCTCCTCCGGCTGCACGCCGAGCAGTGGGCGGGGCGCGGCATCAACCCGGAGCACCTGAGCGACCGGTTCGCCGGACACCTGCTCGAGGCGGTGCCGCGGATGGTCGCGGACGGCTCGGCGGCCGTGGTCGCCTACAGCGTCGGCGGTGAGGTGCTCGGCTGCCAGCTCGACCTGCTCGGGCACGACTTCCTGGGGTACTACCTCGCCGGCATCTCTCCACGGCTCAAGCAGCTCATCGACGTGGCCTCGATGCAGGTCGGCAACGACGTCGAACTGGCACGGGCCGCCGGCCTGCCCCGGTACTCCATGCTGCGGGGCACCGAGGACTACAAGCTGCGCTGGCGGCCGGACGTCGTCCCCAACCAGCGGCTGCTGCTCGGCCGGCCGGGAGTCCTCGGGGCGCGGGGGTATCCGCACCTGGTGCGCGGCCGCACCGCCGCCGTCCGGTTCGCCAAGGACCGGGCACCGTGGGCGCGCACCGTGCGGGACCGGCTCGCGGGGTGGCGGGCCGGCTGACGTTCACGCCCGGACGGGCATCCCCGGCGCGGGCAACCGCGGCTCCCGGCCGGTGGCCACCGCCCGGATCGCCCGCCCGATGCCGAGCAGGTGCGGCCCACGGGCGGCTGAGGCGAGGAGCGAGAGCGGGGCGCGCACGATCAGCGCCGCGACGCACAACGCCCTCGCCGGACCGGCCGGCACGCCGAGCAGTCGCAGGTAGACCAGCGCCGACCAGCTGATGACCGGCAGCACGAGGCGGATGTTGGCCCGGGTGGTCGAGGACTCCCGGTGCCGGACGCCGAGGTCGCGCGTGTCCAGTGCCAGCCCGCCCGCCGAGGCCCGGGCCCGGCGCACGAACCATGCGTCCTCGAAGCAGAACGGCAGCGTCTCCTCCATGCCGCCGACGTCGTGCCACAGGTCGGCGCTGATGGCCACGAGGCTGAAGCCGGGGAACGCCGATCCCGAGGGCGCGGCGACGGAGGGGGGAGGGATGCCCGCGCCGCGTCGCGTCACCTTCTCCAGCAGCGAGAGGTTCGTGAACACGCCACCGACCCCGGGCAGTCGCTGCCAGCCCTCGTCGTTGAGCCGCAGCATCCGGTGGCCTGTCGCGGGTTCGGCCCCGAGCACCTCGGCGAGCTGCCGGAAGGTGCCCGCGTCGTAGTCGAGGTCGTCGTTGGCGACCACCAGCCAGCGGAACTCACCACCCGCTGACACGCCACGGTTGATGCTCGCGGCGAACCCCGCGTTGTCGCCGGGGATCACCAGTTCCGGCCATTCGGCGACCAGTTCCTGCGTCGCGGTGCTGTTGGCCACGAGCACTGCCCGGAGGTCGGCACCGGAGTCGATCGCGGCCTGCGCCGCGGCGCAGAAGCTCCGAGCGTGCTCCGCGGTGATGCTCGGGCAGACGACCAGGATGTTCGGCACTCGCGGCTCCAGGGGATGGCACCGCCCGGGGGCTTCCGGGCCGAGCGCACGGTACGGATGGTTGCGGACGCAAACAAGTCTGCGAGACGAACAGCGAGCGCGTCCACGTCCAACGCTATCCGCTGGCGGCGACGCTGAGTTGGCGCACATCACGGTCCGTCCCGGCGATCACGCGTGTCGTCCGGTGCAGGATCGGATCGTTTGCGGCCTGGCCGGCCGGGTCACAGGGTCGGCGAGGGCACGGTCCGACCACGTCCCGTCGCGCGAGGGGGACGCGCGGCGACCGGAAGCAGGCATGCGCGACGACCACTCTGCGCGGCGGTCCCGCGGCACCGAGCAGGAGGTGCCGCCGGACGAGGTCGCTGCCTGCGGTCCCGGGACCCGCCTGGTCCTCGCGCTCGCCCTGGTGCTGGGCGCCTGGGTGCTGCTCGCCGTCGCCGGTGGACCGGCCCGCGCCGAGCAGCCCGCCACGCTGCCGGCTCCCGCCTCCCCGGCCGCGCCCCCGCACGACCCGGGGCCACCGCAGGACCCCGGGCCACCGCCGGAGCCTGGACCCGCCCCCGTCGCGCCGGAGCCCGTGGCCGAGGCGGTCGTGCCGGAGCTGGAGCCGGAGCCCGCGGTGGCCGAGCCGCCCCCGGCCGAGCCCGCCGGTGGCCCGCCGCCGGACGCCGGTCCGCCGCCGCACGCCGCGGCACCCGAGGACCCCGGGCCGCCGGACCAGGAGCCCGCCGCCGAGCCCGAGCCCGCCGCCGAGCCGGAGCCCGGTCCGCCGCCCGGCACCGGTCCACCTCCGCACGCGGGCCGGCCCACCGACCCGGCTCCTGCGCCCGCCGAGGACGACGCCGGTCAGCCGTCCGCCGAGCCGGCCGGGCACCGGCCCCCGCACGCCGGGCCCACGGCCGAGCCGGGCCCGCCCGAGCAGGCGGAGCCGGAGCACCCGACCCCAGCCCCCGGGGTCGGGGCGCCGCCCGAGGGACCCGGACCGCAGCGCCCGTCGCACGCAGGCCGGCCCGGGCCCGCCCCTCTGGCCGCGCAGCCGGCGACCGCCCCGCCGACCGGCCAGCCGGGGGACGCGCAGGCCGCCGGACCTCCGCCGCACGCCCAGGCCGCCGCCGCGCCGGGCCGCCCGGCCGACGTGCCCGCGGCGGTGCCGGACCGGCCCACCTCGCCCGCGGGGCCCGCTGCCGGTCCGCGCGCCGATCCCGCGCCCGCCGCGCTGCTGCGCGCCGCTCCCGTCGGCCCGTTCGCGCAGCCGGTCGCCGTCCCCGACCGGGACGAGCCGCGCAGCGGTCCCGACTGCCGGCTGCCCGGCACGTCGACGGCCGTCTCGTCCTCGTCCGCAGCTCCGCCCCCGGGGCCGGGCACGGCCGCGCCCGAGTCCCCGGTCTCGAGCCCGCCCGCGCCGCGGCAGCCGGCGCCCGACGGCGCCTGCGGGTCAGGGGTCGCGCCGTCCGCCGGCGGCACCGAACGAGGGGTGGCCGGCGTCGTGCCGGCCACCGGCGCGGAGCCCGTCGCGGACGGTCTGCCGGGTGCGGCGGGCTGCACTGCCGGCGTCCTCGTCCCCGCGCGCGACCCGGGCTTCTCGCCCGACTGACCGGGCCACCCCCGCGACCGACGCGTCGCGGGGCGCTCCGCCCTGCCCGGTTCTCCCACCGCGCCGCGCCTCCGTGCGCCCCGGTGACACCTTCTGCAAGGACCCCTCATGGCCTCGTCCACCCTGGGTGAGCAGCGCGCAGCCGACCTCCCGGACTTCCTCCTCTCCGGTCGCCGCCGGCGGCGCCTGCGCGCGGACGGGATCACCGCCCCCGTCGCCCCGGCGGTGTCGCCGGTGTTCGCCGTCCTCCACACCGCGCTCGCGGTCGCATGCTCCCGGCGCCGGGCCGTGTCCCTGCCCGGCGCCGGGCCACTCGTCACCGTCCTGGTCCTGCCGCTGCTGTGCACTCCGCTCCTGCTGCACGCTTCCCGCTGGACGGCGCTGCGCGGCGCGCGGGTGGGCCGGAACGAGCCCACCCGCTCCGCCGCCGTCGACCACCGGACCGTCGTCGAGGGCGACGTCGTCGTCGACGACCGCGCCCCGGCGGCGGTGGCGTCGTGAGGCGGTGGATCGTGCTGGTCACCGCCCTCGTGGTGCGCACCGGCGGCGCGGCCGCCGTCCTCCTGCGCCCGTGGTCGCCGGGGGAGCCGTCGCACCGGCTGGTCGCCGCGGCCTGGCTGCCGGTCTGGGACCCCGGCGCCGCCGACTCGGTGTCCGAGGCGGTCGAGGTCGGCGGAGTGCGGGAGGTGAGCCCGACCTGGGCCACCGTCCGTCCCGACGGCACCCTGGCACTGACCCCGCCCCCGATCGACGTGGTCGACCGGGTGCGCGAGGCGGGCGCACGGCTCGTCCCCGTCGTCCAGAACGTCGCCGCGGGCGTCTGGCAGGGCGACCTCGTCGCCCACCTGCTGGGCAACCCGGACCGGGCGGAGGCGCACCGTGAGCTCCTCGTCGAGACCGCCGTCCGGGAGCAGTGGGACGGCGTCGACATCGACTACGAGGCGTTGCCGCCGGAGGCGGGGCCGGCGCTGACCGAGTTCGTCGAGGCGCTCGCCGACGACCTGCACGCTTACGACCTGCAGCTCACCGTCTCGGTGCCCGCGCGGACCGGGGAGGAGACCCACGCCGCCGCCTACGACTACCGGGTGCTCGGCGCGGCGGCCGACCAGGTGCGCGTCCTGGCCTACGACCACGCCGGCAGCGGCAGCCCCCCCGGCCCGGTCGCCCCGCTGGGCTGGGTGCGCGACGTGGTCGCCTATGCGGTCGAGCAGGTCCCGGAGGACAAGCTGATGCTCGGGCTGGCCACGTACGGCTACGACTGGGCCGGCGGGCAGGGCGCCGCCGTCACGGCGGCCGAGGCGGCCGCGCTGGCCCGGCGGGTGGGCGCGTCGCCGCGCTGGGACGCCGACGCCGCGGGCGTCACCTTCACCTACGAGGCGGACGGCGTCGCGCACACCGTGTGGTTCGAGGACGCCCGGTCGCTGGCCGCCAAGCAGGAGCTCGCGCGCGACGCGGGGCTGCGTGGTGTCGCGGTCTGGCGGATCGGCGGCGAGGACCCGCGGGCCTGGACGACCCTCGCCGGGGCGACCGGGGGTGCCGAGGAGCCGTGAGGCGCCCCGACGGCCGGCCGGCGCTGCTGCCGGCGTCGTCGGTCGTCGGTCGCGAGTTCGACGTCGTGGAGTCGCCGTACCCCGTCGCCGTGCGAGCCGGCGGTGGACCGCGGGCTGCGCGGTCAGCCCGCGGTCCACTCCAGCAGTTCGTCCGCCGTCCACGTGTTGACCACGCGGTCGGGGTCGACGCCGCACTCGACCGCCCGCTCGCAGCCGTTGCCCTGCCAGTCCAGCTGGCCGGGCGCGTGCGCGTCGGTGTCGATGGCGAACTCGCAGCCGGTCTCGACGGCCAGGCGCAGCAGCCGCCGCGGCGGGTCCAGCCGCTCGGGGCGGGAGTTGATCTCCACCGCCGTCCCGAACTCGACGCAGGCGGCGAACACCGCCTCGGCGTCGAACTGCGACTCCGGCCGCGGCCGCTGGGTGCCGTTGCGCTGCCGGCGGCCGATGACCAGCCGGCCGGTGCAGTGGCCGAGGACGTCGGTGTGCGGGTTGGCGATCGCGGTGAGCATGCGCCGGGTCATCGTGGCGGCGTCGGCCCGCAGCTCGGAGTGCACGCTCGCGACCACGACGTCGAGCCGGCCGAGCAGCTCGTCGGTCTGGTCGAGCGAGCCGTCGACGTTGATGTCGCACTCGATGCCGGTGAGGATGCGGAACGGCGCGAGTTCCTCGTTGAGCGCGGCGACGACGTCGAGCTGCCGCTCCAGCCGCTCGGCGGTGAGGCCGTTGGCGACGGTCAGCCGGGGGGAGTGGTCGGTCAGCGCCAGATACTCGTGCCCGAGCGCCATCGCCGCCTCGGCCATCTCGCGGATCGAGCTGCCGCCGTCGGACCAGTCCGAGTGGCTGTGCAGGTCGCCGCGCAGCATCGCCCGGAACGCGGCGACGTCGTCGGCCAGGGGCACGAGCTCGGCGAACTGCTCCTCGAGCTTGGCCAGGTACTCCGGCACGTCGCCCTTCGCGGCCTGGACGATCGCGGTCGCCGTCTTCGGGCCGATGCCCTTGAGGTCGGTCAGGGTGCCCGTGCGGATCCGCCGCTCCAGCTCGGCGTCGTCCATCGCGTCGACGACGGCGGCGGCCGAGCGGAACGCCTGCACCCGGTACGACGGCTCGCGAGCGCGCTCCAGGAGGAAGGCGATCCTCCGGAGCGCCCCCGCGGGTGACTGCGGCGAGGTCAGCTGCTGACCTTCTTCGCCTGCTTCTTGGCCTGCTTGCGGGCCGCCCTGGCCTGCTTGGCCGCCCTCTTCTGCACCTTCTCGGCCCTCTTCTGCGCCTTGGCCAGCTGGCGCTCCGTGGCGTCGCCAGCCCGGCGAGCGGCGCGGCGGGCCCGCCAGCCGACCGACGGCTTGCCCTCGGTGTCGACGGCGGCGATCAGCGTGGCGCCGGCCAGGCCGACGTTCTTGAGGAAGTGGATCAGCTGCTGCTGGCGCTCGGGGCCCTGCTTCTCCCAGAAGCGGTGCCCGGCGAGCGTTGTCGGGACGATCGAGCCGGTCAGCGCCAGCGCCGACAGCCGGGGGAACCGGCCCAGCGCGAGCAGGCCGCCGGCACCCACCATGACCCCGGCGTTGATCTTGACCCACTGCTCGGCGTCGCGCGGCACCTGCACCGGCAGCTGCTTGTCCGCCTGCTCGGCGACCTTCTCGACGACCGGCCGCGCCGCGGCGACGCGGGGCGCCGGGTTGCGCAGCGCGTCGACCCCGAGGACGACGAACGGGGCGGCGAGCAGCGGCCGGGCGATCCGGCGGACCAACATGGGAACCTCTTTCCGTCGGTGGATCTCCTGGTGGGGACCGTAGTGCCGTCGGCGCCCGCCCGCCTCAGCGCTCGTAGAGGTCGTCCACCCGGGCGGCCACGGCGGCGATGCCGAGCGGCTGCAGCTCCTCGGGGCGGTCCCGGCGCTCCGGCAGTGCGGCGAGCGCCTTCTCGACCGCGCCGGCCAGCTCCTCGTCGTCGTCGGGCAGCCGGACGGCGGTCGCCGGGACGGCCGGGAGCTCGTCGAGCCCGGGGCAGCGGTGGTAGAGCACGGGCAGGCCGGCGGCGAGCCCCTCGAGCACCGCCAGCCCGAACGTCTCGTACCGCGACGGCGAGACGAGCACGTCCATGGCCGACAGGTGCGCCGCCACCGGCTGCTCGCCGGCCAGGTGCACCCGGTCGGCGACGCCGAGCTCGGCCGCGAGGGCCTCCAGGGCCGGCCGCTGGCCGCCCTCGCCGACCACGAGCAGGTGCCGCCCCTCGCGCAGCGACCCGGCCAGGCCGCGGAGCAGGACGTCGAACCGCTTGTCCGGGTGCAGCCGGCCGACCGCGCCCACCACCGCGGCGTCGTCGGGGATGCCCCACGTGCGCCGCACCTGCTCGCGGGCCCGTTCGTCGAACGCGAGCGCGCCGAGGTCGAGCCCGTTGGGGACGGTGACCACGCGCCCTGGGGCGACGCCCCAGCGCAGCAGGTTGTCGCGAGTGGCCCCGGAGACGGCGATGGTGAGCCGGCCGAGCCGCTCGGCCGCCCGGTAGAGCAGCCGCAGACGCGGGCCGGCCGGCCGGTGCTCGAGCTGGTCGTCGACGAGGGAGTGCTCGGTCGCCACGACCGTTCGGACGCCGGCCAGCCGCGCGGCGATCCGCCCGTACAGGCACGCCCGGAACAGGTGGGTGTGGACGACGTCGTAGCCGCCCGCGCGGATCAGCCGGGTCAGCCGCAGGACGGCGCCGAGCTCCTTGTTGCTGCGCATGCCCAGGTCGGTGACGGCGACCCCGTCGGCCCGCAGCGCCGCGGCGATCGAGCCGGCGTTGTAGAGCGCCACCACGTCGGCGTCGTGGCGGCTGTGCGCGACCAGCAGCCGTAGTTGCGTCTCCGCGCCGCCGGCGCCCAGGCCGGTGATGACGTGCAGCACCTTCACGCGCGCATTCTCACAGGCGACCGGCACCCCTCTCGGCGCGGAGGCGGGGCAGGATCGGGAGATGACCACGAACGGGGGACACGCGGCCGCGCTCCGGCCGCGGTGGGTCCTCGCGCTGGCCGGGGTCGCGCTGGTGCTCTACGTGGTCGGGTACGCGGTGCGGCTGCACTGCGGGTGGGGGCGCTGCGGCGGCTCCGCGGTCGCGCGGCTGGTCGACCTCGACGCCCTCGGCGGCCTGCCCCGGCTGTTCACCACCGGGCTGTTCGTGGCCGTCGCCGTCCTGGCCTGGCGGGCCCGGCGGCGGCTGCAGGCGGGGCCGGCGGCGTGGTGGGGGCTGGTCGCCCTGGCCGGGGTGGCCCTGGCGCTGGCCAAGCTGATCAGCGTCCACGGCTTCGCCAAGACGGACATGTCGCCGGCGCTCACCCTGGCCGCCGGCCTCGGGCTGACGGTCGCGGGGCTGGTCGTCCTGCAGGTCACCGGCCGCCGGTGGGCCGTGCCGGGTGCGGGCGCGGTCGTGCTCGCGATGGCCCTCTACGCGGCCGCGGCGCTCGGCCTCGACGTCGTCACCGGTGCGGTCGGCGCGATCCGCGGCTCCTGGGGACCGCTCACCGACGCCACGGCCACGTTCGTGGAGGAGCTCGGCGAGGCGCTCACCGCGCTGTTCCTGCTCGCCGTCGTCCGCCGCCAGTCCTCCCGGGTCCGAGCCCCGTCTGCCGCTTTCGGCCCCGAAAGCGGTCCCGCTTTCGGCGCCGAAAGCGGAGTGGTCAGGCGGGGGTGGCCGCGAGGCGGCGGGTGAAGAGGTCGACGACGGCGGTGGCCAGGGCCGCCAGCCGGTCGCACTGGTGCAGCGTGAGGTTGCGCGGCCGCTCGTCGAAGACGCAGAGCGTGCCGATGGTGGTGCCCTCGACGACCAGCGGGGCGCTGGCGTAGGCGCGCACCCGGGCGAGGCGGCCGTCGACCCACGGGTTGCCGATGAAGCCGGTCTCGGTGGACAGGTCGGCGAAGGCGTAGACGTCGGGCTCCCAGCCGGTGACCTGGGCGCACAGCGAGTCCTCGCGGGGGGTGTCGGCGCCCTCGAAGCCGTAGGTGCCGATCTGGCACTGGCTCGTGCGGTGCAGCAGGTTGATCGTGCCCTTGGCCATGCCGGTGGCCACGGCGGCCTCGTGCACCAGCGCGTGCAGCTGCGGGTCCTCGGCGACGACGGCGTCGAGCAGACCGAGCTGGTCGATCAGGGCGGCCTGGCGGGTGGGGAGGGCGGCGTCCACGGGTTCTCCTGCGGTCGGTGGCCGCTGCTCGTCAACGACCTCGCCCTGGAGATCGGCGCGCTCGTGGGGGTACTTGAGAGTTGGAGCCGTTCTTGTCGCGCGCAACACAACCCGGTGGCTCAGTCGGTGCGGCAGCAGTAGACGGTCAGGCTCGCGCCCTTGCGGAAGCGGAACTCGGCGGCCGTCTCGCCGGTCTCGCCGTCGTAGGCCACCTGCTGACCGCCCAACCGGCTGACGACGTCGAGCGACTCCACCTGCAGCTGCTCGTAGCCGGAGCTGCGCTCGCTGACGCCGAGCAGGCTGCCGGCCACCGCCCGGGTGCGGCTGAACCGGACGTCGGCGCGCAGGAACTGCACGTCGAGCAGCCCGTCCTCCAGCCGCGGCCGCCAGGCCGGCGCCAGCCCGCGCGGGGTGTAGCAGCAGTTGCCCACGAAGAGGATCCACACCCGCACCGGGCGGCCGTTGACCAGCAGCGAGACCGGCTCGTGCGAGCGCAGCACCTGGGCCGAGGCCACGGTCATCGCCGCCCACCTGCCCATGCGCCCGGCCAGCTCGTCGCGCCGGCGGACCATCGCCGGGTAGGCGCCGATGCTGGCGGTGTTGAGGAACGTCGTGCCGTTCACCGTGGCGACGTCGACCTTGACCGCAGAGCCCCGGGTCACCGCGTCGGCCGCGTCCTCGAGCGTGGCCACCCCGACGTCCCGAGCGAAGTGGTTGAGCGTCCCGGCCGGGACGACGGCCAGCGGCAGCCCGTGCTCCACGGCCACCGCGGCGGCCGCGGCCACGCTGCCGTCGCCTCCGGCCACCCCGAGCGCGCGGGCGCCGGACGCGGCCGCCTCCTGCAGGATCTCGGTCACCCCGTCGTCCTCGCCGATCTCCCGCACCCGGGCGCGGGGCAGCAGCTTCGCGATCTCCGCCACCGGGTCGTAGTCGTCGGTGCCCGACCGCGGGTTGACGGCGATCACCATGCCCTCGCCGTCGGGCAGCGCGGGTGCCGAGTGCGCCGGCCGGACCCGCGCCGGGGTGCGCGGGCGCACCTTCCACCAGTGCTCGGTGGCCGCGGCCACCGCGGCGCCCGCGACGAACCCGGCGGCGACGTCACCGGGGTAGTGCACGCCCACGTGCACCCGCGAGTAGCCGACCGCGGCGGCCACCGGCGCCAGCGCCGTCCCGGCGAGCGTGTTCTCCATCGCGACGCCGGTGACGAACGCCGCCGCCGAGGCCGAGTGCCCGCTGGGGAACGACAGCGTCACCGGGTCGCGGCGCAGCTTGCGGTCGGAGCGGAGGTTGGCCATGTCGGGCCGCACCCGGCCGAAGAACCGCTTGAGCAGCAGGTTGACGACGGCGCTGGAGACGGTCATCGAGCCGAGCCCGCGGATCGCCCCGCGGCGCAGCGATCCCTTGCGCAGGCCCAGCACGACGGCGAGCACCATCCACAACCGCCCGTGGTTGGCCGCGTTCGACAGCCGGCGCAGCCAGCGGTCGGCCGGTGAGCTGGGCAGGCGCCCGATGAACGCGTGCAGCCGCGCGTCCCAGGTCCGGGGGTGAGGCACGGGTGGACCGTAGTGCCGAACCTGCCGTCCCGCGCCCGGCCGGTAGCCTGCGGGGGTGCTCGTGAGCCTCCTGGACGACCGCTACGTGGCCGAGCGCTTCGGCCGCGGACCGGACCGGGTGCTCGCGCTGCACGGCTGGGGCCGCACCCGCGCCGACTGGGCGCCGGTGCTCGCCGGCCTCGACGCGCTGGCCGTCGACCTGCGCGGCTTCGGCTCCTCGCCGGCGCCCGGCGAGGGCTGGGGCACCGCGGAGTACGCCGAGGACCTCGTCCCGCTCGTCGAGTCGCTGGACCGGCCGGTGCTGGTCGGGCACTCCTTCGGCGGCCGCGTCGCCGCCCGCCTCACCGCCGCCCACCCCGACCTGGTCGGCGGGCTGCTGCTCACCGGCGTCCCGCTGATCCGCCGGGCGACGGGCGCGAGCCGGGCGCCGCTGGGGTACCGGGCCGCCAAGCTGGCCCGCCGCGTCGGCGTGCTCAGCGAGGCGCGCATGGAGGCGGCCCGGCGCAAGTACGGTTCTGCCGACTACAAGGCAGCGGAGGGGGTCATGCGCGCGGTGCTGGTGCGCACGGTCAACGAGACCTACGACGACGTCCTCACCCGCCTGCGCGGGTACGACGGCCCGATCGAGCTGGTGTGGGGCGAGCACGACACCGCCGCGACGGTGGACACCGCGCGGGAGATCGCCGAGCGGACCGGCGGCACGCTGACCGTCGTCGACGGCTCCGCGCACCTGCTCGACACCCCGCTGGCCAAGACGATCAACGAGCGGCTGCGCGCGATGGTGGACGCCGCGTGAACGGTTGGCTCACGGCCGCGGAGTGGGTCGCCACCGCCGCCGGCTCGGCCGTCGCCGGCCTGACCTGGTGGCGGGTCGCCCAGCGCGAGCACTACGAGCCGGGCCGCTGCACCTCCACGCTGCGGCTGTGGCTGACCAAGAAGCCGTCGTCCGGCGCGCCGTACGCGCTCGGGGCCGCGTTCGCCATCGCGTCGGCCAGGGTGCCCGGCCTGGTCGCGCCCGCGGCGCTGTCGTTCGCCGCGGCCCCGACCGGGCTCGTGGTCCGCAAGCCGTTCCCGCGCCCGGCGTTCACGCCGCGGCTGCGCCGGCTGGCCGGCGGCTGGGTGCTGGTGCACGCCGCCGTCGCCGTCGCGTTCCGCAACCCGACGGTCAACGCCGTCCTCATCCCGTTCGGCGCGCCGATCACCGACGGCGTCCTGGCGGCGCTCAAGCCGCTCGAGAACGCGCTGTCGAAGAAGTTCGTGACCAGCGCGCAGGCCAAGCTGGCCCAGGTGGCGCCGGACGTCGTCGCGATCACCGGCTCCTACGGCAAGACGTCGACCAAGGCCTACACCGAGGCTCTGCTGGCCGGCCAGACGAGCGTCTACGCCAGCCCGGCGAGCTTCAACAACCTGATGGGCCTCTCGCGCAGCGTCAACGACGGCCTCGCACCCGGCACGAAGGTCTTCGTCGCCGAGATGGGCACCTACGGCCCGGGCGAGATCTCGCGGCTGACCAAGATCTTCCCGCCCAAGGTCGCCGCGATCACCACGATCGGCGAGGCGCACCTCGAGCGCATGGGCAGCCGGGCGACGATCGTCCGCGCCAAGCTGGAGATCGTCGAGCAGGCGGAGATCGTCGTCCTCAACGTCGACGTCCCCGAGCTGGCGGCCGCGGCCGACGAGCTGGCCGCCACCAAGACCGTCGTCCGTGTCTCCGCGCAGCCCGACACCGGGGCCGACGTCGCCGTCGTCGCGCACGGCGGCACCTGGGAGGTGCGCGACGCCACCGAGCAGCGCGCGGTGATCGCCGAGCCGCCGGGCACCGGGCACCCGACCAACCTGGCGGTCGCGATCGGCATCGCCCGCGCCCTCGGCGTCGGGTGGACCGGCATCGTGGGCACGCTGCGCCGCCGGCTGCCCGGGGTCGCCCACCGCGCCGAGGTGCAGGCCGACGCCAGCGGCATCTCGATCATCGACGACACCTACAACGCCAACCCCAACGGCGCGAAGCAGGCGCTCGACCACGCCGCGGAACTGAGCGAGGGCCACCGGCTGTGGGTGGTGACGCCGGGCATGGTGGAGCTCGGCGACCAGCAGGACGCGCGCAACGCCGAGTTCGCCCGCCAGGTGATGGCCGTGCCGCAGGCGACGCTGGTCGTGGTGGGCGAGACCAACCGGCGGCCCCTGGTGGAGGGCTCGACCGAGGACCGGCGCATCCTGGCGCGCAGTCGCAGCGAGGCGATGACCAAGGTCGGGGCGGCGGCCGGACCCGGCGACGTCGTCCTCTTCGAGAACGACCTACCCGACCACTACCCGTGACCGGGGTGGTCGACCGATGGCAGGAGGAACCATGCAGCGGGTAGCTGTCGCGTTCGGCGGCCCCTCGTCGGAGCACGACATCAGCATCCTGACCGGCCTGCAGGCAGCGCGGCTGCTCGAGAAGGCCGGCAAGGAGGTGCTCCCGCTCTACTGGGACCGCTCCGGCGCCTGGCACCTCGTGCCGGTCGAGAGCGAGGCGCGTGACTTCGTCGACGGCGCGCCCAAGGCGGCCACCCGGGTGGAGCCCGTGCTCGGCCCGGACGGCGGCTGGCGGACGACGAAGGGCCTGCGCCCCAAGCACCACCGGCCGGAGGCCGTGCTGAGCTGCTTCCACGGGGGCACGGCCGAGGCCGGCGGCGGGCGGGCGATCTTCGACGCGATGTACGTGCCCTCGACCGGCGGCAGCCTGTACGCGGGCGCGCTGTCGGTGGACAAGCTGTCGTTCGGCTCGACGGTCGCCTCGGCCGGGCTGCCCTCGCTGCCGCGGGTGGCGCTGGGCAAGGGCTTCCGGGAGCCGGAGTTCGACGGGCCGTACATCGTCAAGCCGCGCTTCGGCGGCTCGAGCATCGGCATCGAGATCGTCGAGGACCTCGCGACGGCGACCGGGCTGGTCAAGCAGAGCGTGCACCTGCAGGCCGGCGCCGTCGTCGAGCCGTACCGGCCCGACCTCTTCGACCTCAACATCGCCGTGGTCACGCACCCGCGGTTCCGGACGTCGCTCATCGAGAAGCCGCTGCGCGAGGGCGACGACTCCTTCTACAGCTACCGCGACAAGTACCTGCACGAGTCGGGCATCAACCGGGCCCCGCGCGAGATGCCGGCGCCGATCTCCGAGGAGCTGGCCGACCGCATCCGCACGCTCGCCGAGCAGGTCAGCGACCTGGTCGGGCTGGGCAGCCTGGCGCGGCTGGACTTCCTCAGCAACGGCGAGGACGAGCTCTACGTCAACGAGGTCAACAACATCCCGGGCGCGATGTCGCTGTACCTGTGGCCCGACGACTCGCCGTCCCAGCTGCTGCTCGACGCGCTGGACCAGGCGGTGGCCTCGTTCCGCTCGGGCCAGGAGGTCGCGGCGTTCGCCCGCGGTGAGGCGCTGCGCGCCGCCGGCGGGATCGCCGCCAAGCTCGCCGGCCTCGGCCGGTAGGGGGCTGCACTCCCCGACCGAGTGCGCTGAGGGGTGGTTCCGGACGCCGGAACCACCCCTCAGCGCACGTCGTCGCGGGTCAGGCGGGCTTGGTGCGCTCGATCGCGCGGCGGAGCAGGGTGCCGAACACCTTGCCCAGCGGCCAGCCGGCGGCCTCGACGCTGAACGGGAACAGCGAGGTCTCCGTCATGCCGGGGATCGCCGCGACCTCCAGCAGCACGAAGGTGCCGTCGTCCTTGACCAGGAAGTCGGTGCGCGAGAGGTCGCGCAGGCCGAGCACCCGGTGCGCGGCGACAGCTGCGTCCTGCAGCGCCTTCTTCGTGCCGTCGGCCAGCGGCGCGGGTGCGAGCACCTGGATGCGGGCGGCGTCGTAGCGCGCCTCGAAGTCGAACCGGTCGGTCTTGTCGTACTCGAGCCCGACCGGCTCGGCGGCCTGCGGCTCGCCGTCGAGCTCGACGACGGCGACGCTGACGTCGAGGCCCTCGGTGAAGCTCTCGATGACGGCGGTGTCGCCGTAGGCGAAGGTCTGCATCAGCGCGGCGGGCAGCTCGTCGACGGTGTCGACGCCGCGGACGCCGAGCACGCTGCCGCCCCGGTTGGGCTTGGTGACCAGCGGCCAGGCGAGGTCCTCGACGAGGTGCCGCACGACCTCGTTGCCGCCGAGCTCCTTGAACGACGACGAGGTGAGCGCCGCCCACGGCGGCGCGGGCAGCCCGGCGCGCTCGGTGAGGGTGCGGGCGATCGACTTGTCCCAGGCCAGCCGGCAGGAGTCGCCGATCGAGCCGGTGAACGGCACCTTGGCGAACTGCAGGACGGTCTGCAGGGTGCCGTCCTCGCCGATGTCGCCGTGGATGGTCGGCAGGACGGCGGCGTAGGTGTGGTGGCGCAGCGCGCGCAGGAGCTCGGTGTCGGCGTCGACGACGTGCGCGTCGATGCCCAGGGCGGTCAGCTCCCGCTCGAGCCGCTCGCCGGAGAGCAGCGAGACCGCCCGCTCGTGCGAGAGGCCGCCGGCCACGATGGCCACGGGGCCGAGGTCGGAGAAGCTGTCGTCCAGCGTCATGGCGCAGACGCTACTAGGGCGGCTCAGGCCTTCCGGCGCGCGCGGTAGGCGGCCACCGTCGAGCGGCTGGCGCAGGTGTTGGAGCAGTAGCGGCGGCTGGCGTTGCGCGAGGTGTCGACGTAGACGTTGTCGCAGGCCTCGGCGGAGCACACGCCCAGCCGCTGCCAGCCGTGCTGGACGACGACCTGCGAGAGCCCCATCGCCACCGTCGTCGTCAACTGCTCGAGGGCCGGCGCGTCGGGGCGGGCGTAGTGCAGGTGCAGCTCGCCGTCGTGGTCGGTGGCGTAGGGGCGGGGGCGGGCCAGCGACAGCAGCTCGTTGAGGCGGTCCATGACCTCGGCCTGCGAGCCGGCGACGGCGACGGCCCGGACGAGCTGGGCGGTCTCCCGCGTCCGCGCCGTCTCCCTGGGGCCCAGCGCGAGCGACGTCCCCGGCGAGAACCACTCGTCGTGGGACGTGAGGAACGTCTCCACGCCGTCCTCGGGCTCGAGGTCGGCGTTGGCCAGGTCGATGGCCAGCTCGACCGCACTCGACCCGTAGGTGTCGTAGTCCATTTGACTCCCTACCCCCGGATCCCTAGTGTGGGAATCCTGTAGGGGGTCAACGCGGTTTGACCCACTACGTGTTCCTCTTCCCTCGCTAGACCGAAACGAGCTCCACCGTGCGTGCGTACCTGACCGTGTGGCGGCTGCCCTCCGCCCCGGTGCTCCTCATCGCCGGCTTCGCCGGCCGTCTGCCGTCGTCGATGGTGCCGTTGGCGCTGCTGCTCATGGTGCAGCAGCAGACCGGTTCCTACGCGATCGCCGGGCTGGCGTCGGCCACCCACGGCATCGCGATGGCGCTCATGGCGCCGGTCCTCGGCCGGCTGGCCGACCGGCGGGGTCCGCGCCCGGTGCTGCTCGCGCAGTCCGCCGTCTACCCGCTGCTGCTCACCCTGCTGGTGGCGGTGGTGCTCGGCGGTGCGCCGTCCCCGGCGATCGTCGCCGCGTCCTTCGCCGCCGGGACGGCGACGCCGCTGGTGTCCGGCACCGTCCGCGCCCTGTGGTCGCGGGTGGACCCGTCGGTGCGGGGGACGGCGTACGCGCTCGACGCCACCTTCACCGAGCTGGTGTTCGTGATCGGCCCGACGACGGTGGCCGCGCTGACCGTGCTGGCCAGCCCCGCGATCGCGGTCGGCGTCGCCGGCGTGCTCGCGACCTCCGGTGCCGTGGCCATCGCGACGTCGGCCGCGCTGCGCGGCTGGGCGCCCGGCCGCGAGGTGCGGACCAGCCTGTTCTCCACCGTGCTCGCCCCGGGCATGCCGCGGATCCTGCTCAGCGGCTCGGCGCTGATGCTCGGCTTCGGCGCCCTCGAGGTGGCCATCCCCGCGTTCGCCGACCAGGCCGGCTCGCCGGGCATGTCCGGCGTCCTGCTGGCGGTGTGGTCGCTCGGCTCGGTCGCCGGCGGCCTCTGGTTCGGCGCCCGCGTGGTGAGCGTCTCGCTGCCCCGCCAGTACCGCTGGGGCCTGCTGGGCGTGACGATCGGCCTCGCGCCGCTGGCGACGATCTCCAGCCCGCTCGTGCTGGGCGCCCTGCTGTTCCTCGGCGGGACGGCGATCGCGCCGACGCTGACCGTGCAGAGCAACCTGGTCGGCGCCATCGCGCCGGCGCACGCCACCACCGAGGCGTTCACCTGGCTGTCGACGATCGCCTTCGGGGCCTCGGCGATCGGCGCAGCGGTCGGCGGGGCGCTGATCGAGACGTCGCTCGGGGTGTCCGGCTCGCTCGCGCTGGCCGCCGTCGGCGCCGCGCTGGCGGTCGCGGTCACCCTGGTGCCCGGCCGCCGTCCTGCCGTGCCGTCGTCCTCCCGCGAGGCCGTCGCCGCCTGACCGCGGCGCGGCCCGCACCGCCCGCTCTCCTCCCGCCCGACCCGCTCTGCAGCGCGAGCGGTGCGGGGGAAGCGCGGGCGGTGTCGTCGGCGGCGGGCGGCTGGGGGAGCCCGGGCGCCCGCTGGTAACCTCGCCGTCGGTGGACCCGCCCGGTCCCCAGGAGGCTTCGCCTAGTCCGGTCTATGGCGCCGCACTGCTAATGCGGTTTGGGTTAACCCCCATCCCGGGTTCAAATCCCGGAGCCTCCGCATCGAGACCCCGCCCCACGTGGCGGGGTCTCAGCCTTCCCGGCCCCCGAGCACCCCGGCGACGGCGCGCGCGGCCCGAAGCCCCGACTCGACGGCCCCGTCCATCGTGCCGTTCCAGCCGCTCGCGCAGTCCCCGCCGGCCAGGACGACCCGTCCCTCCGGTGCCTGCAGCGCCGGCAGCGCGGCGTGCTGACCCGGGCGGAACATCGACCAGGTCCCCCGGGAGAACTCGTCGGTCCACCAGTCGTGGGCCGCGATCTCCTCGACGGCGGCCTCCGACGGCAGCAGCTCGGCGAGCACGGCGCGGACGGCGCGGTCGTCGGCGGGCGGCACCCGCGCGGCGTCCGGGCCGAAGGCGAACACGAGCTGGCGGCCGTCGTCGAGGACCTCCCAGGTCTGGACGACGGTCAGCGCCCGCTCGTCCGGCGCCAGCGCGATGAGCGGCTCCGCCGCCCCCGACACCACGGCCCACAGCTTGACGCCGTGGCTCGCCTGGCCCTCCTTGGCGACGGCCTGGACGGCGTCGCTCAGCCCGGGCGTGAAGCCCACCGCGCCGAGCGTGTTGAGCGGCACGGCGACGACGGCGGCGGCGGCGGAGAACCGCGCGCCGTCCCGGGTGCTCGCGGTGACCGTGCCGTCGTGCTGCTCGACCGTCGTCACCGGCGACGACAGGCGCACCTCCGGCTCCCCGTCGGCCACCAGGGCGTCGACGAGGTCCGCCGTCCGCATCGCGAACGAGCCCATCGCGTCGAGCCACAGCGGGAAGCTCCAGCCGGCCAGGGCGAACTCGCGCATCAGGTGCACGAGCCCGGACTCGTCGCAGCGCGCCGACGCCGACGTGCTGAGCATGGCGTTGGCCAGGTCCCGGTCGACCGGCGGCAGGTCGGTGGCCACCAGGCGGTCCAGCACCGACAGCCCGTCGAGGCGCGCGACGGCGTCGGCCGCGGCGAACGGCTGGTGCGGCAGCGGGAAGGCCTCCCGCGCGTCGGCGAACAGCGCCTCGAACGCCGCTGCCAGGCGTGGCGCCAGGTCCTCCACCGAGCCCTCGTTCAGCCGTCCCCCGCTCCAGTACGACCACCGCTCGGGGATCGGCAGGGGCCGGTACGCGATCCCGTACCGGGTGATCTCGGCGAACACGTGCGGCTGGAACCAGTGCACGTGCGCGCCGCCGAGCTCCACGTCCCGTCCGGCCAGACGGGAGGTGTACGCGCGGCCGCCGAGCCGGTCCCGCGCCTCGAGCACCAGCACGCGCCGGCCGGCGTGCCGCAGCTCTCGGGCCGCGGTGAGCCCGGCGAGGCCACCGCCCACCACGAGGACGTCCTGCTCCACCGACGAGGTCATCGCGGCCTCCCGCGCTTCCGGCTGCAGAGGCGGGCACGGTAGTGCGCTCGGGTCGGCGGTCGGCAGGTGCGTTCGGCCCTGCCCCGGCGCGGCGGTCGACGTCCGGTGCCGACGTCGTCACGAAGGGCCCGCGCTTTCCAGGGGCGTCCCCCATGCGGATCAGGGCGTTCCCCGATGGGCGCGGCGGCCGGACGACGACAGGCTCGTCCCCATGATCGTCGCCCAAGGGCTCACCAAGACATACGGCGAGAAGGTCGCCGTCGACTCCCTCGACGCCACCGTGCGGCCGGGCCGCGTCACCGGCTTCCTCGGCCCCAACGGCGCCGGGAAGTCGACGACGATGCGGATGATCCTGGGGCTGGACCGGCCCACGGCGGGCAGCGTGACCGTCAACGGCCGCCGCTACCAGGACCACCCGGCGCCGCTGCGCGAGGTCGGCGCGCTGCTCGAGGCGCGGGCGCTGCACCCGGGCCGCTCGGCGCGCGACCACCTGCGCTGGCTGGCCGCGAGCAACGGCATCCCCCGCGCGCGGGTGGACGAGGTGCTGGGGCTGGTCGGCCTCGAGGCGGTCGCCGACAAGCGGGTCGGCGGCTTCTCGCTCGGCATGGGCCAGCGGCTCGGTATCGCCGTCGCGCTGCTCGGCGACCCGCCGGTCGTCGTCCTCGACGAACCGGTCAACGGGCTGGACCCGGAGGGCATCCGCTGGGTGCGCACGCTCGCCCGGCGGCTGGCCGGCGAGGGGCGGACCGTGCTCGTCTCCAGCCACCTGATGTCGGAGATGGCGCTGACCGCCGACCACCTGCTGGTCATCGGGCGGGGCCGGATCCTCGCCGACTCCTCGATGGCCGACTTCATCACCGAGCACGCCGCGTCGTTCGTGCGCGTGCGCAGCCCCCGGCGCGCCGAGGTCGCCGACCTGCTGCGCCGGTCGGGCGCCGAGGTCACCACCGTGGACGACGAGCTGCGGGTGCAGGGCGTCGACGCGGCGACGATCGGCGAGACCGTCGGCCGGCACGGGCTGTACCTGCACGAGCTGTCGCTGGTCCAGTCCTCGCTGGAGGAGGCGTTCATGGCGCTGACCGCGAGCAGCGTCGAGTACGCGGCGGTGGCCCGGTGACCGCCACCCTCGACGTCGTCCGGCTCGACCCGGCGTCCGGCACCCGTGCCCCCGGTTTCGGCGCCACCCTCCGGTCGGAGTGGATCAAGTTCTGGTCGGTGCGCTCGACGCCCTGGTCGACGGCCATGCTGTTCGTCGTCGGCGCCGGGCTGACCACGCTGCTCTGCGCCGCGGTCGCCGGTGAGCTGGCCGACGGCAGCGCCGGCGAGTCGGCGGGCTCGTTCGTGACCTGGGGGATGATGGTCGCCCAGATCTTGGCCGTCGTCCTCGGCGCGATGGTCGTGACCAGCGAGTACTCCACCGGCATGGTCCGGGCGACGCTGACGGCCACGCCGCGGCGCGGCGCCGTCCTGGCCGCCAAGGCGCTGGTGCTCAGCGGCACGCTGTTCGTCGTCGGCACGGTCACCGCCGTCGTCGGCTACCTGGCGGGCAACTGGTTCCTCGACCGGCAGGGCGTCGGGCTCGCGCTCTCGGACGACGGCGTGCTGCGGTCGCTGCTCGGCAGCGGGCTCTACGTGGCCGGGCTCGGCCTGCTCGCCGCCGGCGTCGGGCTGCTGGTACGGCACACCGCCGCGGCGCTGTCGATCGTGCTCGGCACCGTCTTCGTCCTCGGCAACATGGCGATGCTGCTCCCCGGCGCGTGGGGGGAGTGGGTGACCAAGCTGATGCCGGGCAACGCCGGCGGCGTCGTCACCCAGCCGGTGCCGTTCAACCCGGATCTGCTCGACCCGTGGGTGGGTCTGGCGGTGTTCGCGGCCGAGACCGCCGTCGTGCTGGTCATCGGCTACGCCGTCTTCCGGCGCCGGGACGCCTGAGGGTCTCGCGTGGTCGGATGACCGCGTGCTCGATCCCGGCGCGCGGCGACGGCAGAAGGTGCGCAACGCCGTCCAGAGCGTGGTGCTGCTCGGCGGACTGGTGCTGGTCGCCGCCCTGCTGGCGTGGATGCTGTTCGGCCTCTCGGGGCTGGTCGCGATCCTCGTCGCGGGCGGCGTCCTGGCGTTGCTGCGGCCGCGGATGCCCGCCCGCGCCGTCCTGGCCATGTACGGCGCGCAGCAGCTGCCGTACGACGCGGCGCCGGGGCTGCACCGCACCGTCGCGGTGCTGGCCCAGCGGGCCGGGCTGCCGGCGGCGCCGACGCTCTACTACGTCGCGAGCTCGGTGCCCAACGCGTTCGCGGTCGGCCGGGGGGACGACGCCTCGCTGGCGGTCACCGACGGGCTGCTGCGGCGGCTGACCAGCCGGGAGGTGGCCGGGGTGCTCGCCCACGAGATCGGCCACGTGCGGGCCGGCGACACCACGGTGATGAGCCTGTCGGACGCCGTCGGCCGGCTGGTGCAGGGGCTGTCGTACCTCGGGCTGTTCTCGGTCCTGGTCACGCTGCCCCTGACGCTGGGCGGGGACCTGCGGCCGCTGGTCGTCTCGGGCGTGCTGATCCTGCTGCCGACTGCGGTGAACCTGGCGCAGCTGGCGCTGTCGCGTTCGCGCGAGTTCGACGCCGACCTGGAGGGCGCCGCGCTGACCGGGGACCCCGAGGGGCTGGCCTCGGCGCTGGAGGAGCTGGAGCGGGCGACCGGCCAGATCTGGGAGCGCACGATGGTGCCCCGCGGGCGGGTGCCCGACCCGCTGGTGCTGCGGACCCACCCGGCGACGGGGGAGCGGGCCCGCCGGCTGCGCGAGCTCGTGCCGCGGGACCCAAGCCGGCACCTGGGCGACCACCGGCACGCGCCACCCGCCGGCCGACCGCCGGTCGGCGACGCCCCGCGGCTGCGCGCTCCGGGGATCCGCTGGTGAGCGCGCCGGTCGAGGGCCCCCGGCGGCGAGGCGCCGGCGCCCGGTACACTGGTCCCTGCGCCGCTCGCGCGGTGCTGCGCCCGTAGCTCAACGGATAGAGCATCTGACTACGGATCAGAAGGTTAGGGGTTCGAGTCCCTTCGGGCGCGCGTCTGGTTGAGACAGCGCCGCGGCCCCGGTTCTTCGACGGAAGAGCCGGGGCCGCGTCGTCCTGCGGGGGCCTCGTCTTGTGGGCGGTCGCGCGCGGGAGAAGCATGCGGGACGACGGCACCGCCCTCTCCCAGGAGTTCTGATGGAGCCGAACAGCGACCAGACCGTCGGCGACTACGGCTACGACGAGGTGCACGCCGACGTGCGCCGGCCGGCCGCGCCGCAGCCTCCGCCGAGCCGTGAGCCGCAGAGGCCGGCCCCGCAGCGGACGCCGGAGCTCGACCAGGACTACGGCTACGACGAGGCCCACTCCTTCTGAGCCCGCCGGATCGGCGCCATCGTCGGCACCGGCTCGTTGGTCAGGAAGTCGGTCAGCAGCGCGTTGACCAGGTGCGGCTTCTCGCTGACCAGGAAGTGCGACGTCCCCGGGACGACGGCGAACTCGGCGTTCGGCAGCGCCTCGAACATCTCCACCGCGTGCGACAGCGTCATCAGGTCGTCGTCGGAGAACATCACCAGCGACCGCGCGCGCACCTTCGCCAGCTCCGCGATGTCCACGTGCGGCTCGTTCACCATCAGCTCGCCGATCTTGGCGACGACCACCGGGAAGTGCTCCTCGCCGTCGGGGGAGACCTCGCCGTACGACGAGCCGAGGAACTGCACCACCTCGTCGACGTCGAACTCCTGGTCGGGCGCCGCCTCGCCGGACTTGTCGAAACCTCCGCTGATCATGACCACCCGGTCGACCAGGTCCGGACGCTGGATCGCCACGAGCATCGCGATGAACGCCCCGTCGCTGTAGCCGACCAGGTCGGCCGGGCCGCCGACGACGGTGTCGAGGAAGGCGATCGTGTCGTCGGTCATCACCTGGTAGGTGATCGGCCCCTCGACGTCAGCCGTGCGCCCGTGCCCGCGCCGCTCGGGCAGGTAGACGTGGAAGCGCTCCACCAGCGGCGGCAGGATCGGCTCGAACAGGCGGGTGTCGACCAGTCCGCCGTGCAGCAGCACCAGCGGGCGCCCCTCCCCGCGCTCGTCGTACCAGGTGTTCACCGGCCCCAGCTGCACGTACGTCGCCATCGTCGGTCTCCTCGGTCCTCGTTCCCTCTCCGTGCTGACCCCCCGGCGCCGGAGATCTCAGCGGTCACCGGCGCCGCCGCCTCCTCTCCCGGCTGAGCACCTCGCTCACCCGGTCGACCTGCGCGTACGACATGGTCGGCGACAGCGGGAGGGACAGCACGCGCTCGGCCGCGCGCTCGGCGACCGGCAGCACGTCGTCGGCGAACTCGGCGAAGGCCGGCTGCCGGTGGCAGGGGACGGGGTAGTGCAGCGCCCACCCGATGCCGTCACGGCTCAGCGCCCGGGTGGCGGCCTCGCGCTCCTTCACCTGGACGACGACGTGGTGGTGCACCGACTGCGCCTGCGGGTGCTGACCGACCAGCGGGCAGTCGAGCGGCAGCCGCTCGCGGTACCGCTGCACCAGGATCCGGCGCGCCCGGTTGTCGTCATCGAGGTGGGCGAGCTTCACGCCGAGCACCGCGGCCTGCAGCGTGTCCAGCCGGCTCCGGCGGCCGCGCAGACCGTGCTCGTGGCGGTCGTCGGGGCTGCGGCCGTGGTCGGCCAGCTGCCGCACCCGGGCGAGGAGCCAGGAGTCGTCGGACACGAGGGCGCCGCCGTCGCCCAGCCCACCCAGGTTGGTGCCCGGCGCGAAGCTGAAGGCCGCCGCGAGGCCGACGCTCCCGGCACGGCGGCTCCCGAACGTCGCGCCGGGCGCCTGGGTGGCGTCCTCGAGCAGGACCAGGCCGTGCCGCTGCGCGACGGCCTCGAGCCGGTCGACGTCGGCCATCTGGCCGTACATGTGGACGGCGATGACGGCCGCGGTGCGGCGGTTGACGGCGCCGGCGACGGCATCGGGGTCGATCTGCAGCGTCGTCGGGAGCACGTCGACGAACCGGGGGAACGCACCGACCGCGCACACCGCCTCGGCCGTGCCCACGAAGGCGTTCCCCGGGAGCACCACCTCGTCGCCCGGACCGATGCCGAGCGCGGCGAGGCTCAGCTCCAGGGCGTCGGAACCCGATCCGACCCCGACGCAGGCGGACGTGCCGCAGTAGTCGGCGAACTGGCTCTCGAAGGTCTCCACCTCCGGGCCGTCGGTGAACCGGCCGTGCGCCAGGACGGTCCGCCAGGCACGGTCCAGTTCCCCGCGCAGCAGCCGGGTGCCGGCCCGGACGTCGAGCAGGGGGATGAACGGAGGGTTCCCGAGGCGGTCCGGCACCGCCTCGCCGACCGCGTCGGACGACGGGGCGGCCGTGATCCGGGGGACCGGGACGGGGTGCGCGGATTCAGCGGTTGACATCAGGGGTGGTCCTCACGGTTCCCGCGACGGTGCGGGCAGGCGGACAGGGATGGCGGCGACCTCTGCGGCCTCCGGGAGCGACGGCGTCCGACCGTTCGGGCGGCGCCCGGCGTGCGCGGTCCGCGGAGCCGTGCGGGCAGGCCGCACGGCCTCGGCGGGGTCAGCCGGGGCTGCTCCCCGGAGCGGTCGTCCGCTCGACCGGGTCGGCGAGGACGTCGGGTTCCACCCACGACGACGACGGGAGCGCCGCGGTCGGGCCGACGACGGGCAGGTAGGCGTCGACGCTGTGGCGGTGCTTCCCGCGCGCCGACGCAGAGGCGCCGACGGTCGAGGCCGCCCCGGCGTGAGTGGTGGGGCAGGGCGCCGGCGCCGGTAGCGGCGTGGACGGGTGAGGTGGCGCGTGCGACAGCGGCGGGGCGGTGGTGCCCCCGGCGCCGGCGGTCTGCGTGATCGTCGCGACGGCCGGGTCCCCGACCCGGGTGGCCGCCACGACGACGTACCGCGGCGTCGCCTCCCGCACTGCGTCGTCGCCCTGCGGCGAAGCCCCGCAGGTCAGGAGCAGGGCGACCGCTGTGAACGTCGTCGGTGCCGGCAGCTCGGAGAGGGGCGTGGCCTCCAGGAGCTCGGCCGGCTCGGGCGCCGTGTCGGTCGAGGAGGGCGCGGTGGCCTCCGTAGTGGTCGCGACCACCACCTCGACCGCGGCAACCGGCTGCTCGGCGACCGGGGCGTCGGCCGGCGGGTCGGTGGTGGGCGTGGTCGCGGCCGGCGGGGCCACGTCGGCGGCCTGGGTGTCGGCCGGCGGGGCGGTCGGCTGCTCGACGGGCTGCGCAGCGGCGGGCGGGGCGCTCGAGTGGTCCGCGGCGGGGGCGGTCGCCGGCCGGACACCGGGGGCCTCGGCGGCGGGCGGCTCGGTAGCGAGAGGCCCGGTGACGGGAGGCGCGGTGCTGGGCGGCTCGGTAGCCGGAGGCGCGGTGGTGGACGGCCCGGTGACGGGAGGCGCGGTGGTGGGCGGCTCGGTGGCGAGAGGCCCGGTGACGGGAGGCGCGGTGCTGGGCGGCTCGGTAGCCGGAGGCGCGGTGGTGGACGGCCCGGTGACGGGAGGCGCGGTGGTGGACGGCCCGGCGGCCGGAGGCTCGGCGGGAGGCGGCTCAGTGGCCGGAGGCACGGTCGTGGGCGGTTCGGTGGCCGGAGGCACGGTCGTGGGCGGTTCGGTGGCCGGAGGCACGGTCGTGGGCGGCTCGGCCGCCGGGGGCCCGGTGGTGGGCGGCTCAGTGGCCGGAGGCACGGTCGTCGGCGGTTCGGCGGCCGGAGGCACGTCGATGGGCGCACTCGGAGGAACAGGGGGCTGAGGGGGTGCGTCGGCGGGCTCGCCCGGCGGCGTGGCTGCTTCGCCGGGAGGCTCGGTGGGCTCGCCGGCAGGCTCGGTGGGCTCGCCGGGAGACTCGGTGGGCTCGGTGGCGGGATCGGCCGGTTCGACAGGTGGATCGGCCACCGGGGCGGGCGGCTCGGTGGGTTCGCCGGGAGGCTCGGTGGGCTCGCCGGCAGGCTCGGTGGGCTCCGTGGGCTCGGTGGCGGGATCGGCCGGTTCGACAGGTGGATCGGCCACCGGGGCGGGCGGCTCGGCGGGTTCGCCAGGAGGTTCGGCGGGTTCGCCAGGAGGCTCGGTGGGTCCGCCGGGCCGCCCG
Source organism: Blastococcus sp. SYSU D00669 (assembly GCF_054050715.1). NCBI lineage: Bacteria > Bacillati > Actinomycetota > Actinomycetes > Geodermatophilales > Geodermatophilaceae > Blastococcus > Blastococcus sp. SYSU D00669. The sequence goes on from NZ_JBJGZV010000001.1 coordinate 228,246, forward strand.
GCGGGCTCGGCCGGATCACCGGGAGGACTCGTGGGCTTGGCGGGCGGATCGGCCGGCGGACCGCCCGGATGGTCGGAGGCCGGGGTGCTCTCGGGCGGCCCCGCGCTCACCGGCGGGTCCGCGCTCGCGGACCCCGGCGATGCCGCGGACGCGGGACCGGCGAGTGCCACGAGGAGGGCGAAGCCGCTGACGACCAGGACGACCAGCACGAGCAGCCGGCGTCCGGTCCGGCGACCCGGGGGCTGCTCCTCGAGGCGCAGCCGCATCTCCCGGCGGGCGTCGTCCAACCGGACGACGTCGCCGGGCGACGACGGCAGCGCTCTCGTGCCCACCCCAGACCCCTGATTCTCGGGGGAGGGTGCCCCCGCGGAGCGGCGGGACCACCCCCGCAGCGACGGGTGCCGCGGTCAGCCGGACCATGCGCCGCGCACGTCCGAGGTGGCAACCCTCCCTCCCGCCCGATGAGCCGGGCACGGCCTGCGGTGACCTTCAGTGATCGGAAGAGTGGCGACAGCAGTCGGATCGCTCGACATGCGGATCGCGCCGGTCCACCGGCGCGCACGGCGACCGCACTACGTGCAGAGCCGTGCGACAGCCGGTGCGCCGGCCGTCCGGTCCTGCGCCGTTGCCCGCGCCGGCCCTCACGGAGAGTGTCGGAAGCCCCGGCGGTGGCGTTCAGGCGGGGACGGCGCTGCGGTCACGCAGGGCGCGGCGCAGGATCTTGCCCGCCGGCGAGCGCGGGACCGCCTCGACCACGTCGACCCCGGCCAGACGCTTGTAGTGCGCCGTCCGCGCGGCGGCCCACTCGACCAGCTCGGCCGGGTCGAGCGCCCCTCGGGGGACGACGAAGGCCACCGGCCGCTCCCCGGTGCGCGCGTCCGGCCGGCCGATCACCGCCGCGTCCAGGACGCCGGGGTGGGTGACCAGCAGCGCCTCGAGCTCGGCCGGCGCCACCTGGAACCCGCTCACCTTGATCAGCTCCTTGACGCGGTCGACGACGAACACCTCGCCGTCCGCGGTGACCGTGCCGAGGTCGCCGGAGCGGAACCACCCCTCGGCGTCGATCGCGGCGGCCGTGGCCGCGGGGTCGCCGAGGTAGCCGGCCATCACCTGCGGGCCGCGGAACCACAGCTCGCCGGTCGCGCCCGCGGGCACGTCGGCGCCGGTGGCGGGGTCGACCAGGCGGGCCTCGGTGCCGGGCACCAGCGTGCCGACCGCGCCGGGGGTGTGGCCGCTGCCGTCGCGGCGGCAGATCGACAGGATCGGGCTGGTCTCGGTGAGCCCGTACACCTGCAGCACCGGTCGCCCGAGCCGCCGCGCGGCCTCCTGCTCGAGCTCGGCGGACAGGGGCGCCGACCCGCACATCACCGCGTCCAGCGAGGAGAGGTCGTAGCGGTCGACGAGCGGGGAGCGGGCGAGCGCCAGGACCACGGGCGGCGCCGAGGGCAGCAGGGTCGCGCGGTACCGCTCGACCAGCTGCAGCGCCGCCTCGAGGTCGAACCGCGGCAGGGTCACCACCGTCGCGCCGGCGTCGAGGGTCAGGCAGATCGAGGCGCAGAAGCCGGCGACGTGGAAGAACGGCAGCACGCCGATCATCACGTCGTCGTCCCGCATCGCGATCACCGCGCGGCTCTGGCAGACGTTGGCGACGACGTTGCGGTGGGTCAGCCGCACCCCCTTCGGCAGCCCCGTCGTCCCCGACGAGTAGGGCAGCAGCGCGACGTCGCGCGCCGGGTCGATCCGCACGTCGGGGCAGGGCTCACCGGCGGCGATCAGCGAGGCGAAGGAGTCCTCACCGATCACCAGGACGTCGGTCGCGCCCGCGGCCCGCGCCTTGTCCGCGAACGGCCCGACGGTGACCAGGGTCCGCGCGCCGGAGTCGCGCAGCTGGTGCGCGATCTCCTCCGCCGTCCACAGCGGGTTGATCGGCGTGACGGCGCCGCCCGCGAGCTGCGCGCCGAGCATCACCACGGGCCACTCGGGCAGGTTGGGCGCGAGGACCGCCAGGACGTCGCCGGGCCGGAAGCCGCGGGCGGCCAGCCCGCCGGCCACGCGGCAGGCCAGCGTCTCGACCTGGGCGGAGGAGAGGGCGCGGCCGGTCGGGCCGTCGACGAACGCGGGGCGGTCGCCGCGGCGGGCCGCGCCCGCGAGCAGGAAGGCGGGCAGGTCGACGTCGGGGACGGCGACGGGCGGAACGGGACTGGAGATCGCTGTCATGGGCCGATCCCACGCGCGCGGGCACCTGTCGCGCTTCGGGGAGCGTCCCTAACGTTGGCGCGCGATGACCCGCACGACGGCGCGGGCCGACCCGCTGCTGGAGCGGGAGGCGGAGGTCGAGGCGGTCGTCGCGGCGCTGGACGCCGCGGCGACCGGGCGCGGCTGCGCGCTCCTGGTCGAGGGACCGGCCGGGATCGGCAAGACCCGCCTCCTCGACGCCGCCCGCGCGGCCGCCGTCGAGCGCGGCTTCCGGGTGCTGAGCGCCCGCGCCGGTCCCCTGGAGCGCGAGTTCGGGTTCGGGGTGGTCCGCGGCCTGCTCGAGCCGGTCCTGCGGACGGCGTCGGAGGCGGAGCGGGCCGCCCTGCTCGACGGCGCCGCCCGGCTGGCCGCGCCGGTGCTCGACCCCGCCGCCACGCCGGCACCCGGCTTCGCCACCCTGCACGGCGTCTACTGGCTGCTCGCCGGGCTGGCCGAGCGAGCGCCGCTGCTCGTGGCCGTCGACGACGCGCACGAGGCCGACGGGCCGTCCCTGCGGGCGCTGGCCCACCTCGCGCACCGCGTCGAGGGCCTGCCGGTGCTGGTCGCCGTCGCCACCCGGCCGCCGGAGCCCGGGAGCGACACCGGGGAGCTGTTCGACGTGCTCCGCGCCGAGCCCACCACCGTCGTCGTCCACCCCCGCCCGCTGTCGGCTGCGGCGTCGGCGGTCGTGCTGCGGGACCTGTTCGGCACCGACGCCGACGACGCGTTCGTCGCCGCATGCGGGGAGGTCGCGGCCGGCAACCCGATGCTGCTCGGTGCCCTGGCCCGGTCGCTGGCCGCGGCGGGCCTCGCGCCGACGGCGGAGGCGGTCCCAGCTGTCCACGACCGCGCGCCCGAGATCGTCGCCGCATTCGTCCTGCCCCGGCTGCGGCACCTGCCGCGGGAGGCGGTCGCGGCCGCCCGTGCGCTCGCCGTCCTCGGCGCCGACGCGCAGCTGCGGCACGTGGCCGCGGTGGCCGGCCTGCTCCCGGACGCCGCGGCGCGCGGCGTCGACCGGCTGGTCGCCGCCGAGCTGGTCGTCCCCGGGCCGGCGTTCGTGCACCCGCTGGTCGCGCAGGCCGTGGTCGACCACCTGCCCGCGGGGGAGCGGCACCTCGCCCACCGCACCGCCGCGCGCGAGCTGGCCGCCGACGGCGCGCCGGCCGAGGCGGTCGCGGCGCACCTGCTCGAGGTGGCGCCGCTGCGCGACCCGTGGGTCGTGGAGCGGCTGCGCCGCGCGGCGCGCGAGGCGCTGGGCAAGGGCGCGCCCGGCCCGGCGGTGGCCTACCTGCGGCGCGCGCTGGCCGAGCCGCCGCCGCCCGGGCTGCGCGCCGAGGTGCTCTTCGAGCTCGGCGACGCCGAGACGCACCTGGGCCCGGCCGCGGGGCTGGACCGGCTGGCCGAGGCGCTGGCGGTGACCACCCGCCCGACCGCCCGCGCCCGCGTCGCCCTTCGGCTGGCCCGCGGGTTGGAGACGGCGTGGGAGCTGCCCCGCGCCCTGGCCGTGCTGCGGGACGCCGTCGTCGAGGCCGACGCCGCCGAGGTGGAGCCCGCGGTGCGGCAGCTGCTCGAGGCCGAGTACGTCGGGCTGGCCCGGTCGCGGCCCGCCGTCCGCGCCGATGCGCTGGCCCGGCTCGCGCGGCTGCTGCCCACCGCAGGGCCGGACACGGTGGCCGGCTGCGTGCTGCTCGCCACCTCGGCCGTCGAGGTGCTCCAGGAACCCGGCCGGACGGCGGAGGCCGTCGCGCAGGCCCGCGCCGCGCTGACCGGCGTCCTGCGGCTGGACAGCGCCTCCTTCGTCACCGGCGTCCTCTACCTGGCCGCGCCGGTGCTGGCCGCCGCGGGCGAGCTGACCGAGGCGGTGGCCGCAGCCGACGACGCCGTGGGCGATGCACGGGGACGCGGGGCCCCGGTCGAGCTCGGCGCCGCCCTGGGCTCGCGCGCGGAGATGGGACGGCGGACCGGCGCGCTGCTCGACGCCGAGGCCGACCTGCGCCTGGCCCTGGACCTCGCGGCGGCGGCGGGCGCGCCGTATCCGCGGCGGCTGCTGCTCGGCACGCTGCTGCCGGTGCTGGTCGAGCGCGGCGAGGTCGCTGCCGCGCAGCAGGAGCTGGACGAGCTGGGGCTGGCGCTGGACCACGCCGCGCTGCTGGCCGCGGTCGGCCGCCTCCGGCTCGTGCAGGGGCGACCGGGGGTGGCGGTCGACGTCCTCCGGGACGCCGGGGAGCGGCTGGCCCGCCGCGGGTGGGTCCACCCCGGGCTGGTGCCGTGGCGCACGGACGCCGCGCTCGCGCTGCACCGGCTCGGCCGCGCGGAGGAGGCGGGTGCGGAGGCGCGGGCGGCCCTCGCCGACGCCGAGCGCTTCGCCGCGCCCGTCGCCACCGGGATCGCGCTGCGCACGGTCGGGCAGGTGGGCGACGACCTCGACGCGCTCGCCGCGGCGGTCGGCGTCCTGGGCGGCACCGCCGCCCGGCTGGAGCACGCGCGCGCCCAGGTCGAGCTCGGCGCCGGGCTGCGGCGGGCCAACCACCGGGCCGACGCGCGCACACCCCTGCGGGAGGGTCTGGACACCGCCTCGCGCTGCGGTGCGGGAGCCCTCGTCCGGCAGGCCGTCGAGGAGCTCGCCGCCGCCGGGGCCCGGCCCCGGACGCCCCGCCTGACCGGGGCGGAGGCGCTGTCGGCCAGCGAGCGACGGGTGGCCCGGCTGGCCGCCGACGGGCTGACCAACCGCGACATCGCGCAGGCCCTGTTCGTCACCACCAAGACCGTGGAGGTCCACCTCTCCGCCGCCTACCGCAAGCTCGGCATCGCCTCGCGCGCGCAGCTGCCGGGGGTCCTCGGCTGAGTTGCTGGGGTCCGACCCCGAGGCGGCGGACCGGTGCCCTGCGGTGCGCTCGACCTCCCGCCCCTCGAGGAGGTCCCCGTGCAGACCCAGGTCCCCAAGCCCTACGTCGGCGCCGCCGAGCACGCCCCGCGCGGTGTCAGCGGTGGCCAGTTCGCCGCCACCCCCGACGGCGAGGTCGTGCTCTTCCTGATCGGCATGCGGTTCAACCGCCTGCGCCGGGTGCGCAGCTGGTGGCCGGTGTTCGCCGGCATGCCCCGGATGGTCCGGGAGCTGCTCGCCCGCCCGGACTCGGGGCTGCTCGCCCGGCCGCGCACGTACTGGTCGGGTCGCGACCTCCTCGTCGTCCAGTACTGGCGGTCGGTGGAGGACCTCGGCCGCTACGCCCGCGACGCCGGCATGGCGCACGCCCCCGCCTGGGGGGCCTTCAACCGGAGCGGTGCCGCGTCCGCCGACGTCGGCATCTGGCACGAGACCTACAGCGTCCGCGCCGACCAGGTCGAGAGCCTGTACGGCAACGTGCCGCTGCGCGGGCTGGCCGAGGCGACCTCGTGGGCGCCCCGGGTGCGCCGCACACGGTCGCGCACCGGCGAGCGCATGGGCCAGCACGACCCCGAGTACGTGGCCGACCGCCGCGCCGGCTGATCCCCGACCCGGCCGGGAGCCCCCCGAGCCCCTGGTGACCGAGGACCAGGGGCGGATGGGGGCGTTCCCCGATACCTGTGCAGATCCCGCCCCGAGAGGCTTCCCGCGGTGGTGTTCGGGCTGGCCCGACACCCGAACGGCCAGGTGGCGGGATGGGCGCGCGTCCCGCCCGACGGCAGGTTCGACCCGGCGACTTCTCCGAGATCAGGAAGGCACGAAGACAGTGGACGCATCACGCAATCTCGCGGCGCGCGCCGGGCGGTGGAGCGCGCGGCACCGGAGGACGGCGGTCCTCGGCTGGCTGGCGTTCGTCGTCCTGGCGATCACCCTCGGCAACCTGATCCCGCGCGGGGAGCTCACCGCGGCCGAGGCGAACGTCGGCCCCACGGCCGAGGCCCAGCGCATCCTCGACGCGCACGGCTGGGAGGAGCCGGCGTCGGAGATGGTGCTCGTGCAGCGCGCCGACGACGTCTCCGAGGCGGCCGCGACCGCGGCGCTCACCGACGTCGTCGCGACCCTGGAGGCCACCCCGGACGTCGAGAACGTGGCCAGCCCGCTGTCGGGCGCCCCGCTCACCTCCGCCGACGGCCGGTCGGTGCTGGTGACGTTCGACATCCGCGGCTCGCCCGACGACGCCGCCGACAAGGTCGGCCCGATCACCGAGGCGGTGGCCGAGGTCGCCGACCGGCACCCCGACGTCCGCGTCGAGCAGTTCGGCGGCGCCAGCGCCGACGTCGCCCTGGACGAGGCGCTGGCCGGCGACTTCGAGCGGGCCGAGTACCTGGCCATCCCGATCACCCTCGCCGTCCTGCTGCTGACCTTCGGCGCGATCGTCGCCGCGCTGCTGCCGCTGGTGTTCGCGCTGACCGCGTTCGTCGGCGCGCTCGGGCTGCTCACCTACGTCAGCCAGGTCTGGCACGTCGACGGGACGGCGCAGACGGTCATGCTGCTCATCGGCCTGGCCGTGGGCGTGGACTACTCGCTCTTCTACCTCAAGCGGGAGCGCGAGGAGCGGGCCCGCGGCAACGGTGCGGTCGACGCCCTCGACATCGCCGCCGCCACCTCCGGCCGGTCGATCCTCATCTCGGGGCTCACCGTCATCGTCGCCATGGCCGGCGTCTTCCTCACCGGCTCGGCGGTCTTCACCGGCATCGGCGTCGCCACCATCCTCGTCGTCGCCACCTCGGTGCTCGGCTCGCTCACCGTGCTGCCGGCGCTGATGAGCTGGCTGGGCGACCGGGTCGAGAAGGGGCGCATCCCCGGCCTGCACCGCCGCGAGGCGCGGCCGTCGCGGTTCTGGGGTGTGGTGCTCGGTGCCGTGCTGCGCCGCCCCGTGGTGGCAGCCGTTGTCGCCGGCGGGGCGCTGGTCGCCCTCGCCGTCCCGACCGTGCAGCTGGAGCTGCGCAACGACGGCATCCAGGACCTGCCGCAGGACCTGCCGGTCATCCAGACCTACGAGCGCATCGCCGAGGCGTTCCCCGGCGGCTCGTCACCGGCGGAGGTGGTGATCGAGGCCGACGACGTCGCGGCGCCGGAGGTGCAGGCGGCGATCGCCGACCTGCGCGCGCAGGCGCTGGGCACCGGGCAGATGAACGAGCCGGTCGACGTCCGGACCAGCGAGGACGGCGAGGTCGCCGTCGTCTCGTTGCCGCTGGTGGGCGACGGCCAGGAGCAGGCGTCGGTCGACGCGCTGCACGCCCTCGAGGGCATCGTCGCCGACACCGTCGGCTCGGTGGACGGCGTCACCGCGGTGGTGACCGGTGAGACCGCGGGCTCGGTGGCCTTCCGCGACCTGATCGCCGAGCGGACGCCGTGGGTGTTCGGGTTCGTGCTGGTGCTGGCGTTCCTGCTGCTGCTGGTCTCGTTCCGCTCGGTGGTGGTCGCGTTCACCGCGATCGTGCTCAACACGCTCTCGGTCGCGGCGGCCTACGGCACCCTGGTGCTGGTCTTCCAGGAGGGCTGGGGCGGCTCGCTGATCGGACTGCAGGAGACCGGCGCCATCGTCACCTGGATCCCGCTGTTCCTCTTCGTGATCCTCTTCGGGCTGTCGATGGACTACCACGTCTTCATCCTCAGCCGGATCCGCGAGGGCTACGACCGCGGGCTGTCGACCCGGGCCGCGATCGCGAACGGGATCACCTCGTCGGCCGGGGTGGTCACCAGCGCCGCGATCATCATGGTGTTCGTCTTCGGCACCTTCGTGACGCTGTCGACGACCAACATGAAGCAGATCGGGCTGGGGCTGGCGGTCGCGGTGCTGCTCGACGCCACCGTCGTCCGGGCGCTGCTGCTGCCGGCCGTGATGCAGCTGCTCGGCGAGCGCAACTGGTACCTGCCGCGCTGGCTGCGGTGGCTGCCGACGCTGCAGCACGAGCCGGTGCCGCCGCCGTCGGTGGAGCGGCCGCGGCCGGTGGTCGACGAGCCGCTGGTCCTCTCCCGCGACTGACCGCCGCTCGGCGCCGGGAGCCTGGTCGGCTCCCGGCGCCGAGAGCGGTCCGGGTACCGCCGGTCAGCGGGTGAGGGACGCGTCGTCGGCCTGGAAGCACACCCCGACCGGAGCGCCGGTCGAGTACACCTCGAAGTCCAGGCTCGACCCCGGGGCGACCGGCGTGTAGGCCGTGGTCAGCAGCTGCCACGACGTCGTGACCGCCACCGATGCGGTGACCGACCCCTGCAGCACGCCACCCGCGTACTCGCGCACCCGCAGCCGGACCGTGAGCCCGGGGGTGTCCGACCGGACCCACACCCCGGCGGTGTAGGCGCCGGCCTGGGTGAAGCTCACCCAGCTGGGCTTGTCGGTGAGCCCGCAGACGCCACCGGCCACGGAGTTCGTCACCGCGGCGGCCCAGTCACCCGAGTGCCCGCCGGCGACCCGGCTGAGGGTGTTCGCCGCCACGTCTCCCGCCCAGCCGGCGGTGTCCGTCTCGAAGCCCGGGTTGCCGACGAGGTTGCCCGCCGACGCGGCGACGGTCCACGTCCGCTGCGCCGGGCTGAAGTCGGCGTTGTAGGACGGGTCGACGGCGACGACCCGGAAGGTGTGGTCGGCGGTCGTCAGACCCGTGTAGCTCACCGGCGAGGTGCACGGGGTGTACGCGGCGCCGTCGAGGCTGCACTGGAAGCCCGTGGCCTCGCTCGCCGAGAAGGTGAAGGTGGCCGACGTGTCGGTCACCGACCCCGACGGCCCCGAGTCGATGGCGGTGTCGGGTCGGGTCACGTCGGGCGTGGGGCCGGGGTTCAGCGGGGCGAAGCCGATCCCGTAGTGGTCCTCGCGCCCGAAGGCGGTGCCGTCGCTGCCGACCCAGAGCCCCTGCGGGGTGGCGAACAGCGCCATCGTGCCGTGGAAGCGGGACTTCGTCGGGTTCCACGGGAGGGCCTTGCCGGTCACCGGGTCGATGGCGCCGATGCCCGGTCGCTCGACCGCCCCGGGACCGGCCGAGTCACGGCCGAACGGGTTGTCCAGCCAGCGCTGGTGACCACCGACGTACACCGCCGTGCCGGTCACCGCGACGCTGTAGAGCGTGTCGCCGCCGGTCCAGTTGATCCAGGTGGGCTGGACCGTGCTGCTGACGTTCGCCGTCTCGAACCGGGCCGCGGCGTCGCAGATCCCGTTGGTGCCGGTGGGTCCACCGGTGGAGACCACGACGAAGTAGCTGCCGTCGGGGGAGAAGTCCACGCCTTCCGCGCTGACGTCGCGGGCGCCGGACGCCGCGCAGTCGACGTCGAAGCGGGGCGCGTGCCAGGTGCTCAACGTCGCGGACGTCGCGCCGAGGTTGAGCATGAACGCCTGCCGGCGACCCTGGCCGTTGACCGTCGCGAAGTTGCCGGTCGCCACCAGCCGGGTGCCGTTCGGCGAGACGGCGATGTGCTTGACCCGGGTCTCGTCCCCCGTCCACACCACGCCGGCGACGTTGACGTTGATCCGGCCGGTGTCCGCCCCGGTGACCGGGTCCATGGCCATGATCTTCTTGGTGAAGTTCCCCGCCGCGATCACGACGCCGTTGGCGATCACGAGGTCGGACACCGTGCGCATGCCCGTGGGCGCGAAGGTGGGGTCGATCCGGTTGTTGACCAGGTCGTACTTCATGATCCCGCGGCGGGTGACCCCGTTGACGGTGGCGAAGGCGCCACCGACGTAGAGCGCCGTGTCGGTGGCCGCGAGCGACGTGACCATGCCGTCGAACTGCAGCTGGAGCGGGGAGACCACCCCGGTCCGGCTGTCGAAGGCGACGAAGTTCTGCCGGCTGTACGTCGTCGTCCGCGCCCAGTCCTGCACCTGCTGGAAGCGACCGCCGGCGAAGACGGTGTCACCGACCTGCGCGAAGTCGTAGATGCTGTACGAGGTGTTGTCGAGCACCAGGTGCGGGGTGACGTCGGACGGGTTGTCCGACACCACCGCGGGTTGCGACAGCGCCGCCTGCGCCGGCACGCCGCCCAGGGCGACCAGCGCGACCACGCCGAGGAGGGCCACCGCGGCCTTCCTGCACATCTCGGGGAACCCACCTCTGGCACTGCGCATGGCGTCCTCGCTCACGCTCGACGGACGCCGCGCGGACTTCCCCCGGCCTGCGCGGCACTGGTGCCGCGACCGTAGGAACGAGCGGGGTGAGGTGGCACCCGGCAGAAGACGCAGAGGTTCTAGACCTGTTGCAGGAGAACGTGCTGCTCGGCGCCTCGTCCGGGTCGTGCGACGGTCCTAGGACCCCCGGCTCACCCGGATCCGGGTCGACTCGGACGACGGTTCGGCCAGCGGGATGCGGATCTCGAGGACGCCGTCGGTGTAGGACGCCGTGATCTCGTCCGGCCGTGCCCGCTCCGGCAGCGGGAGCGAGCGCTCGGACCGGCCGGTGGGCAGCTCGCGGCGCAGGTAGGTGCGCTCGTCGTCGCCCCGGCGCTCGACCGCGATGCGCAGCTCACCGGCGTCGGCGGTCAGCTCGACGTCCCGGTCGGGGTCGACGCCCGGCAGGGAGGCCCGCACCACGTGCGCGCCGTCCTCGCGGTACTCGTCGACCCGGATCCGGTCGTCGGCCACCGGCTCCTCGTCGACGACGTCGGCCTTCGGGCGGCTGTCCTCGCGGGTGGCCTGCGCCCACACCGAGCCGCCCCCCTGCGGGCGGTTGGCGCGCATGGTGCGCACCCAGTCGTCGAACATCTCCTCGAGCCGACCGAAGGGGATCGACGACTCGTTCCAGCGGCCCTGTCCGCTCATGGGGGCGGCTCCTCTCCGTTGCCTGCTCTTTCGAACGAACGAACCCCGCCGGTGGTGCCGCGATCAGCCCACCTGATCCGAAGTGGTCCTCCCCCACGGTGCGACGTGGGGGAGGAGCCCGGGGGATCAGGTGGGCTGATCGTGGCCGGGACCGCCTACAGCGGGAACGAGATGTACTTCGTCTGCAGGTACTCGGCGATGCCCTCGTGCCCGCCCTCGCGGCCGATGCCCGACTGCTTCACGCCGCCGAACGGCGCGGCCGGGTCGCTCACCACGCCGCGGTTGAGGCCGACCATGCCGAACTCCAGCGCCTCCGACAGCCGCAGCCCGCGGGCCAGGTCGCCGGTGAAGACGTACGCGACCAGGCCGTACTCGGTGCCGTTGGCGTTCGCCAGCACCTCGTCGTCCGAGGTGAACGGCACGATCGGCGCCACCGGGCCGAAGATCTCCTCCTCCGTCGCCGGCGACCCGGCCGGGACGTCGAGCAGCACGGTCGGCGGGTAGAAGTAGCCGGGGCCCTCGGGCCGCTCGCCGCCGATCACCGGGCGCGCGCCGGCCGAGACGGTCTCGCGCACGATCCGCTCGACCTTCTCCACGGTGTCCTCGTTGACCAGCGGGCCCAGGCCGACGCCCTCGTCGTCCCCGCGGCCGACCTTGACCGCGCCCATCTTCTCGGCGAGCCGGCGGCCGAACTCCTCGGCGACCGGCGCCTCGACGTAGAACCGGTTGGCCGCGGTGCAGGCCTCGCCGCCGTTGCGCAGCTTGGCCAGCATCGCGCCCTCGACGGCGGCGTCGAGGTCGGCGTCGGCGCAGACGATGAACGGGGCGTTCCCGCCGAGCTCCATCGAGCTGACCAGCACCTGGTCGGCGGCCTGCTTGAGCAGGATGCGGCCGACCTCGGTGGACCCGGTGAAGCTGATCTTGCGCAGTCGCGGGTCGGCCATCGCCGCCTTGCTGACGTCGCCGGCCTTGCTGGTCGGCAGCAGGTTGACCACGCCGTCGGGGACGCCGGCCTCGGTGAGCAGCTCGACGAGCAGCGCCGCGGTCAGCGGCGTCTCGGCGGCCGGCTTGACCAGCGACGTGCAGCCGGCGGCCAGCGCCGGCCCGAGCTTGCGGGTGAGCATCGCGGCCGGGAAGTTCCACGGCGTGATGAGCAGGCAGACGCCCACCGGCTGGTTGGTCACCACGGTGCGCGTGCCGCCGGCGGGCGCGACGCCGTAGTGGCCGTCGATGCGCACCGCCTCCTCGGAGAACCAGCGGAAGAACTCGGCGGCGTAGGTGCGCTCGGCGCGCGCGTCGGCCAGCGCCTTGCCGTTCTCCCGCACCATGAGCAGCGCCAGGTCGTCGGCGTGCTCGCCCATGAGCTCGAACGCCCGCCGGATGACCTCCGAGCGCTTGCGCGGCGGTGTCGCCGCCCACCCCGGCAGCGCGGCCGCGGCGGCGTCCATGGCGGCGGCCGTGTCCTCGGGCGTGGCGTCGGCGACCCGGGTGAGCACCGACGCGTCGGCCGGGTCGTGCACCTCGAACTCGGCGCCGTCGCTCGACGGCCGCCACTGCCCGCCGATGTACAGGCCGGTCGGGACCGGTCGGCTCACCCCGGGGACGTCTGCGTACAGGTCGGCCATCGCGCATCTCCTCCTCGCTCCACCAGCAGGGCACCATCCTGCGCCCGGCCGCGGACCTGCTGCAGAGGGGAGTTCGTGGGGCGGGGGGCCGGTCCTGACGGTCTGGCCGCGTTGGTCGGTCCACCGAGCTGTCGGTGGCCACTCTTTGCCGGCTGCCCCCGCCCGAACCCACTGTGACCCCGGTCACTCGGAGGGGTCAACCCTCGTCGGCGTGTCGGCAGGGGCCGGGCGTGTCCGCCGCTTCCCGCACCGAGAACGGTCCTGGTTCCGGTGCGGAAAGCGGGTTCAGCCGACGCGGCGGAGGACGTCCGGGGTGAGCTCGCCGACACGGGTGTGCCCGGTCAGCCCGAGGGTCAGGTCGAACTCGCCGAGCACGTCCTCGACCACCTGCCGGACGCCGGCCTCCCCGGCCAGCGCCAGCCCCCACGCGAACGGCCGCCCGAGCAGCGCCGCCCGCGCGCCCAGCGCGACGGCGGTGAAGACGTCGGCGCCGCTGCGGACGCCGCTGTCGAGCAGCACCGGCACCCGGTCGGCGACGGCGGCGACGACGTCGGGCAGCGCGTCGAGCGCCGCGATCGAGCGGTCGACCTGCCGCCCGCCGTGGGTGCTCACCACGACGCCGTCCACGCCCTCGTCGACCGCCCGCCGGGCGTCGTCGGGGTGCAGCACGCCCTTGAGCACGATCGGCAGCCGCGTCCGCGCGCGCAGCCAGCCCAGGTCGGCCCAGCTGATCGAGGGGCGGGAGTAGATGCCGAGGAACGTCTCGACGGCGGCCCGGGGGAGCGGCGAGCGGAGGTTGTCCCGCAGCGACCCCGGCCAGGCGCGCGCCATGCCCACCAGCGCGCGGACGGCCGCCGGCGTGGGGAACGGCTGGCGGTCGCGCTGGGCCGAGGCGGCGGGGTCGGCCGGTGCCGGCGTGCCCGCCACCCGCTCCTCGACCAGCCGCCGGAACACCGGGTCGGAGGTGTACTGCGCGATGCCCTTGCCCAGCGCGAACGGCAGGTGCCCGAGGTCGAGGTCGCGGGGCCGCCAGCCGAGCATCGTGGTGTCCAGGGTGACGACGACGGCGTCGCAGCCGGCCGCCTCGGCGCGGGAGAGCAGGCTCTCGACCAGCTCGTCGGAGGTCGACCAGTAGAGCTGGAACCAGCGCGGCGCGTCGCCCATCGCGGCCGCGCAGGTCTCCATGGGCACCGACGCCTGGTTGGAGAAAACCATCGGCACGCCGGTGGCGGCCGCCGCCCGCGCCACGGCGAGGTCGGCCTCGCGGTCGACCAGCTCGAGCGCGCCCACCGGGCCGAGCAGCAGCGGGGCCGGCAGCCGGCGGCCGAACAGCTCGACCGAGGTGTCGCGGTCGCTGCAGTCGCGCAGCACCCGCGGCACGACGGCCCAGCGGTCGAACGCCGCCCGGTTGGCCCGCTGGGTCGCCTCGTCCCCGGCGCCGCCGGCCACGTAGGAGTAGGCGCGCGGGTTCAGCTTCCGCTTCGCCAGGCGCTGCAGCCCGCGCGCGGTCGTCGGCACGCGGGGGTGCCGGCCGTACACCCCGGCGCGGTAGACCTCGTCCTGGCGACGCCGCCCGGTGCCCGCTGCTGAGTCCATCGCCACACCGTAGTGACGGCCCCGCGGGGCGGGGTCGTCACCGGTCCTCAGGGTCCTTGGTCCTGAATTCCGTCGACACGCCGCGCGACACGCCCGACGGGCTGATCACAGTGGCGGAACTTCCCGTCACACCCAGGCATGATGGACCGGCCGACGCCTGGGGGAGACCGCAACACGCAGGACAGGGCGGCGGCAGCAGTTCGAGGGGGACGCCGTGCCGGCCGGGCCGACGCCGATTTCCGCACGCAGGACAGCCGGGCTCACGGCTGCGCTCCTGCTCGCCGCCCTCGGCTCGGCGGTGGCGCTCGCGCCGCCCGCGGGCGCCGTCGACGATCTCGCCCGGCCCAACTACGCGGTGACCCAGGGCCCCAGCTGCCACCCCGGCGGGGTGCGGATCGAGGTCGTCGCCGGCACCGCGCCCTACCGCGTCGTGCTGGCCACCACGCGCACCCCCGAGGGGGAGGACGTCGCCGAGGTCCACCCCGGCCAGACCGTCGTCCTCGCCACCGACGACGTCGCCTGGGGCGAGACGATCGACAGCCGCCTGGAGTTCACCGCCCTCGACGACTCGGGCGACACCTTCGCCGACGACCTCCGGCCGTACAGCTTCACCCGCCCCACCGAGGAGGACTGCGCCGCGATCGCGCCGCCGGTCGCCGGGGCGACGCCGGCACCGGCGACCGTGCCGGGCACGGACGGCGAGGCCGCGCCGGCCCCCGGCGAGCAGGACGTCCCGGCGGGGTCGGAGGGGCACGCGCCGGCGAACACGGACGACGGGCCCGCGCCCGGGGGCGGCACGACGGAGGGCGGCGCCGGCGACGGCGCACCGTCCCCGGAGACCGTGCCCGGGCACGGCAGCGACCTGCAGGTGGAGACGGCCGCCGCGGGCATGCCGGTCGCGCCGGTGACCCGGGCGCCCGCGTGGCCGGTGATCGCCGCCGGGGTGTCACTGGCCGGAGCCGCCGCCGGAGTGCTGCTGGCCGGTGCCCGTCGCGGCCGCGGCGCCGCGCCGACGCCGGGCGCCTGAGCCCGGGGTCGGGGAGGATGGCCCGGTGACCTCTTCCCGGGACGCGCTGGCGCGCGGCGTCCCCCGCAACGCCGCCGGGGTCCCGGGAGCGGCTCCCCGGCCCGCGGAGACGTGGCTGCGCATCGTCCAGGTCCACGACCGCATCAGCCACCGCGTCGACTCCGCGCTGCACCGCCAGCACGGCCTCTCGCTGACCGGTTTCGAGGCGCTGCGCCGCATCGCCGAGGCGCCGGGCGAGCGAGCCAGCATGGGCGAGGTGGCCGAGGCGCTCGGCCTGTCCCGCCCCGGTGTCACCAGCACGATCAACCGGCTGGTCACCGAGGGGCTGGTCGTCCGCGAGCGGGCCGAGGAGGACAAGCGCCTGCTGCACGCCCGGCTCACCCCGGCCGGCCGGCAGCGCGTGGACGCCGCCGCCCGCACCCACGACGACCTCGTCGCACACCTGCTGGCCCTGCTCGGCGACGACGCCACCGTCGTGACCGACGCGCTGGCCCGCGTCTCCGCCGCCGCGCGCGTCCGCCGCTGACCCTCCGTCACCGACACGCCGCGCGGCGCGTGGGCGCGGTCCGGGCGGGGTAGCCCGCACGTCAACGCCCGGAAAACTTCAAGCCCGTAGTGTTTCCGGCCGCTTCCGTCCGGATACGACGCGATCATGCTCGAGCAGTGCACGGTCGTCGTGCCGACCATCGGCCGGCCGTCGCTGGACGTGCTGCTCGACGCCCTGGCCACCGCGCCGGGCCCGCGGCCCGCGGAGCTGCTCGTCGTCGACGACCGCCCCTCCGGGGAGCCGCTGCGGGTCGAGCGCCCCGGGCTGCCCCCGGTCCGCGTCGTCCGCACCGGCGGCGGCGGCCCGGCCCGTGCCCGCAACCTGGGCTGGCGCACCGCCCGCACCGGGTGGGTGGCCTTCCTCGACGACGACGTCGTCCCCGACCCCGACTGGTACGAGCGCCTGGCCGCCGACATCGCCGACCTCCCGGCCGACGTCGCCGGCAGCCAGGGCCGGGTCCGGGTGCCGCTCCCGGAGGACCGGCGCCCCACCGACTGGGAGCGCGGCACCGCGGGGCTGGCCGCGAGCAGCTGGATCACCGCCGACCTGGCCTACCGCCGCGCCGCGCTCGCCGCGGTCGGCGGTTTCGACGAGCGCTTCCCCCGCGCCTTCCGGGAGGACTCCGACCTCGCGCTGCGGGTCATGGACACCGGCGCCCGCCTCGTCCGGGGGCAGCGGTGGATCACCCACCCGGTGCGGCCGGTCGACCGCTGGATCAGCCTGCGGGTGCAGGCGGGCAACGCCGACGACGTCCTCATGCGCCGGCTGCACGGGCCCGGCTGGCGGCGGCGCGCCGACGCCCCGCTCGGCCGCCGTCCCGGCCACCTGGCGATCACCGCGGCCGGCGCCGCGGCGGTCGCGCTGGCCGCCGCGCGACGGCCCCGCGCCGCCGGGGCCGCCGCCGCCGCCTGGCTCGCCGGCACCGCCGAGTTCGCCTGGCGACGGATCTCGCCCGGCCCGCGCACCCGCGACGAGCTGACGACGATGGCCGTCACCAGCGCCGCGATCCCCGCGCTGGCCACCTGGCACTGGGCGAGGGGCGTCGTCCGGCACCGCCGCGTCGAGCAGTGGCGGGGCCTGCCCGACCTCGTGCTCTTCGACCGCGACGGCACGCTGGTGCACGACTTCCCGTACAACGGCGACCCCGAGTGGGTCCGCCCGGTCGACGGCGCGCGGGATTCGCTGGACCGGCTGCGCGCCCGCGGGGTGCGGGTCGGCGTGGTCAGCAACCAGAGCGGGGTCGCCCGCGGGCTGATCACCGAGGACCAGGTGCGCGCCTGCATGACCCGGCTCGAGGAGCTGCTCGGCCCCTTCGACGTGGTCCGCTGGTGCCCGCACGGCCCCGACGACGGCTGCGCCTGCCGCAAGCCCGCGCCCGGCATGGTCAAGGACGCCTGCGCCGAGCTCGGCGTCGACCCCGCCCGCTGCGTCGTCGTGGGCGACATCGGTGCCGACGTCGAGGCCGCCACCGCCGCCGGTGCGGTCGGGATCCTCGTCCCGACCCCGGTCACCAGGAGATCGGAGGTCGCCGCGGCGACCCATGCGGTCCAACAGCTGGCCGCCGCCGTCGACGACGTGCTGGCGGGCAGGTGGTAGTGGCGCCGACGGTCCTCATCGCGCGACTCGACAACGCGGGAGACGTGCTGCTCCAGGGCCCCCTGGTGCGCGCGGTCGCGGCCGGGTCCGAGCGGGTCGTGTTCCTCGCCGGTCCGGCCGGTGCCGACGCCGCGCGCCTGCTGCCCGGTGTCGACGAGGTGTGGACCTGGGCCTGCCCGTGGATCCTCGGCGAGCCGCCGGCGGTCGACGCCACCGACCTGGCCGCGCTCACCGAGCGGGTGCGCGGCCTGGCCCCCGACGCCGCGGTGGTCTCCACGTCGTTCCACCAGTCGCCGCTGCCGCTGGCGCTGCTGCTGCGCGCCGCGGGGGTGCCCCGGATCAGCGCGATCAGCGTGGACTACCCCGGCTCGCTGCTCGACGTCCGGCACCGGGTCGACGACGACCTGCCCGAGCCCGAGCGCGCGCTCTCGCTGGCCCGCGCGGCCGGCTTCGCGCTGCCCCCCGGCGACGGCGGCCGGCTGGCGGTGCGCCGGCCCCTGCCCCCCGTCGACCACGAGCCGGGCTACGTCGTGCTGCACCCGGGCGCGTCGGTGCCGGCCCGGGCCTGGCCGGCCGGGCGCTGCGCCGAGGCGGTCGAGGCGCTCGCCGACGCGGGGTTCCGCGTGCTGGTCACCGGCGGCCCGGCCGAGCGGGAGCTCACCGCGGCCGTCGCCGGCACGCGGGGCGTGGACCTGGGCGGGGAGACCTCGCTGGCCGAGATGGCCGCCCTGCTCGACGGCGCGTCCGCCGTCGTCGTCGGCAACACCGGCCCGGCGCACCTGGCCGCCGCGGTCGGCACCCCCGTCGTCTCGCTCTTCTCCCCGGTGGTCCCGGCCGAGCGGTGGGCGCCCTACGGGGTCCCCACCGTGCTGCTGGGCGACCAGAGCGCGGCCTGCCGCGGGACCCGGGCGCGCGAGTGCCCCGTGCCCGGCCACCCCTGCCTGTCCTCGGTGACCGCCGCCGACGTGGTCGCCGCCGTCGAGAAGCTGGTGGTCCCATGAAGGTCCTGGTCTGGCACGTGCACGGCTCGTGGACGACCGCGTTCGTCGAGGGACGGCACGAGTACCTGATCCCCGTCACGCCGGACCGCGGCCCCGACGGCCTCGGCCGCGCCCGCACGTGGGACTGGCCGGCCGCGGCCCGCGAGGTGACGCCCGAGCAGCTGCGCGCCGAAGAGGTCGACGTCGTCGTGCTGCAGCGCACCCGCGACCTCGAGCTGGTGCGCGAGTGGCTCGGCCGCGAGCCCGGCCGCGACCTGCCGGCGGTGTTCCTCGAGCACAACGCCCCCGACGGCGCGGTGCCGGACACCCGGCACCCGATGGCCGACCAGGACGTCGTCCCGATCGCGCACGTCACCCACTTCAACCGCACGTTCTACGACAACGGCCGGGCGCCGACGACGGTCATCGAGCACGGCATCGTCGACCCCGGGGAGCGCTACACCGGCGAGCTGCCCCGCGCCGCGGTGGTGAGCAACGAGCCGGTGCGCCGCGGCCGGTACGTCGGCGCCGACCTGCTGCCCGGCCTGGCCGCGGTCGCGCCGGTCGACGTCTTCGGCATGGGCCTGGCCGGCCTGCACGAGAAGTACGGCCTCGACCCCGACCGGGTGGCGCTGCACGACGACCCGCCGCAGGCGGCGATGCACGCCGAGCTGGCGCGGCGCCGGGTGTACGTGCACCCGGTCCGCTGGACGTCGCTCGGCCTGTCGCTGCTCGAGGCGATGCACCTGGGCATGCCCGTGGTGGGGCTGGCCGCCACCGAGGCGGTGGAGGCGGTCCCGGCCGAGGCGGGTGTGCTCTCGACCGACCCGGACCGGCTGTGGGCGGCCGTCCGGCACTTCCTGCACGACGAGGACGCCGCCCGGCTGGCCGGCAAGGCGGCACGCGCCGCCGCGCTGGACCGGTACGGGCTTCCCCGGTTCCTCGCTGACTGGGACCGGCTCCTCGAGGAGGTCACGCGGTGAAGATCGACATGGTGTCCGAGCACGCCAGCCCGCTGGCGGCGATCGGCGGTGTGGACGCCGGGGGGCAGAACGTGCACGTGGCCGCGCTGGCCGCGGGCCTGGCCCGGCGGGGCCACGAGGTCACGGTGTTCACGCGCCGGGACGACGACGCGCTCCCCGAGCAGGTCGTCACGCAGGACGGCTACCACGTGGTGCACGTGCCGGCCGGGCCGCCGGTGGAGCTGCCCAAGGACGACCTGCTGCGGCACATGCCCGAGTTCGCCTCCGTCCTGCGCCGCCGGTGGGGGGCGCACCCGCCGGACCTCGTGCACGCGCACTTCTGGATGAGCGGGTTGGCCTCGGTGGCCGCGGCGGGCTCCCTGCCGGTGGTGCAGACCTTCCACGCGCTCGGTTCGGTCAAGCGCCGGCACCAGGGCGACGCCGACACCTCGCCGCCGCAGCGGATCGAGCTGGAGCGGTCGCTCTGCCGCACCGTCACCCACGTCGTCGCCACCTGCTCCGACGAGGTCTTCGAGCTGCGCCGGCTGGGCCTCGCCCGCGACCGCGCCTCGATCGTGCCGTGCGGCGTCGACACCTCGGTGTTCACGCCGAAGGGCCCGGTGGCCGACCGCGGCGCCCGGCCCCGGCTGCTCGTGCTCGGCCGGTTGGTCGAGCGCAAGGGGCAGGAGGACGCCGTCCGCGCGCTGGCCGACGTCCCCGGCGCCGAGCTCGTCGTCGTCGGCGGCCCGCCGGCCGACCGGCTCGGCGAGGACGCCGAGGTGCAGCGGCTGCGCGCGGTGGCCGAGCGGGTCGGGGTGGCCGACCGCCTGGTCTTCACCGGCTCGGTGGCCCGCGCCGACGTGCCGGCCTGGATCCGCTCCGCCGACGTCGTCCTCGCCGTCCCCTGGTACGAGCCGTTCGGCATCACCCCGCTCGAGGCGATGGCCTGCGGGCGGCCGGTGGTCGCCACCGCCGTCGGCGGCCTGGTCGACAGCGTCGCCGAGGGGGTGACCGGCGACCTCGTCCCGCCGCGGGACCCCGCCCGGCTCGCCGAGGCCGTCTCCGCGCTGCTCGCCGACGACGCGCGGCGGGCCGCCTACGGCGCGGCCGGCGTCCAGCGCGCCCGCGCCCGCTACCGCTGGAGCCGGGTGGTCGCCGACACCGAGGCCGTCTACCGCCAGGTCCTGTCCGCCCCCCGACTCGTGGAGGTCGCGCGATGACGGTCGCCCCCCA
This sequence comes from Blastococcus sp. SYSU D00669, assembly GCF_054050715.1. NCBI lineage: Bacteria > Bacillati > Actinomycetota > Actinomycetes > Geodermatophilales > Geodermatophilaceae > Blastococcus > Blastococcus sp. SYSU D00669. The sequence continues at coordinate 248,740 of NZ_JBJGZV010000001.1, forward strand.
CTCGTTCTTCGAGAACACCGCCGGCGAGATCCCCTCGCCCGACGCGTGCACGCACCTGACCGGCGCCGACCACATCGCGTCGCTGTCGGCGGCGCTGCGCTCGCTCGACGGGCAGCTCGACGTCCTCGACGGCTGGGGACGGCGGCTGGCCGACGTGCTGTGCGGCGACAACCGGGGGCGGCTGCTCGCGGCCGGCAACGGCGGCAGCGCCGCGCAGGCGCAGCACCTGACCGCCGAGCTGGTCGGCCGCTACCGCGCCGACCGGCCGCCGTTCTCCGCGATCTGCCTGACCGCCGAGACGTCGTCGCTGACCGCCATCGCCAACGACTACCCGGCCGACGAGCTGTTCGCCCGGCAGGTGGAGGCGCACGGCCGGGCCGGTGACGTCCTCGTGCTGCTGTCCACGTCGGGGCGGTCGCCGAACGCGGTGGCCGCGGCCCGCCGGGCGCGGGAGTGCGGCATCACCGTGCTGGCGATGACCGGCCCGGCGCCCAACCCGCTCGAGGCGGTCGCCGACGAGGCCGTGTGCATCGACTCGCCGTGGACGGCGACGGTGCAGGAGTGCCACCTGGTCGCGCTGCACCTGCTCTGCGCCGCCTTCGACGCGGCGGTGCTGGCCGAGCCGGCCCGGGTGCCGGCGACCAGGCTCGGGGTGGCCGGGTGACCCGGCCGCTGGTGGTGGTCGGGGACGCGCTGCTCGACGTCGACCTGGTCGGGACGGCGTCACGGCTCACCCCCGACGCGCCGGTGCCGGTGGTCGAGGACGCCGAGCGCCGGGAGCGGCCCGGGGGAGCGGCGCTGGCCGCGGTGATCGCCGCCCGGACCACCGCGCGTGAGGTCGTGCTGGTCGCGCCGATCGACACCGACGAGGGCGCGCAGCGGCTGCGCTCGCTGCTCGACGGCCGGGTGCGGCTCGTGGCGATCCCGGCCACCGGCGGCACCGCGGTCAAGCAGCGGGTGCGGGTGGGCGACCACTCCGTCGTCCGCATCGACAGCGGGGCACCCGTGGCGACGCTCGGCGCGCTCCCGGCCGAGGCGGCGGAGGTCGTCCGGTCGGCCGCGGCGGTGCTCGTCGCCGACTACGGCCGGGGGACGACGGCGGCGCCCGACGTGCGGGCGGCGCTCGCCGCGGCGCGCGGCCCGGTGGTGTGGGACCCGCACCCGCGCGGCGCCGACCCGGTGCCCAACGCCCGCCTGGTGACGCCGAACGGCGCGGAGGCCGCCCGGGTGGCCGCCGCGGCCGGGTGCGACGTCGCCGGCGACGGGCTGGCGGCGGTCGGGGCGCGGGCCGAGGCGCTGATCCGGCACTGGGGCGTGGGGGCGGTCGCGGTGACGATCGGCGCGCGGGGCGCGCTGCTCTCCTACGGCGAGGGCGCGCCCATGGTCGTGCCGGCCGCGAAGGTCACCGGCGGCGACCCGTGCGGGGCCGGCGACTCCTTCGCCGCCGCGGCGGCGCTCGCCCTGGCCGACGGCGCGGTCACCGCCGACGCGGTGGCGACCGCGGTGGCCTCGGCGTCGGCGTTCGTCGCGCGCGGCGGCGCGTCGGCCTGGGACGCCGAGGTGGCCGAGCCGGACGTGGTCGTCGACCCCTCGGTCGACGGGCTGCTGGCGCGGGTCCGCGCGGTCGGGGGCACCGTCGTGGCCACCGGTGGTTGCTTCGACCTGCTGCACCCCGGCCACGTCGCGACGCTGCGCGCGGCCCGCGGGCTGGGCGACTGCCTGGTGGTGTGCATCAACTCCGACGACTCGGTGCGCCGGCTCAAGGGCCCCACGCGGCCGCTGAACAGCGCGCCCGACCGCGCGCGGGTGCTCGAGGCGCTGGAGTTCGTCGACGCCGTGGTCGTCTTCGACGAGGACACCCCGGCGGAGGTCCTCGACCGGCTGCGGCCCGACGTGTGGGCCAAGGGCGGCGACTACGCCGGCGCCGACCTCCCGGAGGCCGCGGTGCTGCGCCGCTGGGGCGGGCAGGCCGTCGTCCTGCCCTACCTCGACGGGCACTCGACGACCGCGCTGGTCGAGCGCTCCCGAGTATGAGGACCGCCGTGGTCCTCCGGCCGCTGGGGCTGGGGGACCTGCTCACGGGGGTGCCGGCGATCCGCGCGGTCCGGGCCGCGGTGCCCGAGCACCACCTCGTCCTGGCGACGACGGCGGCGCTCGAGCCCCTCGCCGCGCTGATCGACGCCGTCGACGAGGTGCTGCCCGCCCGCGAGCTCGAACCGCTGGACTGGGACCGCCGGCCGCCGGAGCTCGCCGTCGACCTGCACGGCAAGGGACCGGCGTCGCACGTGGTCGTCGACCAGCTGCACCCCGACCGGCTGCTCACCTTCGCCAGCCCCGGCTACCCCGGCCCGGTCTGGCGGCCCGACGAGCACGAGGTCCGCCGCTGGTGCCGGCTGGTCGCCGAGGGCCTCGGCGTCGACGCCGACCCCGACGCGCTCGACCTCGCCGTCCCGGCCGTGCCCCCGCCGGTGACCGGGGCGGCGGTCGTCCACCCGGGGGCGGCGTTCCCGGGCCGGCGCTGGCCGCCCGAGCGGTTCGCCGCCGTCGCCCGGCACCTGGCCGGGGCGGGGCACGACGTGCGGATCACCGGCGGGCCGGCCGAGGAACCGCTCGCCCGGGCCGTCGCGGAGGGCGCCGGGCTGGGCCCCGACGCCGTCCTGGCCGGCCGGACGACGTCGCTGGAGCTGGCCGCCGTCGTGGCGGCCGCGCGCGTGGTGGTCTGCGGCGACACCGGCGTCGCGCACCTGGCCACGGCGTACCGGCGGCCGTCGGTGGTGCTGTTCGGCCCGGTCTCCCCGGCGCTGTGGGGGCCACCGCCACGACCCCAGCACGTCGTGCTGTGGCACGGCGACGGGACCGGCGACCCGTGGGGCACCGAGCTCGACCCGGCGCTGGAGGAGGTCACCGTCGACGAGGTGACCGGGGCGCTGGACACCCTTCTCCGGGCTCGCTAGTGCTCTGCCCACCACGGTGGGCAGAGCACTAGCACCGGCAGGGGAGTTGTGCGGGCTCTACTGCCGCTGGCGGAGGGCGTCGAAGAGGACCGACTGCAGGTCCGCGGGGTCCTCGGCCGAGTAGGCGGCGCCACCGGTGGCGTCGGCGATCTGCTGCAGCACGTCGAGGTCGGCGTCCGGGCCGAGCGCGACGCCGATGACCTTCACCGGCCGGTCCGGGTCGGCCTCGGCCGTCAGCGTGTCCAGCAGCTCCTCCAGCGCGATGCTCTGGTCGTCCTCGTTCGTCCCGTCGGTGACGATCAGCACGCTGTTCACCGCGTCGGGGTTGTAGTCCGCCTGGGCGGCCCGCACCGATGCCAGCACCGTGTCGTACAGACCCGTGCCGCCCGGCGTGAGCGAGTCGGGGATGGTGTCGAGCTGGTCGTCGAGGACGTCGCGCTGCGGCCGGCCGTCGGCGTCGGCGTCCAGCCGCCGGGTGGGCACGAGCTCGCGGTAGTCCTGCTCGCCCTCGAGCTGGAAGGCGAAGGTCCACAGCCCGATCGCCGAGGTGTCGGGCACCAGGGTGAGCGCGCTCTTGGCCGCGTCGCGGGCCAGCGTGGCCCGGGTGCCGTCGCCCACCGGCGCCTCCATCGAGGTGGAGACGTCGAAGACGGCGAGGATCCGCGAGGGCGCGGTGAGGCTCGACAGCCGCCCGAGCAGGGCCCGGACGTCGGCCGGGTCGAGCGCGACCGCGGCGGGCGCCGCCTCCTGCAGCCCGTTGTCGGTCGCGGCGGCGGGCGCGGCGCCGTCGGGGGCCCGGAAGCCCGCCTCCCGCGCCCGGTCGTGCGCCGCCGCGCCGCCGAGCCGGTCGAGCACGGCGTCCACCGCGGCGGCGTCGCCGTCCCCGCTCGCGCCCACCCGCAGCACCGGGTAGTCCAGCGCCGGCGAGCCGTCGCTCGGGTACACGACGGCCAGCAGGGAGTCGCCGGCGGTCGAGTTCACCGCCCAGACCTCCTGCTCGCTCACCGGCACCAGCGGCGCCTGCGGGTCACCGGCGGCACCGGCCGCCAGGGCGTCCTGGACGCTCAGCGCCGGGCCGCGGGAGGCGGCGAGCACCGCCTGCACGATCGCGTTGTCGGCGTCCTCGCCGCCGCCGAGCCCCGCCCGCACGGCCCCCAGCGCGCTGATCCCCTCGGCGCTGCGGGCCAGGTCCGGCACGGTGATGGGGTGGCCGGCCGAGAGCGCCTCCGCCCACGTGGGCGGGGTGTCCGGCGCGCCGAACCAGCCGGCGACCGACGAGCTGGTGGCCAGCACGATCGGCGAGGAGGCCAGGTTGCCGGCGGGCTCCAGCGGCGCCCCCTCGGGCGCACGGGCCAGCCACAGCGACGAGTCGGGCACCCACACCTGGGGGAGCGCCCCGCCCTCCAGAGCGCCCAGGTCGGCGACCGTCTCCAGCGGTCCCTGGGTCTCGACCTCGGCCACGGCGCAGCCGCCGTCGGGCAGCGTCTGCGGGTCGGCCAGCAGTTCACGGGCCAGGTCGCCCACCTCCGGGGCGACGGTCACCCGGACGGGCTGCTCCGCGCACGCGGCGTCGTCTGCACCGGAGGCGACGACCCACCACACGATCCCCCCGGCGAGGAGGACGAGGACCGCCGCGGCGGCGACCACGGCACGGGGGTGGACACGGCGGGACGAGGAGGAGGTGTCGGCGTGGCGGCCCATGCTCGCTCTCAGTCGTAGGGGACGGCCGGCGGGCGACCCCCCGTGCCGCCGACCCAGCGTAGTCGGCCGCGAGCCCTCCGTGTGTCGTCCCCGGGACGCCGATCAGCCGGCCGCGGCGGCCGCCGTCCCCAGCTGCGCGGCGAACCACGCCACCGTCCGCCGCAGCCCCTCCTCGGAGGGCACCTCGGGCCGCCAGCCGAGCAGCTGCTCGGCCCGGGTGGTGTCCGGACGGCGGACCTTCGGGTCGTCCACCGGCAGGTCGATGAACTCGATCGGCGACGACGAGCCGGTCATCTCCTTGATCCACCCGGCCAGCCGGAGCATGGACAGCTCGTCGGGGTTGCCGATGTTGACCGGGCCGGTCTCGGTCGAGAAGGCCAGCGCCAGGATGCCCCGGACGGTGTCGTCGACGTAGCAGATGGAGCGGGTCTGCGACCCGTCACCGGCGACGGTCAGCGGCCGGCCGGACAGCGCCTGCCCGACGAAGGCGGGGATCGCCCGGCCGTCGTCCACGCGCATCCGCGGGCCGTAGGTGTTGAAGATCCGCACGATGGCGGTGTCGGTGCCCTTGGACGTGCGGTAGGCGGTGGTCAGCGCCTCGCTGAACCGCTTGGCCTCGTCGTAGACCCCGCGCGGGCCGACCGGGTTCACGTTGCCCCAGTAGTCCTCGTCCTGCGGGTGCTGCAGCGGGTCGCCGTAGACCTCCGAGGTGGAGGCCAGCACGTACCGGGCGCCCTTCTCGTGGGCCAGGCCCAGGGTGTGCAGCGTGCCGAGGCTGCCCACCTTGAGCGTCTCGATCGGCATCTTCAGGTAGTCCAGCGGGCTGGCCGGCGAGGCGAAGTGCAGCACCAGGTCGACCGGCCCGGGGACGTGCACGAAGTCGGTCACGTCGCAGCGGACCAGCCGGAAGCCCGGGTGCTCCATCAGGTGCAGCACGTTGTTCGGCGAACCGGTGAGGAAGTTGTCGAGGCAGACCACCTCGACGCCCCGGTCGAGCAGGTGCTCGCACAGGTGCGATCCCAGGAAGCCGGCGCCGCCGGTGACCACCGCTCGCCGGATGGTGCGCGCCTCGCGCACCGGACTCGCTGCCTGGGGCATGGGGGCTCCTCCGTCGTCGTCCCGGGTGCTGCGCGGCTGCCCTACCCCAAGATCACGGCGACACACTTCGGGAGCGAACCACACAGCAGAACGGGCCGCCGGCCCCCGGCGGGGACCGACGGCCCGTTCGTCGAGCGGTGCGCGTCAGGCGTTGGGGATGCCGTTCTCGGGCACGTCCCCGGACCCGGCGTCGGACTCCTCGATCGCGGCGTCGCCGTTGTCGGTGACCAGGACGCCGGTGAGGTCCTCGCCCGTGGTGCCGTTCGGGAGGAGCAGCGGCGGCTGGCCGGGGTCGACGAGCAGTCCCGGCAGCGCGTGGTCGACGGCCTGCTCGACGGCCGCGGCAGCGATCCGGTCTTCGTGCGTGCTGCGGTCGACCTGCTCGCGCTGCCGCTGGACGGCCGGCTGCTCGTGGTGGTCGCGCTGCCGGCCGGCGACGACGTCCCGGCGCTGGCCGACCTGGCGGGGGCGCTGCTGCGCCGGGGGATCCGGTCGGTGTGGGGCACCCGCTCGGGGGCCCAGGTGGGGGTCGTCGCGCTGGGCACCCGCCGGGCCGAGGCGCCCGCCGCGAGCGTGCGAGCGGTGGGGGGCGAGGGGGTCCTTCTACTGGAGGTAGTTCTCGACCTCCTGCTCGGGACGGGCCTGCGCCTCGTCCGGGTCCTCGCCGTACTGGCGCTTGGCCCGCCACTGGCGCAGCAGGTCCCAGCACTGGTCCAGCTGGACCTCGAGGTGGCTCAGCCGCTCCCGCTGCTCGTCGGTGTGGTCGCCGCTGCTGCCGCGCAACTTGTGCTCCTCGTCCACCAGCGCCGAGATCCGGCTGAGGATGTCCTTCTCGTCCATGATCGCTCCCTGCCCTTTCTCCCGACGGGGAAACCGTCAGGCCGTCTGCTCCGGCACCCAGCCCTCGACGAAGGCGGCCAGCCGCCGGGTGACCGCACCGCCGGCGCGGCCCAGCGCCAGCAGCGCCGCGCGGTCCAGCGGGACCCGGACCTCGCGCCGCCCCGTCCGTCGCGTCGCCACCGCGTGGCCGGCCGCCACCAGCTCCGGCCACGGTCGGCCGAGCTGGGCCAGCACCCGCTCGAGCGCGGCGGCGGTGGGCGCGGCGTTGCCCTCGACCATCGCGGTGACGAAGGCCGGGTCGCTGCCCACCACCCGCGTGCCGCTCGCGAAGCTGCCCGCCGCCAGGGTCAGCGCCAGCGGCCCGGCCTCGCCCGCCGCGGCGGCGAGCGCGGCGGCCAGCAGGTGCGGCACGTGGCTGACCGCGGCGACCGCGTCGTCGTGCTCGGCGGCGGTGACCGGCACGACCTCGGCGCCGACCTGCAGGGCCACCTCCGCGACCCGCAGCCAGCGCGGCAGCTCCGTGCCCGGCTCCAGGCAGACCGCCCAGCGGGCGCCGGCGAACAGCGCCGGGTCGGTCGCCCCGTGGCCGGACCGTTCCGTCCCGCACATCGGGTGGCCCCCGACGAACCGGCCGCCGTAGCGGGCGCCCGGCCCGGCCAGCACCGGCACCTTCACCGACCCGAGGTCGGTGACCGTCGCGTCGGGGGCGACGGCGAGGTCGTCGAGCGCCGTCTCCATCGCCGGCAGCGGCACGGCCAGGACGACGACGCCGTCCAGCTCCCGACCGATTCGGACGCCCCGCGCAGCGGCGGCCTCGCGGGCGGCCGGGTCGACGTCCCAGCCGGTCACCGGGCGGCCGGCGGCGGCCAGTGCGGCGGCCAGCGAGCCACCGAGCTGCCCGAGGCCGACGACCGACACCGGCGGCACCGGCATGGTCGGGACCGGGAACGAGCTCATGCGGTTCCCCACGGGCGGTCGGTGCGGAAGACCCGGGCGAGCGCGGTGGCCACCAGCCGCCCGTCCTGCGCCCGGGCCTCGATGCGGTAGACCGCGGTGCGGTTGCTGCGGTGCACCTCGACGCCCTCGGCCACCAGCCGGTCGCCCGCGGCGCCGGCGGCGAGGAACTCGGTGTGCACGTCCTGCGCGATCGCCACGGTGCCGTGGCTGTTGCTCACGGCGGCGTGCACGACGTCGAGCAGCGCCATCGTGGCCCCGCCGTGCGCCATGCCGACGGCGTTGAGCAGCTGCGGGCCGACGGTCATCGCCGCGCGCGCGTACCCGGGGCGGACCTGCTCCAGCTCGATGCCCAGGTGCCCGGCCAGCGGGTCGGCCGCGAGCCGGGCGAACAGCTCGGCCGGGACGTCGTCCATGATCGGACCCTATGACCCCCGCGCTCCTCAGGCCCCACGCGCCATGACCCCGCGGTCCTTCCTCCTGACCCCGGAGCTCGCCGAGTACGTGCGCGCGTCCTCCGAGCCCTACGACCAGGTCGTGCTCGACCTGCTGGCGGAGACCGCCGCGCTGGCCGAGCGGGACCCGGCCGCCTCGCCGACCTTCCAGATCGCGCCGGAGCAGGGCAGCTTCATGCAGCTGCTCACCGCCGCCGTGGGCGCCCGGAGCGCGGTGGAGATCGGCACGTTCACCGGCTACTCGGCGCTGTGCATCGCCCGCGGCATGCCCGCGGACGGACGGCTGGTCTGCCTCGACGTCAGCGAGGAGTGGACGGCGATCGCCCGCCGCCACTGGGAGCGGGCCGGCGTGGCCGACCGGATCGAGGTGCGGATCGGCGACGCCCACGAGTCGCTGCGGGCGCTGCCGGCCGAGCCGCACCTGGACCTGGCGTTCGTCGACGCCGACAAGGAGGGCTACGCCGACTACGTCGACCAGCTGCACCCGCGGCTGCGCGACAACGGCCTCGTGCTCCTCGACAACACCCTGCGCGACGGCCGGGTCCTCGACCCGCAGGACGACGACGCCCGCGCCGTCGCCGCGCTCAACGCCGCCCTGGCCACCGACCCCCGCTGGGAGACCGTGCTGCTGCCGGTCTCCGACGGGCTGACCCTGCTGCGCAAGCGATGAGCCCCGAGTCGGTGGACGAGGCCCCCGAGCTCCGGCCGAGCTTCGCGGTCAAGGTCGCGCGCACCGGCACCCGGTGGGCGGTCGAGCTGCTGGCCGCCGACGCCGGCGACGAGCTGCCGGTGCTGGAGCGGGCCCTCGGCGACCCGGGAGCCGCGGAGTGGCCGGGGCCGTTCGTCGTCGTCGTCGACTCGCGGCTGTACTTCGTCGTGCTGCGCCACGGCCCCGGCGGCATGGTCCGGGCGCTGATCTCCGACGCGACGATGCAGGAGTGGGTGCTCGCCGCCGAGGTGGTCGAGCGGTACGGCATCGGCGTCGACACCGACGGCGCCTTCGACGACGACGAGTCCGGCTGGCCGGGCGGCGACCTCGACGTGTTCGCCGACGACGGGCTGCCCGCCGACGAGCTGCGCCCGATCGTGACCGCCGACGACCTGTGGGCCGACGAGATGGTCACCCGGATCGCGGCGCGCCTCGGGTTCGCCGACGAGCTCGTCGCGGCGGTGGCCCCGTGACGGCGGTCGTGGGTGCGGTGGTGTTCGACCTCGGCGGGGTGCTCACCGAGAGCCCGATGCACGCCTTCGCCGCCTACGAGCGGGAGGTCGGTCTGCCGGAGGGGCTGATCCGGCGGCTGAACAGCACCGACCCGGACACGAACGCCTGGGCCCGGTACGAGCGCGGCGAGCTGGACGTGACCGGCTTCTCGGCGGCGTTCGAGGCGGAGGCGCTCGCGGCCGGGCACCGGGTGGACGCCGCCCGGGTGCTCGACGGGCTGCGCGGCGAGCTGCGGCCGCAGATGGTCGCCGCGGTCCGCCGGCTCAAGGACGCCGGGCTGCCGCTGGGCCTGCTGTCGAACAACGTCGCCCCGATGGAGCGGACCGGTGAGCTCGGCGAGCTGCTGGCGCTGTTCGACGCCGTGGTCGAGTCGTCGGTCGAGGGCGTGCGCAAGCCCGAGCCGGAGATCTACGAGCGGGCGCTCGCCCGGCTGTCCGACGCCGTGGGCCGGCCGGTGCCCGCCGCGGACTGCGCCTACCTCGACGACCTCGGGATCAACCTCAAGCCGGCCCGCGCGCTGGGGTTCCGCACGATCAAGGTGGTGGAGCCGGACGAGGCCCTGGCCGAGCTCGCGGAGCTGGTCGGCTTCCCGCTGGACGGCGACCCCTCGTGACGTGTTCGCGCAACCTAGTGCTCTGCCCACCATGCCGGGCAGAGCACTAGGACGCCGAGGTGTCAGTGGTGGACGTCGACGCCGCGATGGACCGGGCGCTGGAGCTGGCCGCAGCCGCGCAGGAGTGGGGCGACACGCCGATCGGCGCCGTCGTCCTCGGGCCGGACGGGACGGTCCTGGCCGAGGCGGCCAACGAGCGGGAGAAGCGGGGCGACCCCACCGCGCACGCCGAGGTGCTCGCCCTCCGGGACGCCGCGCGGGTGCACGGCGACGGCTGGCGGCTGACCGGCGCGACGCTGGTCGTCACCCTCGAGCCGTGCACCATGTGCGCAGGTGCGAGCGTCCTCGCGCGGGTCGGCCGGGTGGTCTACGGCGCCGACGACCCCAAGGCCGGGGCGGTCGGGTCGCTGTGGGACGTCGTCCGGGACCGCCGGCTCAACCACCGGCCCGAGGTCACCGCCGGGATCCGGGCCGAGGAGTCCGCCGCGCTGCTACGCGCGTTCTTCCGCGCGCAGAGGGGCCTGTAGTCTCTTCGGCGGTGGCGTGTCCGAGCGGCCGAAGGAGCACGCCTCGAAAGCGTGTGAGGTGCAAGCCTCCGTGGGTTCAAATCCCACCGCCACCGCCCTCCGCGAGAGGCGGCACCCCGCTAGGGTGCCGCCTCTCGCGCGTTCTCGGGTCACATCGGCCGGCGGGGCCGGTGGACGGCGGCCGCCGCGTGCCGGCCGCCGCACAGCGGGCAGCGGGCCTCCGGCTCCGGAGGTGCCTGCTCGGTTCGCGGGAGGGTGGCGGCGGGAGAGCTCACGACCGGACGCTAGGCCCGGGGTACGACAGTCCGGCTCACGGATCGCACTCGCAGTCGAGCAGCAGCTCGCCGTCCTGGACGACGAAGTCGAACCGGCGCACGGCGCTCTCGGTCCCGCCGTCCCGGTACACCCAGGTGAGCCGGGCGAGGGCGCTGCTCTGCCCGTCGCCCGCCCGGACCTCGCTCACCTGCACGTCGGAGAACTGGCCCCAGTAGGCGGCGTAGTCCTCCTGGCTGCCGATCGCCTCGCGCAGCGTCGGCCCGGTGCGGGCGAAGGCGGCGGCGGGATCGCTGGTGACCAGCTCGTGGTAGTCCACCAGGAACCGCTCGACGTTCGCCGCGCTCAGCGGGTCGCCGGTCGCCGTCGGCTGTGCCGACGTCGTGGTCTCGGAGCCGGCCCCCGTCGTTCCCGCCGGCTGCTCCGTCGTCTCCTCGGCCGGCGGGGACGAGGAGGTCTCCGCGGACGGCGACGAGGTCTGCTGCGCCGTCCCGCCGCCGCCGTCGTCCGTCCCGCGACCGGTCAGCCAGACGACCCCCAGCACCACCGCGACGGTGAGCAGGGCGCCCAGCGCGACCCACAGCCACGGTCGCCGACGGGAGCCCGCCGCCTCGCCGTCGGTCGGGCGGGCCGGGGGAGCGGGTACCGGTGGGGCGGCGGCCGGCCGGGGCGTGGTGGCCGGCGGCGGGTCCTCGGCCGCGGGGCGCGGGACCACCGGGGGCGGCGGAGGGGACGGGGTCGGCTCGGCGGGCGCCGCTGCGGGGAAGGTCGCCGTCCGCTGCCGGCCGGAGGAGCGCAGCTGCGTGCGCGCCAGCAGGACCGTGGTCGTGTCGCCGTCCCGGGAGACCAGCGAGGCCAGCTCGTCGCGGATCTCGGCCATGGACGGCCGGGTCCCCGGGGTGGGCGCGAGCATCTTCATCAGGGGCTCGGTGAGCCCGGCGCAGTTCACCGGCGGGTTGATGCGGCCGGCCGCGACGCGGTGCAACTGCTGGAGCGAGTTGCCGCTCATGCCGAACGGCGGTTGCCCCTCCCGGCAGGTGTAGAGGGTGGCGCCGAGCGAGAAGACGTCGCTGGCCGGCCCGGGTTCCTCGCCCTGCGCCACTTCGGGCGCGAGGAAGGCGGGCGTGCCGGTGATCTGGCCGGTCTGGGTGAGGGTGACGTCCCCGCTGGCGTGCGAGATGCCGAAGTCGGTGATCTTGACGAGGCCCTCGACCCGGGGCTCGCCCTCCCCGATGAGGATGTTGGCCGGCTTCACGTCGCGGTGCACGATGCCCGCGGCGTGCGTGGCGGCCAGCGCGTCGGCCACCTGCGCGCCGATCTGCGCGACCGTCTCGACGCGCAGCAGCCCGTCCTCGGTCAGGACCGCGGCCAGGCTGCGGGAGGGCAGGTACTCCATGACCAGCCACGGCTGACCCGACTCGACGGCCACGTCGTAGACCGAGATCGCGTGCGGGTGGGAGAGCCGCGCGGCGATCCTGCCCTCGCGGAGGGCGCGCTGCCGCTGCTGCTCGGCCTCCTTCGGATCCGCACTCGCCGGCGGCACCACCTGCTTGATCGCCACCTGCCGGCCCAGCAGCTCGTCGCGGGCGACCCAGACCGTGCCCATCCCGCCGCCACCGATCTGCGACAGCAGCCGGTAGCGGCCCGCGACGAGCCGACCCGGCCGGGTCAGGGGTGCGGTCACGGCAGACCGCCGTCAGACGGCGGAGGGGACCCCGAAGCGGCGCGCGTACTCCTCCTGGGCGCCGGCGGGCAACGCGTCGTAGAGGGTGCCGAGCTCCTGCAGCGCCTCGGGGGAGAGGTCGTCGAACAGCCGCTGCCAGGTCGGCGGCTCGTCGTAGCCGCGGGTGAGCAGCAGCTCCCAGGCCTGCGCCTGCCGGTCCCGCTTGCTGCGCTCGGCGGCGAACTCGGAGAGGTAGCGGTCCTTGGCCGCGGCCTTCTCCTCCTTGGTGGCGTCCGCCGGCAGGCTGCCCGGGTCGGCCCCCTGGAGGACGGCGAGGATGGCTTCCACGACCTCGGGTCTCACCTGCTGCGGTTCGCTCATCGTCTGCCTCCTCGTGGGTACCGGTCGAACCTTTCCCTGTCGGCCGACACTCAACCACCCCCGGGTCCGCGGTGCGCGCCGCCCGGTACTCTGCTCGACGGAGGATTCGCCTAGTGGCCTATGGCGCTCGCTTGGAAAGCGGGTTGGGTTAACAGCCCTCGGGGGTTCGAATCCCCCATCCTCCGCGCCTCCTCGGGCCCCCGGTCGCCGCACCGGGGGCCCGATGCGTCTCCCGGCTCCCGTGTCGGGGGCGGCGCGTCCGGTCTCGGGGCGCCGTCCCGTACAGTGGGGCCAGACCCCTCGTGTGGCGTCACCCCGTGAACCTCCCCAGGGCCGGAAGGCAGCAAGGATAAGCGGGCTCTGGCGGGTGCGCGGGGGGTCCCTACTTTTCCCGGGCCGGTGCCGTCGCCCACACGGCGCCGTCGGGTCCCCGGCGTCGTCACCTCCGCCACGTAACCTGCCTGCGTGGCTCTGGCGCTCTACCGGAAGTACCGCCCGGCGACCTTCGCCGAGGTGGTCGGGCAGGAGCACGTCACCGCCCCGCTGGTGAACGCGGTCGACGCCGGCCGGATCAACCACGCCTACCTCTTCAGCGGCCCGCGCGGCTGCGGCAAGACGTCGTCGGCGCGGATCCTCGCCCGCTCGCTCAACTGCGAGAAGGGGCCGACGTCGACGCCGTGCGGCGTGTGCACCTCCTGCGTCTCCCTGGCGCCCGACGGCCCCGGCTCGATCGACGTCATCGAGATCGACGCGGCCAGCCACGGCGGTGTCGACGACGCCCGCGACCTGCGGGAGCGCGCCTTCTTCGCGCCGGTCAACAGCCGCTACAAGGTGTACATCGTCGACGAGGCGCACATGGTCACCACGCAGGGCTTCAACGCCCTGCTCAAGGTGGTCGAGGAGCCGCCGGAGTTCCTCGTCTTCGTCTTCGCCACCACCGAGCCGGACAAGGTGCTGCCCACGATCCGCTCGCGCACGCACCACTACCCGTTCCGGCTGGTGCCGCCCACCACGCTGCGCGGCCTGCTGGAGAAGACCTGCGCCGCCGAGGGCGTGCAGGTCGAGCCCACCGTCTTCCCGCTCGTCGTCCGGGCCGGCGGCGGCTCGGTGCGCGACTCGCTGTCCATCCTCGACCAGCTGCTCGCCGGCGCGGGGTCCGAGGGCGTCACCTACAAGGAGGCGGTCGGCCTCCTGGGGGTCACCGACGACGCCCTGCTCGACGAGACGATCGACGCCCTGGCCGCGCACGACGCGCCGGCGGTCTTCCGCGCCGTCGACCGGGTGGTCGAGGCCGGCCACGACCCGCGCCGCTTCGCCACCGACCTGCTCGACCGGCTGCGGGACCTGATCGTGCTCGACGCCGTCCCCGAGGCCGGTGGCAACGGCCTGCTCGACTGCCCGCCCGACCGGCTCGACCTGATGAGCTCCCAGGCCCAGGCGCTGGGCTCGGCGACCCTGTCGCGGATGGCCGACACCGTGCACGAGGGGCTCACCGAGATGCGCGGGACGACCGCGCCGCGGCTGCTGCTCGAGCTGGTCTGCGCGCGCATGCTCCTGCCCGCCACCGACGGCTCCGCCGCCGCCACCCTGCAGCGGCTGGAGCGCCTCGAGCGGCGGATGTCGATCGCCGGCGAGCACGCCGGCCGGCCCGTGGAGCCCGACGACGCGCCGGTCGCGCGGGCGGCGGCCCCGGTCGAGGCGCCGCCGGCCGCCCCCGCGCCGTCCCCGGCCGGGCCGCGCCGGGAGTTCGTGCGCCGGTCGCAGCAGGCCGCCGCCCCGGCACCGGCTCCCGCACCCGAGCCGCCGCCGGCACCGACCCCGCCGACGGCCCGGGCGGCGGCCCCGGCACCGGCCGGGCCCGTCGCCGACGACGACTGGCCCGAGACCCTCCGGCCCGGCACCGCCGCCCCGGCGCCCGCGAAGCCGCGGGTGGCCACCGCTGAACCGGACATCCCGCTGCCGCCCGAGCCCACGGACGACGAGGACTGGCCGCACGCCGCCCGCCCCGCGCGCCCCCCCCCCCCCCCCCCCCCCCCCCCCGCCCCCCCCCCCCCCCGCCCCCCCCGGCCCCGGGCCCCGGCCCCCCCGCCCCCCCCCCCCCCCGAGCCGACCCCGGTGGCGTCGGCGAACCCGCCGGAGCAGGCCTCCGGCGGCGACCTCACCACCAGCGACGTCCGCCGGATCTGGCCCGAGCTGCTGGCGGTGGTCAAGCGGCACAAGCGCACCACCGAGGCCCTGCTCAAGAACGCGCAGGTGCACGAGCTGCGCGCCGGCACCCTCGTGCTGTCGACGTCGTCGCCGGCGCTGGCCCGGCGGATCGGCGACGACCTGAACAAGGACGTCCTGCGCGAGGCGCTCAACGAGCTGCTCGGCGTGCGCTGGAAGGTCGAGGCGGTCGTCGAGGGGGCCGGCGGACCGCCCGGCACCAAGGTCTCGCCCGAGGTGGCCCGCGAGGCCGCCCGCGCCGCCGAGGAGCGCGAGCTGGCCGCCCAGCACGCCGCCGAGGCGGCCGGCGAGCCGGTCGACGACACCCCCGCCGTGGACCCGGAGCAGGCGGCGCTCGCCCTGCTGCGCTCCCAGCTCGGCGCCCGCCCCGTGGAGGGCTGAGGAAGGGACCGGCGTCAGCGTCCGAGGAAGGCCAGGACGCCGGCGGCGAGCCGCCCGGCCAGCGCCTGCCGGCCCTCGGCGGTGCTCATCCACGCCGCGTCGGCGGCGTTGCGCATGTTGCCGCACTCGACGTAGACCGCCGGCACCGCGCTGAGGTTCAGCCCGGCGAGGTCGGGCCGTTCGTCGAGCCCGTCCGCGCCGAGGTAGTCGCTGACCGGCTCGACCGCCACCAGCGCGTCGCGCAGCGCGGTGGCGAGGGCGTCGGTGCGCGCCGCGACGTCCGGCCCGGCGGGATCGAGCGAGGACGTGATCACGTGGAAGCCGCGCCCGCCCGGCGCGGCGCCGTCCCCGTGGATGCCGACGAACGCCGCCGCGCCGACCTGCCCGCCGAGCGCCCCGCGCGCGTCCACGCACGGACCCACGCCGTCGTCGTCCGGACGCGAGAGCACCACCTGCACGCCCGCGGCGGTCAGCAGGTCGCGGGTGCGGACGGCGACGTCCCACGTGAAGGCGTGCTCGGGGTAGCCGGCGTCGGTCGCCGTCCCCGTGGTGTTGCACGGCTTGGTGCCGCCGGCGCCGTCGGGCACCGGCGCGGTCACCACCTCGGGGTGCGCTGCGTTGCCGCCGTTGTGCCCGGGGTCGAGGACGACGACCGGCGGCGGTGCCGGGGGCGGGGTGGGCGACGGCGGGGGAGCGCTGGGAGCCGCCGTGCTCGACGACGGCGGGGCGACCGTCGGGGCGGCGGGGGCGGCGGGGGCGGCGGGCGCGGAGCAGGCCGCGAGCAGGGCGAGGGGCACCAGCACCCTCGCCCGTCGCACACGGCCAGCGTGTCACGCCCGATGTCGCTGCCGCGGCCTACGCTCGGGGCATGTTCCCCGGAGGCCAGCCCGACATGGCGCAGTTGCTCCAGCAGGCCCAGCAGATGCAGCAGCAGCTGGTCGCCGCGCAGGAGGAGCTCGCGCGCACCGAGGTCACCGGCTCGGCCGGTGGCAACCTCGTCACCGCCACGATGACCGGCAGCGGCGAGCTCACCGCGCTCACCATCGCGCCGGCCGCGGTCGACCCCGACGACGTGGAGACGCTGCAGGACCTCATCGTCGCCGCCGTCCGCGACGCGCGGCGCGCCGTCGACGAGCTGGCCGCCACCACCATGGGCCCGCTGGCCGGCGGCCTCGGTGGCGGCCTGGGCCTGCCCGGCCTGTAGATCCGCCCCGGAGGAAAGAACCACCGTGTACGAGGGTGCCGTCCAGGACCTCATCGACGAGCTCGGCCGGCTGCCGGGCGTCGGTCCCAAGAGCGCCCAGCGCATCGCCTTCCACCTGCTCGCCGCCGAGAGCGCCGACGTCGGTCGGCTGGTCGCGGCGCTGCAGCGGGTGCAGGCCGAGGTGCGCTTCTGCTCGACCTGCTACAACGTCGCCGAGGGCGAGCAGTGCCGGATCTGCCGCGACCCGCGCCGCTCCGACGACGTCATCTGCGTCGTCGAGGAACCCAAGGACGTCGTCGCGATCGAGCGCACGCGGGAGTTCCGCGGCAAGTACCACGTGCTCGGCGGCGCGATCAGCCCGATCGAGGGCGTCGGCCCCGACGACCTGCGGGTTCGGGAGCTGATGACGCGGCTCATGGACGGCTCGGTCACCGAGCTGATCATCGCCACCGACCCCAACCTCGAGGGCGAGGCCACCGCGGCCTACCTGGCGCGGCTGGTCGGCCCCATGGGGCTCGCGGTGTCCCGGCTGGCCAGCGGACTGCCGGTCGGCGGTGACCTCGAGTACGCCGACGAGGTCACCCTGGGCCGCGCCTTCGAGGGCCGCCGCCGCATCGACGCCTGAAGCGGAGTCCCAGGGCCGCACTTCCCGCGCCCTGGGACTCCGCTCACTCGACCACGACGTCGTCGCCGCGGCGGAGGGCCGTGCGCACCCGGAGCCTCAGCCGCTTGGCGTACGCCCGCACGAACTGCGTGTAGCCGGGCGTCGGGCCGTGGTAGCCGAGGAAGCCGCGCGGCCCCTCGACCATCTCCCCGGTGCGGACGTCGTAGCGGCTCTGGTGCCACGGGCAGACCAGGCAGCCGTCGGCGTCGACGCTGCCCTCGGACAGGTCGGCCAGCTGGTGCCGGCAGCGCCGGGAGACCGCGAAGTACCCCCCGCCGGCGTTGCCCACCGCCCAGTCGCCGGCGCGGCGGACCGCGCCCGGCGGGAGCTCGGCGGCGGGGATCCGGTCGGGTGCGTCCACGGTGCCTCCAGCGGCTCGGGGGTCGGACCGCCGCCCTACCCGCGACCGACCCGATCGACGCGGGCCGCGGTTAGGGTCCGGCGGAACGCGTCCGCCCGGAGGGAGCCCTCGTGCGCCGGTTGCTCGTCGTCCTCGGCCTGCTGGCCGGGCTGCTGCTCGCCGCCGCCCCGGCGCTGGCCGAGGCCCCGTTCCGGCTCGACGACCAGGTCACCGACGAGTCCGGGGTGCTCTCCTCCGGCGACCGGGACCGGGTCGAGGAGGCGCTGGAGGAGCTCCGCGACGCCGACGGCACGCAGCTGTGGGTGGTGTTCGTCGACTCCTTCGACGGCGCCGACGGGTTCGACTGGGCGGCCGACACCGCCGAGGCCTCCCAGCTCGGCGACGGCGACGTGCTGTTCGCCGTCGCCGTCGGCGACCGCGCGTACGGCTGGTCGGTCGACGAGGGCTTCCGGCTGTCCGACGAGGACCTGCAGGACCTCGTCACCTCCGACGTCGAGCCGCGGCTCGCCGAGGAGGACTGGGCCGGCGCGGTGGTGGCCCTGGCCGACGGTCTGCAGCCGTCGTCGATCTGGCCGGCCGTGCTGGTCGTCGCCGCCGTCGTCCTGGTCGTCGCCGGCCTGGTCTGGGGAAACCGGGTGCGCAAGCGGCGCCGGGCCGAGGACGAGCGCCGGCGCCGCGAGGACCCGTTCCCCGGCGAGCCCACCGAGTCGGTGCAGGGCCGGGCCGCGGAGGCGCTGCTGCAGGTGGACGAGGCGCTGCGCACGTCGCAGGTCGACCTGGACTTCGCCCGCCAGCAGTACGGCGAGGCGGCCGTCGCCGAGGCGGCCGCGACCTTCGCCGCCGCCCGCGCCGAGATGGACCAGGCCTTCGCGGTCCGGCAGCGGCTCGACGACGAGCACCCGGAGGACGACGAGACGACCCGGAAGATGCTCGCCGAGCTGATCCGGCTCGCCGACTCGGCCGACACGAAGCTCGACGCGCAGGCCGCGGCCTTTGCGCAGCTGCGCGACCTGGAGCGCAACGCCCCGCTGCTGCTCGACGGGCTGGCCGCGCGGGTCACCGCCCTGACCGAGCGCCTGCCGCAGGAGGAGGCCGCGCTGGCCCGCCTCCGCGAGCGCTGGTCCCGCACGGCGCTGGCGCCCGAGGACGACAACGACGCCGAGGCCCGCGCCCGCCTCATCGCCGCGCAGCAGGCGGTCGACGGCGGCCGCGCCGAGATCGCCGCGGGCCGGCCGGGGATGGCCGCGCCGGCCGTCCGGGCCGCGGAGGAGGCGGTCAGCCAGGCGGCGACGCTGCTCGACGCGATCGGCCGTCGCGGGCAGGAGCTCGAGGACGCCGCGGCCCGGCTGCCCGCCGCGCGCGCGGAGGCCGAGCGCGCGCTGGGCGAGGCCCGCACGCTGGCCGCCTCCGGTACCGAGAGCACCGGCCTCGCCGAGCAGCTGGCCCGCGCGGAGCAGGCGCTGGCCGAGGTCGACGCGCTGGCCGGCGGGAGCCCGCCCGACCCGCTGACCGCGCTGGAGAAGCTCACCGCGGCCGACACCGCGCTCGACGAGGCGCTGGCCCGGGCGCGGGACGAGCAGGCGCGGCAGGACGCCGCCCGCGCCCGGCTCGACCGCGTGCTCGCCGGGGCTCGGGTCCGGGTCGCCGGGGCCGAGGACCTCGTCGCGACGCGCGGCGCCCGGGTGGGCGCCGCCGCGCGCACCGCGCTGGCCGAGGCGCGCCGCCACCTCGCCCAGGCCGAGGCGGCCGCCGCGCTCGACGCCGTGGTGGCCCTGGCCGCCGCCGAGCGGGCGACCGCCCAGGCGCAGGCGGCGCAGAACGCCGTGCACCGCGACCTCTCCCCGCCCGTCGCCGTGGGCGGCGGCTGGGGAGGGGGCTACGGCGGTGGCGGGTGGGGAGGCGGAGGCCTCGGCTGGGGCGGCGGAGGGTTCGGCGGCTCCGGCGGCGGTTACCGCTCCTCCCGTCGCTCGTCGTCGCGCTCCTCCGGCGTCCGCCGCTCGTCCGGTGGCGGCCGGCGGTCCGGCGGGGGCGGTCGGCGCGGGGGCGGCGGCCGGTTCTGAAGCGGCGGCGCGCGGGAACCCGGCAGGGCGTCCGCACGTGCAGAAGGTCCGGGACGTCCTCTGCGGCGGCCCACGCAACTGGAGGTTCGCGCACCGTGCGTCGTCTGACGATCGTCCTCGGCGTCTCCGCCGCCGCCCTGCTCGCCGGGGCGGCCCCGGCGCTCGCCGAGCCGCCGTCGGCCCTGTCCGACCAGGTCACCGACACCGCCGACGTCCTCTCCGCCGGCGAGGAGGCCGACGTCGAGCAGGTCCTGCAGGACCTGCAGACCGACACCGGCACCCAGCTGTACGTCGCCTTCGTCGACACCTTCGACGGCGCCGACGGCCAGCAGTGGGCCACCGAGGCCGCGAACGCGACCGGCCTCTCCGGCAACCAGGTGCTGCTGGCCGTCGCGGTGGAGGACGGGCAGTACGGGTTCGACGCGGGCACGGCGGAGGACCAGGCCGAGCTCAACCAGGGCGCCGCCGACATCGAGTCGCAGCTGGGCGACGGGGACTGGGCCGGTGCGGTGAGCGCCACGGCCGACGCGCTCGGCGGCTCGACGGCGTCGTCCTCCGACTCCTCCGCCGGCGGCGGCGGGGGCGGCGGCGCCGTCCTGCTGGTCGTGCTGCTGCTCGCGCTGGTCGCCGTCGGCGGCTACCTGTTCGTGCGCTCGCGCCGGAACCGGGGCCGCGCCGAGCTGCCGGCCGCCGGGCGGGGGCAGCTGCCGGCGCCCGACCCGCACGCCGGCACGCCGACCGCGACGCTCAACGGCCGCGCGAGCGAGGCCCTGCTCGAGCTCGACGAGCGGGTCCGCACCGCCCAGGTCAACGTCGACTTCGCCCGCACCCACTTCGGGGCCGACGCCGTGCCCGGTGCCGACGAGGCCCTGGAGCGCTCGCGCGACGAGCTGGCCCGGGCCTTCACCATCCGCCAGGAGCTGGACGACGAGATCCCCGAGGACGAGCCGACGCAGCGGCGGATGCTCACCGAGCTGCTGGCCCTCACCGACGCGGCGGGCAAGCGGCTGGCGGAGCAGTCCGCCGCCCTCGACGCCCTGCGCGCGCAGGAGGCCCAGGCCCCGCAGGCCATCGAGGAGCTGGGCCGCCGGATCGACGCCCTGCAGCAGCGGCTGCCCGCCCAGGAGCGCAGGCTCACCGAGCTGCAGGGCCGCTACGCCGCGAGCGCCCTGGCCCCGGTCGCGGTGAACGTGCAGGAGGCCGGGGCCCGGCTGGCCGCGGCGGAGCAGCTGCTCGGCCAGGCCCGCGAGGCCCAGCAGGGCGGGCAGACGGGGCAGGCCGTCGGCCGGCTGCGTCCGGCCGAGGACGCGGTCACGCAGAGCACCACGCTGCTCGACGCGATCGACCGGCTGGCCGAGGACCTCGCCACCGCCGAGCAGCGGCTGGCCGCCGCCCGCGCCGAGACCGAGGCCGACCTGGCCGAGGCCCGGGCGCTGATGGCGCGCGGCGACCGCGACGGCCTGCAGCCGCCCGTCGCCCGCGCCCAGGCCGAGCTGGCGTCCGCCGAGAGCGCGCTGCACCCGTCCGACGGCGGCCTGCCCGACCCGCTGGCCGCGCTGCGCCGGATCGAGGAGGCCGACGCCGCCCTCGAGCAGGCGCTGCAGAGCGCCCGCGACGCGGAGACCAACCGCCGGCGTGCCGCCGAGGCGCTCGAGCAGGCACTGCTCACCGCGCGCTCGGGGGTCACGGCGGCCGACGACTTCATCAGCACCCGGCGCGGTGCCGTGGGCAGCGAGGCGCGCACCCGCCTGGCCGAGGCCGAGCGCCACCTCGAGGCGTCGGCCCGGATGGCCTACGACGACCCGGTCCGCGCGCTGCGCGAGGCGCAGAGCGCCGACCAGCTGGCCCGCTACGCCCTCCAGCTCGCCCAGGACGACGTGCTGCGGTGGTCGCAGCGCACCGGCTACGGCTGGGGCGGCGGCTACGGGCAGGGCGGCGGCTACGGGCAGGGCTACGGCTACGGACGCCCGGGCTACGGCTACGGGCGCGGCGGTGGCATGGGCAACGCCCTGGGGTGGGGGCTCGGCGGCCTCGTGCTCGGCGGCCTGCTGTTCGGGGACAACGACGGCGACTTCGGCGGCGACTTCTCGGCCGGCGGGGGCGACTTCGGCGGGGGCGGGGACTTCGGCGGCGGCGGGGACTTCGGCGGCGACTTCGGCGGCGGCGGGGACTTCTGAGAACTGTCGGTGCCCGGGAGGAGGCTGCGGCCCCCGACTCGAGGAGGACAGCGATGCCCACCCGCGACACCCCCTGGCCGAACGGCACCCCGTGCTGGGTCGACTACGGAGCCGCTGACGTCGACGCCGCCCGCGCCTTCTACGGCGGCCTGTTCGGCTGGGAGTTCACCGGCGGCGGCGAGGAGTACGGCGGCTACCTCAACGCCACGCGCGACGGCCGGCCGGTCGCCGGCCTGGCACCGCTCGTGCAGGACTCCGGCCCGCCCGCCTGGACGACCTACTTCGCCACCGACGACTCCGCGGCCGCGGTCGAGCGCATCACGGCGGCCGGCGGCACCGTCGTCGTCGCGCCGATGGAGGTGCCGCCGTTCGGCGTCATGACCATCGCGCTCGACCCGCAGGGCAACGGGTTCGGCCTCTGGGAGGCCCGGGAGCACACCGGCTTCCAGCGGCACAGCGAGCCGGGCACGGTGGCGTGGGACGAGGCGACCTCCGACGACCCCGCCGCCGCCCGGGCCTTCTACGGCGCGGTCTTCGGCTACGCCTTCGACGACGTGGAGGGCCTCGAGGGCTACGCCACCTTCCGCACCGACGAGCGCACCCCCGAGTACCCGCAGGGCGGCATGGGCGGTTCCGTGCCCGGCATCCCCACCGGCTGGCTGGTCTGCTTCGGGGTGGCGTCGGCCGACGAGGCGGTCGCCGCCGTGGAGGCGCAGGGCGGCAAGGTGCTCACCGGCCCCGAGGACACCCCGTTCGGGCGGTTCGCCGTCCTCGAGGACCCGTGGGGCGCGCCGTTCGAGGTGATCCAGGACGTCGACCCGGCCTGAGCCGGACCGGGGAGCTGCCGCGCCGGCGGGTCAGCCGCGCGGCAGCTGCCCGTAGGCGTGCTCGGGGCGCAGCCGCACGACCAGCCGGCGGTCGGTGACCATCGCCGCCCGGTACTCGTCCCAGTCCGGGTGCTCGCCGGCGGTGCCGCGGTAGTAGGTGATCAGCTCCTCCACCGTCGCGTCGTGCGGGTCGGCGGCCACCGGCGTGAGCTCGGCGGTGCCCTCGACCGCGACCCAGGTCCAGACGTCGTCGCCGCGCACGTGGAGGGTGGCCCGCGGATCGCGCCGCAGGTTGCGGGTCTTCACCCGGTCGTCGGTGACCGAGATGCGGATCAGCCCGGCGTCGCGGTCGTACGCGTAGCCGATCGTCGACACCTGGGGCCGGCCGTCGCCCTTGACGGTGGCCAGCACGCCCCACCGGTTCGCGGCGAGGACGTCGAGCATGCGGGGATCGGGGTGGACCGCCATGCCCTCAGCCTGCCGCAGCCCGGGCCGTCCGTGCACCCCGGCCGGACGACGACAAGCTCTCCGGCGGTCCCCGGTCACGACCGCATAACACCCTGTCCGCCGCCCTCCTGAGCGGGAAAACCTCTGTGCTAGGCATGGGGCCTCTTATCGGACCACGGGCGGCCGCCGTGGGGCGCGCCCCGCGCCCGGCGGCCGCTCCCATGAAGACGAGGTACGCGGATGAGTTCCGTTTCGAGGGACGGCCGGCGGCGGCTCGCCGTCACGTCCGGCATCGCGGTGACGGCCCTGGTGCTGGCCGCCTGCGGCGGGGGCGGTGACGACGACGGCGGCGGCGGCTCGGGCGGCGGCGGCGACACCCTGATCATCGGGACCAGCGACAAGATCACCACGATCGACCCGGCGGGCTCGTACGACAACGGCTCGTTCGCCGTGATGAACCAGGTCTACCCGTTCCTGATGAACACCCCCTACGGCAGCCCGGACGTCGAGCCGGACATCGCCGAGTCGGCCGAGTTCACCTCGCCGACCCAGTACACGGTCACGCTGAAGCCGGGCCTGACCTTCGCCAACGGCAACGAGCTGACCTCGTCGGACGTGAAGTTCACCTTCGACCGCATGGTGGCGATCAACGACCCGAACGGCCCGGCCTCGCTGCTGTACAACCTGGCCAGCGTCGACGCGCCCGACGACACCACGGTCGTGTTCAACCTGACCAACCCCGACGACCAGGTCTTCCCGCAGATCCTCTCCAGCCCGGTGGGCCCGATCGTCGACGAGGACGTCTTCTCGCCCGACTCGCTCACGCCGGACGACGAGATCGTCGAGGGCCAGGCGTTCGCCGGCCCGTACACGATCACCGACTACGACCTCAACAACCTGGTCTCC
The DNA here is from genome assembly GCF_054050715.1 of Blastococcus sp. SYSU D00669. NCBI lineage: Bacteria > Bacillati > Actinomycetota > Actinomycetes > Geodermatophilales > Geodermatophilaceae > Blastococcus > Blastococcus sp. SYSU D00669. Next base: position 272,674 of record NZ_JBJGZV010000001.1, read on the forward strand.
TACGAGGCCAACCCCGACTACCAGGGCCTGCTCGGTGCGCCGGCGACGTCGAACATCGACGTCAAGTACTACGCCGACGCCTCGAACCTGAAGCTCGACGTGCAGGAGGGCAACATCGACGTCGCCTTCCGCAGCCTGTCGGCGACCGACATCGAGGACCTGCGCGGCAACGACGACGTCCGGGTCGTCGACGGGCCGGGCGGAGAGATCCGCTACATCGTCTTCAACTTCAACACGCAGCCCTACGGCGCGACGACGCCCGAGGCCGACCCGGCCAAGGCGCTCGCCGTCCGGCAGGCGGTGGCCGACCTGATCGACCGCGAGGAGCTCGCCGACCAGGTCTACAAGGGCACCTACACCCCGCTGTACTCGTTCGTGCCCGAGGGCCTCACCGGCGCCACCACCCCGCTGCGGGACCTCTACGGCGACGGGCAGGGCGGGCCGGACCCGGACAAGGCGGCCCAGCGGCTGCAGGCGGCCGGCGTCCAGACCCCGGTCGAGCTGAACCTCCAGTACTCCGACGACCACTACGGGCCGTCCTCGGGTGACGAGTACGCCCTGATCAAGGACCAGCTGGAGGCGACGGGCCTGTTCACCGTCAACCTGCAGACGACGGAGTGGGTCCAGTACTCCGAGGACCGCGTCGCCGACGTGTACCCGGCCTACCAGCTCGGCTGGTTCCCGGACTACTCCGACGCCGACAACTACCTCACGCCGTTCTTCCTCACGGAGAACTTCCTGAGCAACCACTACTCCAACCAGCAGGTCAACGACCTGATCCTGCAGCAGGCCACCACCGCCGACCCGGCGGCGCGGCAGGCGCTCATCGAGCAGATCCAGGAGCTCGAGGCGCAGGACCTGTCGACCGTGCCGTACCTGCAGGGTGCCCAGGTCGCCGTCACCGGGGTGGACATCGAGGGGGCCGAGGACACCCTCGACGCCTCGTTCAAGTTCCGGTACGGAGCCCTGTCCCGCACCAGCTGAGGCGGGCGGACCCGTAGCCGGGCCCCGGGTGGCTCGCCTCGAGCGAGCCACCCGGGGCCCGCGCGCGTGCGGCGCCCGGCACGGGCGCATCCTTTTCACCGCAACCGGCACCCCGGTTGCGCTTCGAGGCCGCGAACCACCGCGGCACCGGACGGCTGGACGGACATGACGACCACCACGAGCGAGCTGACCGACAGCCCGGCCCAGGACGACGGCGCCGGCGCACCGGTCGCCCGCCGACGACGCCAGGGCGGCGGCCTGGGCCGCTACGTCCTGGTGCGCTTCCTGCTGATCATCCCGACGATCTTCATCCTCGTGACGACCGTCTTCTTCCTGATGCGGACGACGGGCGACCCGATCACCGCCGCGCTCGGCGGCCGGCTGCCGGCCGACCAGCTCGCCGAGCGGGTCCGCGAGGCCGGGTACGACCGCCCGCTGTTCGAGCAGTACCTGGACTACCTCGGCGGCGTCTTCACCGGCGACTTCGGGACGACCGCCAGCGACCGCCGGCCGGTGCTCGACGTGCTCACCACGTTCGGCACCGCGACCCTCGAGCTCACCGTCTACGCCCTGGTCGTGGCCTTCCTGGTCGGCATCCCGCTGGGCCTGGTGGCCGCCTACTTCCGCGACCGCGCCCCGGACGCCGTGCTGCGGGTGTTCGCGATCCTCTTCTACGCCACGCCGGTGTTCTTCCTCGGCCTGCTGTTCAAGCTGATCTTCTCGGTGGGCCTGGACTGGCTGCCGGTGGCCGGCCGCGCCTCGACCCGCTCGGAGCTCCAGCTGACCCGGATGGACGGCGCGACCGGGATCTACCTGGTCGACGCCATCAAGCTGGGCGACCCGGAGATCATCGGCGACGTCCTGGAGCACGCGATCCTGCCCGCGCTGGCGCTCGGGCTGCTCACCGCCGGCATCTTCCTGCGGCTGGTGCGCACCAACGTGATCGGCACGCTGGGCTCCGGCTACGTCGAGGCGGCCCGCTCGCGCGGGGTGGGGGAGTACCGGCTGCTGCGCAAGCACGCCTACCGGCCGGCGCTCATCCCGATCATCACGGTGATCGGCCTGCAGGTCGCCATCCTGCTGGTCGGCGCGGTGCTCACCGAGACGACGTTCGAGTGGAAGGGGCTGGGCTTCCAGCTCTCGGAGTACCTGCAGGCCCGCGACTTCGTGGCGGTGCAGGGCATCGTCGCGCTGCTGGCGGTGATCGTCGCGGTGACGAACTTCGTCGTCGACATCGTCGCCGCGCTCATCGACCCCCGGGTGAGGTACTGATGGCCACCGCGGCGACCCCCGCCGACACCCCCGCGGCCCCGCGGCGGCGGCGCTCCTGGAAGAAGCTGCCGGTCGTCCACCAGCTGCGGCAGAGCGTGGGCCTGCAACGCGGGATGCTCGTCGCCGGCCTCGTGCTCATCGCGGTCTTCCTCATCGCGGCGCTCTTCGCGCCGCTGCTCGCGCCGTACGAGTACGGCCAGCTGCGCGACGCCGAGGGCGCGTTCGGTGCGCAGCAGCCGCCGTCGAGCGCGCACTGGCTGGGCACCACCGTGGGGGGTTACGACGTCCTGTCCCGCGTGATCTGGGGGGCGCGGACGGCGCTGCTGGTCATCGTGGTCGCCGTCCTGCTCTCGCTCGTGGCCGGCGTGCTGCTCGGGCTGGTGTCCGGCTACTTCGGCGGCTGGGTCGACCGCGTGCTCGTGGTGATCTGCGACGCCATCTACGCCTTCCCGACGCTGCTGCTGGCCATCGTGATCGCGATCGCGATCAGCGGCGGGCAGTCCAGCATGTGGGGCGGGATCATGGCCGCGGCCATCTCGATCACCGTCGTCTTCATCCCGCAGTACTTCCGGGTGGTCCGCGCCGAGACGGTGCGGATCAAGGCGGAGGCCTTCGTCGAGTCGGCCCGCGTGATCGGCGCGAGCAACTGGCGGATCATGACCCGGCACGTGCTGCGCAACGCCACCCGCACCCTGCCGCTGATCCTCACGCTCAACGCCTCCGAGGCGATCCTCACCCTGGCCGGCCTGGGCTTCCTCGGCTTCGGCATCCAGCCGACCGCGGCCGCCGAGTGGGGCTACGACCTCAACCGCTCGATCTCCGACGTGAGCAGCGGCATCTGGTGGACGTCGGTGTTCCCGGGTGCGGCGATCGTGCTCACCGTGCTCGCGCTGACGCTGGTCGGCGAGAGCCTCAACGACCTGGCCGACCCGCGGCTGCGCGCCCGCCGCCGGGCGGCCGACGACGTCCCCGTCGGCCTCGCCGAGGTGGCGGTCGTGCCGGGCGGCACGCTCGCCGCGCCGGGCGGGATCGGCGGGCTGGAACCAGGGGCGGGGAGCGCACGATGAGCGTCGTCGACATCGACAACCTGGCGGTCTCCTTCGCCACCGACGCGGGCACCGTCCCGGCGGTGCGCGACGTCAGCCTCTCCGTCGAGGCCGGCGAGGTGCTGGCCATCGTCGGCGAGAGCGGCAGCGGGAAGACGGTGACCGCGCGCAGCATCCTCGGCCTGCTGCCCGAGACCGCGACCACCCGCGGCGCCGTCGTCCTGTCCCGCAAGGACGGGACGGGGGAGCACGACGTCGTGCAGCTCTCCTCCAAGCAGATGCGCGAGGTGCGCGGGCGGGACGCCGCGATGGTGTTCCAGGAGCCCGGCAGCGTCCTGAACCCCGTCTACAAGGTGGGCTGGCAGATCGTCGAGGGGCTGCGCGCCCACGGCCGGATGAGCCGCGCGGAGGCGCGGGAGAAGGCGATCGACGTGCTGCGGCGGGTCGGCATCCCCGACCCCGAGGAGCGCATCGACTACTACCCGCACCAGTTCTCCGGCGGGCAGAAGCAGCGCATCGTCATCGCGCAGGCGCTCGCGCTCGACCCCGGCGTGATCATCGCCGACGAGCCGACCACGGCCCTCGACGTCACGGTGCAGGCCGAGATCCTCGACCTGCTTCGGCGCTGCCGCGACGAGTTCGGCGCGGCGATCGTCCTGATCACGCACAACATGGGCGTGGTGGCCGACCTCGCCGACCGGGTCGCCGTCATGTACCAGGGGCGGATCGTCGAGGAGGCCGACGTCCGGACGCTGTTCCGCGCGCCGCGGGACGCCTACACCCGGCAGCTGCTCGGCTCGGTGCCGCGGATCGGCCAGGGGACGGCGCGGGCGGTCGAGCGGGCCGCCCGGCGGGCGCCGGACTGGTCGCAGACCGCCCCGGTCGTCGAGGCGCGCGACCTGCGCATCGTCTACCCCGGCCGGTTCCGGCAGCCGGACTTCACCGCGGTGGACGGCGTCAGCTTCGCCATCCGCCCGGGCGAGGTGCTCGGCCTCGTCGGCGAGAGCGGCAGCGGCAAGACCACGATCGGCCGGGCCATCGCCGGGCTGACCAGGGTGACCGACGGCTCGTTGCGGGTGCTCGGCACCGAGATGAACGGGGTCAAGGAGCGCGCGTTCCGGCCGGTGCGCGAGCGCATCGGGTTCGTCTTCCAGGACCCGGCGACCAGCTTCAACCCGCTGCTCACCATCGCCGAGGCCGTCGCGGAGCCGCTGATCGTGCACGGCCGGCACAAGGACCTCGCCGGCGCGCGCAAGCGGGTCGACGACATGCTCGAGTCGGTGCAGCTGCCGAAGAGCTTCGGCGACCGGTACCCGCACGAGCTGTCGGGCGGCCAGCGGCAGCGGGCGTCGCTGGCCCGCGGGCTGGCGCTCTTCCCCGAGCTGCTGATCGCCGACGAGCCGACGTCGGCGCTGGACGTGTCGGTGCAGGCCAAGGTGCTCGAGCTGTTCGAGGACCTGCAGCGCGAGCTCGGGTTCGCGGCGCTGTTCATCAGCCACGACCTCGCCGTGGTCGACCTGCTGGCCGACCGGATCGCCGTCCTCTACCGGGGGCAGCTGGTCGAGGAGGGGACGGGGGAGCAGGTGCTCGGCGCGCCCCAGCACCCGTACACCCAGCGGCTGCTGGCCTCGCTGCCGGTGCCGGACCCGGACGAGCAGGCCCGCCGCCGCGCCCACTGGGAGCAGCTGTCCACCGGAGGCTGAGCGCGCAGTATTCCTGCGCGCTCAGCCTCCGGGATCAGCGCTCGCGGCCGCGGGCCTTGAGGGGGACGGGCGGCAGCGGCGGGGCCTCGAGCCGGTCGCCGTCGTAGCCGACCACGGGCGCGAACCGGCCGCGCTCGGCGTTCCAGTCGTCGGCGAACTCGGCGATCTCCTCGCCGGAGCGGCCGACGAAGTTCCACCACATGACGATCCGCTCCTCGAACGGCTCGCCGCCCAGGAGCAGCACCTTCGCCGGCTCCTCGGCGCGCAGCCGCAGGGTGCGCCGGCCGGTGCCGAGGTAGGCCATCGTGCCGTGCCCGAGCGGGGCGTCCTCGACCGTCGCGGCGCCCGAGGCGGCGAGGACGGCGTGCTCGAAGCCGGGCTCGAGGGGCACCTCGACGTCGGCCCCGGCGGCCAGCTCGAGGTCGACGCCGACCAGCGGGGTGTAGGCGGTGCCCGGCGAGGTGGCGCCGCCGAACGAGCCCATGAGCACGGTGGCGCGCACGCCGTCGGACGCGAAGCCCGGCAGTGCCGGGTGGTGCTCGAAGGCGGGGGCGACCTCGCGCGACCCGTCGGGCAGCACCACCCACAGCTGCGCGCCGTGCAGGAAGCGCGGGTGGGCCGCCGGCGACTGCTCGGAGTGCGCGATGCCGTGCCCGGCGGTCATCAGCGCCAGCTCGCCGGGGCCGAAGGTGACGTCGCTGCCGAGCGAGTCGCGGTGGTGCACCTCGCCCTGCAGCAGCCACGACACGGTCTGCAGGCCGGTGTGCGGGTGCGGCGCCACCTGCATGCCCGGGGACGACGTCACGTCGTCGGGACCGTAGTGGTCGACGAACGCCCACGCGCCCACCAGCCGCCGCCCGAGGGTGGGCAGCAGCCGGCGGACGTGCGTGCTCTCCCCGAGCAGGACCTCCTTGCCGGGCAGCACGTCCAGGACCGGGCCGGCGGAGGTCTGCTCCAGCCCGCCCAGCTCCCGGGGCGTCGGCCGGCGGTCGAGGTTGCTCATGGCGTGCTTCCTACTCCTGCCCGGCCTCGCCGTGCACGCCCCCGTGGGGGATCCGCTGCGCCGGGATCGAGCCCAGCCGGCCGGCCTGGAAGTCGGTGAAGGCGTCGAGCACCTCCTGCCGGGTGTTCATCACGAACGGCCCGTACATGGCGATCGGCTCGCGGATCGGCTGCCCGCCCAGGATGACGACGTCCAGGGACGGCGTGCGCGACTCCTGCTTCAGCGCCCCGCTGACGGTCACCGTGTCCCCCGGCCCGAAGACGGCGAGCTGCCCGGTGCGCACCGGCTGCATGTCGGGGCCGACCGAGCCGGCGCCGGAGAGCACGTAGACCAGCGCGTTGAAGTCCGGCCGCCAGGGCAGGTCGAGGGTCGCGCCGGGGGCGATCGTGGCGTGCACCATCGCCATGGGCGTGTAGGTGCTGCCCGGGCCGGTGTGCCCGGCGACGTCGCCGGCGATCACCCGCAGGAACGCGCCGGCGTCCTGGCTGGCGAGCAGCACCGACTGGTCCGCCCGCAGGTCCTGGTAGCGCGGCTCCACCCACTTCTGCGCCCCCGGCAGGTTCACCCACAGCTGCAGGCCGTGGAACAGGCCGCCGCTGACCACGAGGTGCTCCGGTGGGCGCTCGATGTGCAGCACGCCGCCGCCGGCGGTCATCCACTGGGTGTCGCCGTTGCTGATCGTGCCGCCCCCGCCGTGGCTGTCGGCGTGCTCGAAGGTGCCGTCGATGATGTAGGTGACGGTCTCGAAGCCGCGGTGCGGGTGCCAGGACGTGCCCTTGGGCTCGCCCGGCGCGTACTCGACCTCGCCCATCTGGTCCATGTGGATGAACGGGTCGAGGTCGCGGAGGTCCACGCCCGCGAAGGCGCGGCGCACCGGGAAGCCCTCGCCCTCGAAGCCCGAGGGCGCGGTGGTCACCGAGCGGACCCGGCGGCGGACCGTGCGCGGCGCGGGGAGCGGGACGCGCGGCAGGGTGGTGGTGTCCTCGACGGTGATGGCCGGCATGACGGGCCTCCTTGAGTTGAGAGCTCAACTATTGGGCACTCTAGCGCGTGGCGGCCCCGGTGTGTTCCCACCGGGGCGGACGGTCTCGATCCGGTGCAGGATCGGCGGGTGGACGACGACGGGGGCCGGCCCGGGTGCCCCAAGCGCATGGTCTTCGGGCCCTGCGGCGGGGTGCGGGACGACGGGGCGTGCGAGGTCGCCGCGCGCCCGTGCGTCTTCGCCGGCACCCCGCTCGTGCGCTGGGCGGACGGGCCGCGGCCGGTCCCGCCGCCGCGGCCCGGTGGGCTGCTCGAGCGCGCGCGGCACGGCCCCGTCGTCCTCGCCGACCTGACGGTGCGGCCCTACGACCGCGGGTCGGTCCGCAGGGTGGTGGGCGCGCTCACCCCGGCCGCCGACGCCGTCCTGGTGGGGGAGCACGCCAACCGCCCCGACTTCCCGCCGTCGATGGTGGCCGCCGAGGTGATGGACGCCGGCGGGCGGCTGTGGACGACGCTGGCCTGCCGCGACCGCAACCGGGTGGTCCTCGAGCAGGAGCTGACCGGGCTGGCTGCGCTCGGCGTGGACGGCGTGCTGTGCGTGACCGGGGACGCCCGCGGCCCGTCGGTGCGGCCGGGCGCCACCCAGGTCTTCGACGTCGACGGCACCCGCCTCGCCGCGCTGGCCGCCGAGCGGGGGCTCTCGGCCGCCGTCCCCGAGTCGCCCGAGGCACCGCCGGTGGACCTGCGCCCGGCGCGGGTCGTCGAGAAGCAGCGCGCGGGCGCGGCGCTGTGCGTGCTCAACCACGTCGGCACCCCCGACCGGGTCGCCGCCTTCGTCGCCGCCGCGCGCGCGGCCGGCGCCACGCTGCCCTTCCTGGCCGCCGTCGCCGTCTACACCGACGAGCGCTCGGCCCGGGTGCTGCAGGCCTTCCCCGGCCTGCACCTCGACGGCGCCGTCGTCGAGCGGGTGCTCGCCGCACCCGATCCGCGCGAGGCCGGCATCGCCGCGGCCGTGACGGAGGCGCGGGCGCTGCTGGCGGTGCCGGGGGTGGTCGGCGTCAACCTCTCGGGACTGGCGTCGGCCCGCGGGGAGGACGAGGGTGCCCGTGTGAAGGCCGAGGTGGCGACGAGGATCCGCGGGTGACGCTCGAGAGCGACGCGATGGAGGCCGAGTTCGGCACGGTCGCGGCCTGGACCGAGCAGGCGGTGCGGGCGCTCGGTCCCGAGCACGCGATCCCCGCCGCCTGCCGCGGCAGCGGCAGCGAGGGCGCGCTGCGCTGGCTGGCCGACGGCCTCGGGCTGCGGGCGGGCTCCCGGGTCCTCGACGACGGCGCCGGCCTCGGCGGACCGGCGGGCTGGCTGGCGGCCGAGCGCGGGGTGCGCCCGGTCTGCGCCGAGCCGATGGCCGACGCGGTCGCCGCCTCCCGTCGGCTGTTCGGCCTGCCCGCCGTCGTCGCGGCCGCCCAGGCGCTGCCCTTCGCCGACGGGGCGTTCGACGCCGCCTGGTGCCTCGGCGTCCTGTGCACCCTGTCGGACAAGGCCGCCGCGCTCGCCGAGCTGCGCCGGGTGCTGGCCGACGGCGGCCGGCTCGGCCTGCTGGTCTTCGTCGCCGACGGCCCGCTCACGCACCCGGTGCCCGAGGGCAACGAGTTCCCGTCGACCGCGGAGACGGGGTCGCTGCTGACGGCGGCCGGCTTCCGGGTCGTCGCGACGGGCGAGGCGGACCTGCGCGACAGCCCGCCGGAGTGGGACGCGCGCGCCGACGCCGTCGACGACGAGGTGGCCCGGCGGCACGGCGACGCGCCCGAGCTGCGGGAGGCGCGGGAGCAGGCCGGCCGGGTCGCGCAGCTGCTCTCCGCGGGGCAGCTGCGGCCCTGGCTCGGCGTCGCGGAGGCCGGCTCACGTCGCCGAAACGCGCAGGACACACGGCGGAACTAGGTTGCGATCCATGGCGGACCTCTTCGACGGCTACCCCCTGGGGGAGCAGTGGGACGAGATGTTCGGCCGTCCCCTCGAGCCCCGGTCGGCCTACGCGGGCCTGTTCACCGCCCTCCAGCCCATGGCCGGCGAGGAGCTGGCCGCCCGGGCCGACCTGCTGTCGCAGACCTACCGGGACGCCGGGGTCACCTTCGCGCACGCCGGGGAGGAGCAGCCGTTCCCGCTCGACATCGTGCCGCGGGTGATCGGTCACGAGGAGTGGGAGGTCATCGAGCGCGGCGTCGCCCAGCGGGTGCTGGCGCTGGAGGCCTTCCTCGCCGACGTCTACGGCGCCGGGGAGGTGTTCGCCGACCGGGTCGTGCCGCGCAGCGTCGTCACCACCAGCGCGCACTTCCACCGCCAGGCGCACGGGCTCGTGCCGCCCAACGGGGTGCGGGTGCACGTCGCCGGCATCGACCTGGTGCGCGACGAGGCCGGCGACTTCCGGGTGCTCGAGGACAACCTGCGCTCGCCGTCGGGCGTCAGCTACGTCATCACCAACCGCTCGGCGATGAGCCAGGTGCTGCCCGAGCTGTTCGCCGACCACCGCGTGCAGCCCGTCGACGACTACCCGACCCGCCTGCTCGCCGCGCTCAAGGCGTCGGCGCCGTCCAACGTGAGCGACCCGACGGTCGTCGTCCTCACGCCGGGTGTCTACAACTCGGCCTACTTCGAGCACGCGCTGCTCGCCCGCCAGATGGGCGTCGAGCTGGTCGAGGGCCGCGACCTCGTCTGCGCCGGCAACCAGGTGAGCATGCGGACGACGGACGGGCAGCGCCGCGTCGACGTCATCTACCGGCGCATCGACGACGAGTTCCTCGACCCGGTGCACTTCCGGCCCGACTCGGTGATCGGCTGCGCCGGCGTCCTCAACGCCGCCCGCGCCGGGCGGGTGACCATCGCCAACGCCGTCGGCAACGGCGTCGCCGACGACAAGCTGCTCTACACCTGGGTGCCCGACCTCGTGCGGTACTACCTGGGCGAGGAGCCGGTGCTGCAGAACGCCGAGACGCACCGCCTCGACGAGGAGGACACCGTCGAGTGGGTGCTCGGGTCGCTGGACCAGCTGGTGCTCAAGCCGGTCGACGGGTCGGGCGGCAAGGGCATCGTGATCGGCCCGCGGGCCGACGAGCGCACCCTCGCCGAGCTGGCCGTCAAGGTGCGGGCCAGGCCGCGGGACTGGATCGCGCAGAAGCCGATCGGGCTGTCGACCTGCCCGACGCTGGTGGGCGGGCGGATCGCGCCGCGGCACGTCGACCTGCGGCCGTTCGCGGTGAACGACGGCTCGAAGGTGTGGGTGCTGCCGGGCGGGCTGACCCGGGTCGCGCTGCCCGAGGGCGAGCTGGTGGTGAACTCCAGCCAGGGCGGCGGCTCCAAGGACACGTGGGTGATCAGCCCGCCGCGGCCGGCGTCGGAGCCGGAGCAACCGGACCACACGACGATCGAGTTCAGCACCGCCGACCTCTCCGGCGACGCGCCGCACCAGGACCCGGGTCCGGTCAACGACCTCGCCGTCGGCCAGTCGCAGCAGCAGCAGCAGCAGCAGGAGGGGGTGCGGCCGGGATGCTGAGCCGGATCGCCGAGTCGCTGTTCTGGATCGGCCGCTACGTGGAGCGGGCCGACGACACGGCCCGCATCCTCGACGTGCACACCCAGCGGCTGGTCGAGGACCCGTGGATCGACGAGCGCCGCGCCTGCGCCAACCTGCTCGCGCTCATGGGCAACCCGGTGCAGGGCGGGGAGGCCGACACCGAGCTGGTGCTCGACACCCTGGCCTTCGAGCGCAGCAGCCCGGCCTCGATCGTCGGGGCGCTGTCGGCGGCGCGGGAGAACGCCCGCGGCGCCCGCGAGGTGCTCTCGGCCGAGATCTGGGAGTCGCTCAACGTCACCCACAACGCCCTGCCGCAGCAGCGCACGATGGCCCGCCGGTACGGGCCGCACTCGCTGTTCCGGTTCGTCCGCGAGCGCTCGGCCATGGTGTTCGGCCTGGCCGACGCGACGATGAGCCGCGACGAGAGCTGGCTGTTCCTCATCCTCGGCCGCTCGCTGGAGCGGGTGGACATGACCGCGCGGATGCTCTCCACCCGGGTGCTGGCGGGGGACGCGGCGCCGTCCTGGACCCTCGTGCTGCGCTCGACCGGCGCCTACGAACCCTACCTGCGCACCTACCGGGGGCAGGTGAACTCGGGCCGGGCAGCGGAGTTCCTGCTGCTCGACCGGCTGTTCCCGCGCTCGGTGTTCGCCGCGCTGGAGCAGGCCGAGGCGTGCCTGGCCGAGCTGGAGCGGGCGCCGGTGCGCTCCGTCGGCAGTGCGGCCACCCGGGTCGGCGTGGCCGGCGAGGCCCACCGCATCGTCGGGCGGGCGCGGACGATGCTGGAGTTCATGGCCCCCGACCAGCTGCTCGGCCAGCTGCCGCAGCGGCTGGAGGAGCTGCAGCGCACCTGCTCGGCGGCGAGCGCGGCGGTGACCCACCGCTTCTTCACCGAGCAGGCACCGCAGGTGTGGGTGCCGGAGGAGGTCGGGTGAGCCAGACGCAGACCCAGGGCGCCCAGACGCAGGTGCAGGGGCCGCGGCTGTCCGCGCAGCGGTGGCGGCTGCAGGTCGTGCACCGGACGACGTTCCTCTACAGCGGGCCCGTCCGGTCGTCGTACAACGAGGCCCGGCTGACCCCGGAGAACAGCGGGCGGCAGACGGTGCTGCGCTCCCGGGTGGAGATCGAGCCGGCCGCGAGCGCGTACGCCTACCGCGACTACTGGGGCTCGACGGTCACCGCGTTCGACCTGCACGTGCCGCACGCGGAGCTGGTGGTCACCGGCACCTCGATCGTCGAGGCGGGGCCGGAGCCGGCGCTGCACCGCTCCCTCGGCTGGGCCGAGCTGGCCGGCCGAGACGTCCGCGACCGCTTCGGCGAGCTGCTCGGTCCCACCCGGCTGACCGCGATGGACGACGCGGTGGTGGAGCAGGTGCGGGCGGCGGTCGGTCCGGCCGAGCCGCACGAGGCCGGCGCGGTGGTCTGCCGCTTCGTGCGCGACCACATGGACTACCTGTCCGGCGCCACCAACGTGAAGACCAACGCCATGCAGGCGTGGACCACCGGCAAGGGCGTCTGCCAGGACATCTCGCACGTCACCGTCGGGCTGCTGCGGGCGCTCGGGCTCCCGGCCCGCTACGTCTCCGGGTACCTGCACCCGAAGCCGGAGGCCGCGATCGGTGCCCCGGTCACCGGGGAGAGCCACGCCTGGGTGGAGTGGTGGGACGGCGGCTGGACCGGCTTCGACCCCACCAACGCCGTCGAGGTCGGGCCGCGGCACGTGACCCTCGGCCGCGGCCGGGACTACGGCGACGTCCCGCCGTTCAAGGGGCTGTTCTCGGGGCCGAGGAGCGAGGGGCACGAGGTGACCGTCGAGGTCACCCGCCTGGCCTAGCGGCCCTCCTGCAGGGCCCCGCCGCGGGCTTGCGGGCGGCGGGGCCCTGCAGGAGGGTCCTTCACCGGAGGAGGCGAGCGACCCCGGTCGGTCCCTCGGGCTCGTCGCCCGAGGGCAGGTGGGCGGTGCGCTCGGTGAGCCGCTCCCGCCAGTACAGGGGGGCGCCGTCGAGCCAGGTGGCGCCCGCGTCGGTGAGCCGGCCGTCGGCGACCAGCGGCGCCCAGCCCCGGACCAGGCGCAGCGCCTCGGCCGCGGTGACCAGCACCCGGGCGATGCCCTGCCGGCGGAACACCGGCTCGACGGTGACGTCCTCGACGACGCCGGAGCGGCACCACCAGCGGATCTCGCCGACCCGGTCGGCCATCCGCAGCCCCCGGCGGGCCACGTCGTGCGGGCCGACCAGCGAGCCGGCGGGGTAGGCGGTGCCGGCGAAGGCGACGAGGGAGAACGTGGGCACCCCGCTGGTCGCGTGTCCGATCTCGGCGAACCACAGCGGCGGTTCGGGACGGGCCACCGACTCGGAGACGTCGATCCGCAGGACGTGCCCGTCCTGCGCCCGGTAGCGGACGTCGGCAAGCCAGCCGGACGGCATGCGGCCGCGGGCGCCGGTGAGGTCGACCGGCGTGCCGTGGGCGAACCGGTCGGAGTTGACCAGGACCAGGGAGTGCTCCGGCGGGGCCCCGACCAGCCGGTGGGTCATCCGGCCCACCCACACCGTGGGGGAGGTGGGGGCCGGCGGCCGCGACGGACGGCGCGCCGCCCCGCCCGCCGAGCGGATGCGGGGGCGCTGCTCCCGCAGCCCGTCACCTTGGGGTTCCCGTGCTGCCGCCGCACTCATGGTGTCCTGCCTCCCGTTCGCGCTGGTGCCGGCCCGGGTGGGCCGCTCGGGACGAAGGTTCACCGAGGTCACTTGGGCCCTTCTTGGGCGTGACTAGGGGACGGCGATACTGGGTCCCTCATGAGCGCACCGCTGAACCTCCTCGCGCTGGAGCGGGTCTCCAAGGCGCACGGCACGACGGTGCTGCTGGACGACGTCTCGCTCGGCGTCGCCGCCGGCGAGCGGATCGGCGTCGTCGGCCGCAACGGCAGCGGCAAGTCCACGCTGCTCGGCGTCCTGACCGGCGCGGAGGACCCCGACTCCGGCCGGGTCACCCGCCGCGGCGACCTCCAGCTGGGGGTGCTGGACCAGTCGGGGACCCTGCCGCCGGGGACGACGGTGCGCGACGTCGTCCTGCCGACCAGCGTGTTCGCGGCCGAGCACGAGTGGGCCGCCGACCCGGCGGTGCGCAGCGTGCTCACCGGCCTGGAGCTCGACCGGCTCGGCCTCGACGCGCCGGTCGCCCCGATGTCCGGGGGCGAGCGCCGCCGGGTCGCGCTGGCCGCGCAGCTGATCCGGCCGCTGGACCTGCTGGTGCTCGACGAGCCGACCAACCACCTCGACGTCGAGGGGGTGGCGTGGCTGGCCGACTTCGTGAAGAACCGGGTCGGCGCGCTCGTCGTCGTCACCCACGACCGGTGGTTCCTCGACGAGGTCTGCTCGACCACGTGGGAGGTCGCCGAGGGCAAGGTCTTCGCCTACGAGGGCGGCTACTCGGCCTACACGCTGGCCCGCGCCGAGCGGGCGCGGATCGCGGCGGCGACCGAGGAACGCCGGCTCAACCTGGTGCGCAAGGAGCTGGCCTGGCTGCGTCGCGGCCCGCCGGCGCGCACCAGCAAGCCGCGTTTCCGGATCGAGGCGGCCGAGGCGCTGATCGCCGACGAGCCGCCGCCCCGCGAGTCGACGGCGCTCAAGGGGTTCGCGGCCCGCCGGCTGGGGCGGACCGTCTACGACGTCGAGGACGTGTCGTACTCGGTCGAGGGCCGGGAGCTCTTCCGCGACGTCACCTGGCACGTCGGCCCGGGCGACCGGATCGGCGTCGTCGGCGTCAACGGCGCGGGCAAGACGACGCTGCTGCGGTTGCTGGTCGGCGAGCTCGAGCCCGACGCGGGCCGGGTGGTGCGCGGGCAGACGGTCGCGCCGGCGTACCTGTCCCAGCACGTCACCGAGCTGCCCGGGCGGCTGCGGGTGCTGGAGGCGGTGCAGGAGATCGCGCGCATCGCCCGGTTCGGCAACCAGGAGATCTCGGCGTCGTCGCTGGCCGAGCGGTTCGGCTTCGCCGCGGCGCGGCAGTGGACGCCGGTCGGCGACCTCTCCGGCGGCGAGCGGCGCCGGCTGCAGCTGCTGCGGCTGCTCATGGGCGAGCCGAACGTGCTGGTCCTCGACGAGCCCACCAACGACCTCGACATCGACACCCTGACCGCGCTGGAGGACCTGCTCGACTCCTTCCCCGGCACGGTGCTGGTGGTCAGCCACGACCGCTACTTCGTCGACCGGGTCTGCGACTCGGTGGTCGCGCTGCTCGGCGACGGGTCGCTGGCCGCGCTGCCCGGTGGGGTGGAGGAGTACCTCGCCCGCCGGGCGGCGGGGGAGGCGCAGCTGCGCCCGGCCGGCGGCGCGGGGCCCGGGCCGGCGGCCGCCGCGGTGGCCGCGCCCGCCGGTCCGTCCGCGGCCGAGGTGCGCACCGCCCGCAAGGAGGCCGCCCGGCTGGAACGCCGGCTGGAGCGGCTGACCGCCGACGAGGAGAAGCTGCACGGCGAGCTGGCCGCCGCCGCGACCGACCACGCCAGGGTGCTGGAGCTCGATGCCCGGTTGCGGGCGCTGCAGGCCGAGAAGGAGCAGGTCGAGACCGACTGGCTGGCCGCGGCCGAGCTGGCCGAGGGCTGAGGGGACCGGATCTCCTCACCGGGCGGGGTGGGCCGCCCCGCCGAGGAGGCCGTGGGTGGCTGCGTACATCGCCGCCTGCGTCCGGTTCCCGGCGCCGGTCTTGGCCAGGATGCTCCGGACGTGGTTGGCCACGGTGTTCTCGCTGATCACCAGCCGGGCGGAGATCTCCCGGTTGAGCAGACCGGCACCGATCAGCCGCAGCACCTCGGTCTCACGGGGCGTGAGCCCGGCGGTTGCGGCCGGCGCTGGCGCGGCGGCCGACGGAGGTCGCAGGGCCCGCAGAACTCGTCGCAGAGCGAGCGGCTCGGCCAGCGCGCGCGCCTCCTCGGTGAGCTCCCGGACCCGCGACGGCGGGGCGCCGGCCCGCCGGTGGTGCGCGGCGAGCGCCGCGAGGCTCTCCGCCCGGTGCAGCGTCGCTCCCATGCGGACGTCCATGGCGAGTGCCTCCTGCAGCTCCTCCTCGGCGCCCGGCCGGCCGAGGACGGAGTCCAGCGCACCGAGGTAGCGGTCGGCGCTGCCGAACACCGCGATGAAGTCGCCGGCGACCAGGTTGACGCCGGAGTACTCGCCCAGCCACGGCCGCAGCCGGCGCAGCGCCTCGCCGTCGCGCAGGTGCAGCGCGGCCTCGACGAGGAAGGCCAGGACGCACGGCCACTGCGCGGAGTCGTCATAGCGGTCCAGCCGCCCGTCGAGCAGCCAGTGCAGCAGCCGTGCCGCCGGGGCGTCGAGGCCCAGTTCGGTGTACAGGGCCAGCAGCCCGGGCGCCCAGTGGTCCTCCGGTGACTCCGTGCCGGTGATCAGCGGGCGGACCTGCGCCACGCCTCCGGTCTCCCTGCGGAGCAGGTACGTGCGGACGGCGGACGACCCCTCGGTGTCCTCGGTGCCCAGGGCGGCGCCGAGCTCCGCCAGCTCGATGATCGTCCGCTCGGCGCCGGGTAGGTCGCCGGCGGCGAACAGCCGGGCCCACTGCACGCACCGGGCCACGTAGTCGGCGAGCCGCTGACCGGTGGTCCGCGCGACCTCCAGCTGGTCCTCGTGCGCCTCGGCCAGCCCGCGGACGTCGCCCTGGAGGTAGCCGATGACGGCGCGGAAGTACGCGGAGACCCCGAGGTCGACGTGGGCGCCGGTGCGCCTGGCCAGCCGGGCCAGCTCCGTGGCGCGGGCCAGCTTCTCCGGCGCGTCGGCCGGGCGCAGCCGGTACCAGAGGCCGGCCTGCAGCGCCTGGACGAGGAGCTCGTCGTCCTGCCGGGCGCGGGCCAGCTCGATCGCCCGCCGGCAGAGGACGCCGGCCTCCTCCGTCGCTCCGCTGAAGGCGAGCGCCCGGCCGAGACCCGCCAGCCCGCGGACGTAGAGCGCGTCCGCCGGATCGTGCTCGACGGCGCGCAGGGCCGCGGTGAACAGCTCGACCGCTCGGGAGCCGGGCCGGCCCACCCGCCAGGACGCCCCCTCGAAGCCGATGGCCGCTTCCAGCCGCTCCCGCGGGCCGGCCCGCCGGGCGACCTCCTCGAACACCACGCGCGCGCGGGCGAAGTCCCCGCCCAGCAGGTGGGCGTGCGCCGCCGACAGCAGCAGCCGGTAGCGGTCGGCGCGGTCGGCACCGAGCTCGGCGGCCTGCTCGAACCAGCGGGCCGCGTCCTCGTGGGCCAGGCTGGCCGACGCCGCCTCGGCGGCCTCCGTGAGGTAGCGCACCGCCTGGGGGCCGTAGCCGAGGGCCTGGCCCTGGGCGTAGTGGTAGGCCAGCCGCTGGGTGCGGCGGACGGAGGGCGCGCCCGACGCCTCGAGGACCGCGGCCACCCGCACGTGCTCGCGCGCCCGGCGGGTGGCCGGCATGAGGTCGAGCACCGCCTGCCGGGCGAGGGCGTGCGGGAACCGGAAGACCGCACCGGTCGGTTCCAGCAGCCCGAAGTCGACCGCGGTGTCCAGCGCCGCCAACGTCGTCTCCTCGCCCCAGGCCGACATCGCCAGCACCGTCGCGGCGTCGGTCTCCTCACCCACGACCGCGGCCAGCTCGAGAGTCTGCCGCTGGGGATCGGTCAGCCGCGCCAGCCGGCCGGCCACCATGTCCCGCACCGAGAGGGGCGCCTGCTCGCCCGGTTCGGGCACGGCTCCCCGGGAGGACGCCTCGCGGACCAGTTCCCGCAGCAGGAACGGGTTGCCACCGGTGCGGTCCCGCAGCAGCGCGGCCGCCCTCCTCGCGCGCTGCGGCGACCACGGCGTCTCCCGCGCCAGGTACTCGGTGATCTCGTCGGTGGACAGGCCGGCGAGGTCGAGGCGGCGCACGCCGTCGAGCCGGTAGAGGTCGGCGACGGTCGAGGTCAGCGCGGCCGACCGGTCCGGCGCCGTCGTCCGGTACGTGGCCAGCACGAACAACGGGAGCTCCGGCGTCCGCTCGACGAGGTGACCGAGCAGCTGCAGCCCGGCCGGGCCGGCCCGGTGCAGGTCCTCCAGGGCGAGCACGACCGGTCCCGATCCGGCCACGACGGCGACCGCGTCGACCGCTGCGTCGTAGAGCTCCCGACGGGTGTCGGGCTCGGGCGCGTTATCGGCCGCCCGGCCGGCGAGCCGGGCGAGCGGCCCCGCGCGGTCGTCGAGACCGGCCAGCAACGCCTCGGCCGGCTCGACGAACGGCTGGTAGGGCGGACCGAACTCCGCGATGCAGGTGCCCAGCAGGACCGATGCCCCGCGGGCGTGCAGGCCGCAGAACTCCGCCAGCAGCCGCGACTTGCCGGCACCCGGCTCGCCGCCGAGGAAGGCGACCTGCCGGGCACCGCCGGTCACGTCCGCCCACTGCTCCTCGAGGGCGGCCAGCTCGGCGCGGCGGCCGACGAACGCGGGGCGCGCGGCCCGCGCCCAGCGCGCCGGGAGGGGAGGCGGCGTCCAGCCGGACACTTCCCGGACGCTAGCCCTCGCCCCCGCCGGCGTCGATGGCCAGATCTGACCCCCCGCCGGCCGGCCGCGTTTCGCCTCGTTCTGGTCATGTGCCGGCCCCGTCCCCGTCCCTAGCGTCGGGCGCCATCGGCACCGAGCTCACGAGGAGGAGCCATGACCACGCAGCTGCCGCGGACGCTGGCCGACCGGGTGGAGGGCACGGTCGTCCGGGCCGGGGATCCGGGCTACGACGACGCCCGCCGGGTCTACAACGGCATGATCGACGCCCGTCCGCACGCGATCGTGCGCTGCACCGGCACCGCGGACGTGGCGGCGGCGATCGCCTACGCGACGGAGACCGACCGGGTGGTGGCCGTCCGCGGCGGCGCTCACAGCGTGCCCGGGTTCGGCACCGCCGACGACGCCGTCGTCGTCGACCTGTCGCCGCTGCGGTCGGTCACCGTCGATCCGCGGGCGCGGACGGTGTCGGCAGGCGGCGGCACCACCTGGGGGCGGCTCAACGACGCGGCGGCGGCTCACGGGCTGGCCACCCCTGGCGGGATCGTCTCCACCACCGGCATCGGCGGGCTCACCCTGGGCGGCGGCATCGGCTACCTCACCCGAGGGTACGGCCTCTCCTGCGACAACCTCCTGGCCGCCGAGGTGGTCACCGCCGAGGGGCGGGTCATCACCGCCGACGCGGAGGAGAACCCCGACCTGTTCTGGGCGCTGCGCGGCGGGGGTGGCAACTTCGGCGTCGTCACGAGGTTCACCTACCGGGCGCACCCCGTCCCGGAGGCGGTCATGGTCGGCTTGATGTTCTTCGAGCTGGACGACGCCGCCGCCCTGCTCACCTTCTTCCGCGACTTCATCCGGGAGGCCCCGCGCGAGTACGGCGGCTACCCGGCCTTCCACCTCGCCCCGCCGCTGCCGTTCATCCCCGAGGAGCGGGTCGGGCAGCCGCACGCGGTCGTCGTCTCCTGCTGGACCGGCTCCCGGCCCGAGGGTGAGCGGGTCCTCGACCGCATCCGCCGGGTCGCCCCACCGGTGGCCGATTCGGTCGGCCCCATGCCGTACCCGGCGATCAACACGATGTTCGACCCGCTGCTGCCGCCGGGGCTGCGGAACTACTGGAAGCCGGCGTTCCTCACCGAGCTCACCGACGAGGCGATCGCCGCGCACGTGGAGCACGGGGCGCGCGTGCCGTTCGTCAGCTCCGGGATGCACATGTACGCCGTCAACGGCGCGGCGCACGACGTGGCACCCGACGAGACCGCCTTCGGGCACCGCGACGCGACGTTCGCGGTCAACATCGCCGGCATCTGGCCCGACCCCGCCGACGACGAGGCGAACACGCGGTGGGTGCGGGAGTACCACGCCGCGATCGCCCCGCACGCAGACCCGGGGGGCTACGTCAACTTCGCCTCGGCCGACGACCAGCCGCAGGTGGCCGCCAACTACGGCGCCGGCTACGCGCGGCTGCGGGAGGTGAAGCGCCGCTTCGACCCCGGCAACGTGTTCCGGCTGAACCAGAACATCGAGCCGTGACGGGAGGGCGGCCCTTCCCCGCCCTGGCCGCTCCCTCCACCATGGGGAGCGAGGGACCCCTCCGGGGGTGCGCAGCCCGGGTCGCGACGGGAGAGGACCCCATGCCTGTCTTCATGGTCGAGCGCCGGTTCGCCGAGGCACTGGAGGTCACCGCCGATGCCGCGGACGGCCTGAACCGCGTCAACGCCGACGAGGGCGTCCAGTGGCTCTACTCGTTCCTCTCCGCCGACAAGCGCAAGACCTACTGCCTGTACGAGGCGCCGTCGGCGGAGGCGATCCGACGGGCCGCCGAACGGGCCGGCCTGCCGGCGGACGTCGTCCTCGAGGTCAGCGGCGCGGTGCACCCGGACGGGTCGCTCGGCCCGGTGCCGGCCGCCTGACCAGCGTCGTCAGGGGAAGTGCTGCCCGTCAGGCGGCGGCAGCGGCCTCGGCGCGGTTGCGCTGGACCATCCGCAGGCCGATCAGGACCGCGGGGACGGCGCCGACCAGGGCGAAGCCCGCGTAGAGCAGCGGCGTGAAGCTCAGCGCGATCGACAGGCCGATGCTGACCACCGCGGGGGCGAACAGCCACCAGCTCGTGACGCCGGCCCTGGCCAGACCGCCGTAGACCACCAGCGGGCCGACGATGCCGAGCAGGTGCACCGTGCCGACGATCGCCAGGGCGGGCGAGCTGGACACGGTCTCGAACAGCGACAGCGCCGTGTCGGGGTCGAGCTCGCGGCCGATGCCACCGGTCCAGAAGTCGTAGAGCACGTACCCGGCGACGGTCACCAGGCCGAGGGCCGACAGCAGCGCACCGACCACGGTGCCGATCCGGCCCTTGCGACCGCGGACCAGCGCGGGCGCGGCCAGCCAGGCCAGGCCCTGGAACATGTTGCCGTAGTGCAGCAGCATCGCCGAGAGCGCCGTCCGGCCCTCGTCGCGGGCGAGCGAGGCGATGTAGTCGGCGTTCTCGAGCGAGTCCGCGGGCGGCGAGGTCGCCAGGCCGGCCACGTACAGCAGCGAGCCGACGATCAGGGCGCCGCCGGCGATCGGCAGCATCAGCGAGCCGGCGCTGCGGGTGGGGCGGGTGGTCGTGGCGGTCGTCGCCACGTCGGGGGTGATCGCGTTGGTCGTCATGGCCCGGAACGCTAGGAACGGCCGGGGGTGCGCCGCGTCCGCCGGAACGGACCGATCCGCGTCCGTCGCGCGGCGGAACGCGACACCCGCGACGTCCGCCGCGCGGGGGATGCCCGCCGCTGCCCGCGCCACCTAGCGTGCTGGTCATGCCCCGGTGGATCTCCGCAGCCCGCGGCCGCGTGCGCCTGCTCTGGCCGGCGGTCGGCCTCCTGGTGGCGCTGCTCTCGCTGGTGGAGATCGCGACCGACCAGAACTTCCACTTCCCGCTGGTCACCTCCGTGCCCGGCGTCGTGGTGGGCGCGCTGCTGGCGGTCAGCCCGCGCTGGCCCGAGACGACGGCGGTGCTCGGCGCGCTGAGCGTCCTCGGCAACGCCGCGCTGGGCACCCCCGGACCGGGGGGCGCCCAGCTGGTCGGCATGGCCCTGCTGGTCGGTCACGCCGCCGCGGTGCTGCCGTACGCGCGCGGCATCCGGGCGGCCGGCGTCGCCAGCCTGGTGGTGGTCGTCGCGGGGATCGCGCTCTCGTCGTCCACGTGGGAGGGCGTGTTCTTCTTCCTGGTCACCGGCACCGCGTACGGCGTGGGCCTGCTGGTGCGGCAGTCCCGGGAGCGCTCGCGGGAGCTGCAGGTGCTCGCCGCCCGCCTGGCCGAGCAGCAGGAGACGGTCGCCGCGGCCGCGACCACCGCCGAGCGGGCCCGGATCGCCCGCGAGGTGCACGACTCGGTGGCCCACGCGGTGAGCGTCATGGTGCTGCAGATGGGCGGGCTGCGACGGTTGCTGCCCGACCACCCGCAGGCGCAGGAGGTGCTCCGCGGGCTCGAGCGGCTCGGCCGCGACTCGGTCGACGAGATGCGCCGGGTCGTGGGCATCCTGCGGGAGCAGCCGGACGGCGAACCCGCCCCGCTGCCGTCGCTGTCCCGCCTCGACGCCGTCCTGGGCGAGCTGCGCACCGGCGGCATGCCGATCGAGCTGGTGGTCACCGGGGAGCCGGTGGAGCTGCCCCAGCTGGTCGACGTCTCCGCCGTCCGGGTGGTGCAGGAGGCGCTGTCCAACGTCGTCCGGCACGCCGGCGCCGCGGCCACCGCGGTCGAGGTCGGCTACGCGGCCGACCGGGTCACCGTCACCGTCACCGACGACGGCCGGGCGCGCGTCCCCACGCCCCCGTCCGTGCCGGGCGCCGGCGGCCACGGCCAGCTGCACATGCGCGAGCGGGTCTCGGTGGTCGGCGGCCGGCTGGAGGTGGGGCCGGTCCGCGGCGGTGGCTACCGGGTGCGCGCCGTCTTCCCGATCCACGTGGCCGAGCGGCCGGCCCCGGCGGAGGTGGGCGCGTGACGATCCGCGTGGTGCTGGTCGACGACCAGGCGATGGTGCGCACCGGCCTGCGCATGGTGCTGGCCGCCGAACCCGACATCGAGGTCGTCGGCGAGGCCGCCGACGGGGCGGCCGGCGTCCGGGTGGTCACCGAGCAGCGGCCCGACGTCGTCCTGCTCGACGTCCGCATGCCCGGGGTGGACGGGCTGGAGGCGGCGCGGCGGATCATCGCCGCCGCGCTGCCGACGCGGGTCGTCGTCCTGACCACGTTCGACGAGGACGAGTACGTCGCGGCGGCCCTGCGCGCCGGGGTGAGCGGCTTCCTGCTCAAGGTGGCCCCGCCCGAGGACCTCGTCGCCGCGGTGCGCACCGTCGCCGCCGGCCAGGGCCTGCTCGACCCGGCCGTGACCCTCCGGGTGATCGAGTCGTTCGCCGCCGCCCCCGCGCCCGACCCCGGCGCCGCCGGGCGGCTGGGCGAGCTGACCGAGCGCGAGACCGACGTGCTGGCCCTGGTCGCGGCCGGGCTCTCCAACGCCGAGATCGCCGCGCGGCTGTACCTGGGCGAGGCCACGGTCAAGACGCACGTGAGCCGGGTACTGCTCAAGCTGGGGCTGCGGGACCGCGTG
The DNA here is from genome assembly GCF_054050715.1 of Blastococcus sp. SYSU D00669. NCBI lineage: Bacteria > Bacillati > Actinomycetota > Actinomycetes > Geodermatophilales > Geodermatophilaceae > Blastococcus > Blastococcus sp. SYSU D00669. Next base: position 295,300 of record NZ_JBJGZV010000001.1, read on the forward strand.
CAGGCCGTCGCCTTCGCCTACGAGAGCGGGCTGGTCACGCCGGGCAGGTAGTATGGGGTCACCGCCGGCCGTGGACGACCGACGTCTGTGGACCCGGAGCCGACCCACGACTCCCGGGAGACCTCCTGCTCGCACTGCTGCTCCTCCACCTCGTGGCCGCGCTCTGCGCGCCGCTCCTCGTGCGCTGGTGGGGTCGGCAGGCGTTCCTCCCGCTGGCCCTCGTGCCGGCCACCGGCTTCGCCTGGGTGCTCGCCCAGCTCGCCCGCGTCCTCGACGGCGACGAGGTGGTCGAGCGCACGACCTGGATCCCCGCGCTCGAGCTGGACGTCGTGCTGCGGCTGGACGCGCTCTCCCTGACCCTCGCCGCGCTGGTCACCGGCGTCGGCGCGCTGGTGCTCCTCTACTGCGCGCGGTACTTCGAGCCGGGGGACGAGGGCACCGGCCGGTTCGCCGGCACCCTCACCGCCTTCGCCGGCTCGATGCTCGGCCTGGTCCTCGCCGACGACCTGCTGCTGCTCTACGTCTTCTGGGAGCTCACCACCGTCTTCTCCTTCCTGCTGATCGGCGGGTCGGGACGGCGGCTCGCGGCCCGGCGGGCGGCCACCCAGGCGCTGGTCCTCACCACCGCCGGCGGCCTGGCCATGCTGGTGGGGCTGATCCTGATCGGCGAGGCCAGCGGCAGCTACCTGCTCTCCGAGGTGGTGGCCGCCCCGGGCAGCGGGGCGTACATGACGGCCGGCACGGTGCTCGTCCTGGTCGGCGCGATCACCAAGTCGGCCCTGGTGCCGTTCCACTTCTGGCTGCCCGCGGCCATGGAGGCGCCCACGCCGGTCAGCGCCTACCTGCACGCCGCGGCGATGGTGAAGGCCGGCATCTACCTGGTCGCCCGGCTGGCGCCCGGGCTGGCCGACGTCCCCGGCTGGCGGCCCGTCCTGCTGGTGCTCGGCCTGGCCACCATGCTCGTCGGCGGCTACCGGGCGCTGCGGCAGACCGACCTCAAGCTGCTGCTCGCGTTCGGCACGGTCAGCCAGCTGGGCTTCCTCACCGTGCTGGTCGGCGCCGGCAGCCGCGAGCTGGCGGCCGCTGGGCTGGCCATGCTGGTGGCGCACGCGCTGTTCAAGGCGACGCTGTTCCTCGTCGTCGGCGTCGTCGACCACGCCACCGGCACCCGGGACCTGCGGGAGCTGTCCGGGCTGGGCCGCCGGCTGCCCGTGCTCGCCGCGATCGGCGGCCTGGCGGCCGCGTCGATGGCCGGCATCCCGCCGCTGCTGGGGTTCGTCGGCAAGGAGGCGGCGTTCACCGCACTGCTCGAGGGCGGCCTCGCCAACCGCACCGCCGCCGTTCTGGAGCTGACCGGGCTGGTGCTCGGCTCGGTCCTCACCGCCGCCTACACCTTCCGGTTCCTGTGGGGCGCCTTCGCCCGCAAGCCCGAGCTGCCCCCGACCGCGCCGCCGGCGCTGGTGCACCCGCCGGGTGCGCTGTTCCTCCTCGCGCCGGCCGTGCTCGCCGCCGCGAGCCTCGTGGCCGGGCCCGCCAGCACCTTGCTCGAGCCGCTGGTCGCGGAGTACGCGGACACGCTGCCGCTGATCGCGCCCGAGGCGGAGGAGCTGGCCCTGTGGCACGGCCTCCAGCCGGCCCTGCTGCTGTCGGCGCTCACGCTGCTCGGCGGTGCGGCGCTGTTCGCGGTGCGGACGCGGATCCAGCGGCTGCAGAAGCGGGTGGCGTTCGGCGCCTCGGCCGACGAGGGCTACTGGAACGTGATCCAGGCCCTCGACCGGCTCTCGGTGCTGCTCACGGGGACGACGCAGCGCGGCTCCCTGCCGGCCTACCTCGGCACCATCCTCGTCGTCGTCCTCGCGCTGCCGGGGACCGTGCTGCTCACCCGGGCACCGTGGCCGGGCGAGTGGCGGGCGTGGGACACGCCGGTCCAGGCGCTGGTCGGCGCGGTGGTGCTGGCGGCGGCCGGGCTCGCCGTTCGCATGCGGCAGCGGATGTCGGCGGTGCTCGTCGTGGGCGTCACCGGCTACGGGCTGGCCGTCCTCTTCGCGCTGCAGGGGGCACCCGACCTCGCGCTGACGCAGTTCCTCGTCGAGACGCTGACCCTGGTGACGTTCGTGCTGGTGCTGCGCAAGCTGCCCAAGGACATCACCGAGCGGCACCGCCCCCGCGAGCGGGTGGCCCGCGGCTTCCTGGCGATCGCGGTCGGCCTGCTCATGGCCGGTGTCGGGGCCGTCGCGCTGGCCTCCCGCACCGCCGAGCCGGTGTCGGTCGACTTCCCGGAGCAGGCCTACGAGTTCGGCGGCGGGGAGAACGTCGTCAACGTGACCCTGGTCGACATCCGGGCCTGGGACACCCTGGGCGAGATCTCCGTCCTCGTCGTGGCCGCGACGGGCGTGGCCAGCCTGGTGTTCCTGCGCCAGCGCACCGGCCTCATCGCCCGGGTCGCCCGCGACCGGCTGGCACGGGAGGACGGCGGGCGGCGGGCGCCGCGCCGGCGCTGGCTCGCCGCGAGCGCCACCCTCGCGCCGCAGCGGCGCTCGGTGATCCTCGAGGTGGTCACCAGGATGCTGTTCCACACCATCCTGGTGTTCTCCCTGTTCCTGCTCTTCTCCGGGCACAACGAGCCCGGCGGCGGGTTCGCCGGCGGCCTGGTCGCCGGCCTGGCCATGGTGCTGCGCTACCTGGCCGGCGGCCGCTACGAGCTGGGCGAGGCGGCCCCGGTGGACCCGGGCAAGGTGCTCGGCCTGGGCCTGCTCATCGCCGGCGGCTACGCGGTGACCGGCCTGGTCGGCGGCGGGGAGGTCCTGCAGTCGGTGATCTACCAGGTCACCCTGCCGGTGCTCGGCGACGTCAAGCTCGTCACCTCGCTGTTCTTCGACGTCGGCGTCTACCTGATCGTCGTCGGCCTGGTCCTCGACATCCTGCGCAGCCTCGGCGCCGAGCTCGACCGCGAGGAGGAGGCCGGCGCCTTCCCGGCCGAGGACCCCACCGGCGACACGGCCTCCGGAGCCGCCGTCCCCGAGGAGGTGACCGTCCGATGACCCCCACCGTCGTCCTGCCGGTGATCATCGGCGGGCTCTACGCCGCCGGCGTCTACCTGCTGCTCGACCGCAGCCTCACCCGCGTGCTGCTCGGCTTCCTGCTGCTGGGCAACGCCACCAACCTGCTGCTGCTGTCGGCCGGTGGGCCGGGTGGCCTCGCGCCGATCCTCGGCTACGCCGAGCCGGAGGAGATGAGCGATCCGCTGCCGCAGGCGCTGATCCTCACCGCGATCGTGATCACGTTCGCCGCGTCGGCGTTCCTGCTGGCGATGATCTACCGGTCCTGGCGGCTGGTCCGGCAGGAGGTCGTGGGCATCGACGAGGAGGACCGGCGGGTGGCCACCCGGTCCGGGATGGACTCCGACGAGCTCGACCCGGACGACCTCGCCGCGGAGGACCGCCCCGCCGGGCACGCCGACAGCCTGCGCGACGACGTCGACGAGCTGCTCGAGCGGCACTTCGCGGGCATCCCCTCCGACGACGTGGACCTCCCGCCGACGCAGGGGAGGAGCCGGTGACGAGCGCGCTCGCCCCGCTGCCGGTCCTGCTGCCCCTGCTGGGCGCCGCGGCGGCCCTGCTCACCGGCCACCGGCCGCGCATCCAGCGCACGGTGAGCACGCTGGTGCTCACCGGCGTGCTGGTGGTCTCCGTCGTCCTGCTGTTCCTCGCCGACGCCGAGGGCGCGACGGCGATCTCGGTCGGCGGCTGGCCGGTGCCGCTCGGCATCGTCCTGGTGGTGGACCGCCTGTCGGCGCTCATGCTCGTCGTCGCCTCGACGGTCGGCCTCGGTGTCCTCCTGTTCGGCATCGGGCAGGGCTCGGCCGACGGCGACGAGGAGACGCCGCTGTCGATCTTCCACCCCACCTTCCTGGTGCTGATCGCCGGCGTGAGCAACGCCTTCCTGGCCGGCGACCTGTTCAACCTCTACGTCGGGTTCGAGATCCTGCTGGTGGCCAGCTACGTGCTGCTCACGCTCGGGGGGACGGCGCCGCGGGTGCGCGGCGGCATCACCTACGTGGTCGTCAGCCTGTGCAGCTCGCTGCTGTTCCTCGGCGCGATCGGGCTGGTGTACGCCGCGACCGGGACGGTCAACCTCGCACAGCTGGCCGAGCGGCTCGACGACATCCCCGCCGGCACGGCGCTGCTCATCCAGTCGATGCTGCTGATCGCGTTCGGCATCAAGGCGGCCGTCTTCCCGCTCTACGCGTGGCTGCCCGACAGCTACCCGACCGCACCCGCCCCGGTCACCGCGGTCTTCGCCGGCCTGCTCACCAAGGTCGGCGTGTACGCGATCATCCGCACGCAGACGCTGCTGTTCCCCGGCGGCGTCCTCGACGACCTGCTGCTGTGGGCGGCGCTGGCCACGATGCTCATCGGCATCCTGGGCGCGGTCGCGCAGACCGACATCCGGCGGATGCTGTCGTTCACGCTGGTCAGCCACGTGGGTTACATGATCTTCGGGATCGGCCTGGCGACGGTGGGCGGGCTGGCCGGCGCGGTGTTCTACGTGGCGCACCACATCGCCATCCAGACCACGCTCTTCCTCGTCGCGGGGCTGGTCGAGCGCAAGGGCGGCTCGACGTCGATCGAGCGGCTCGGGGGGCTGGCGCGCCTGTCCCCGCTGCTGGCGGTCCTGTTCTTCGTGCCGGCCATGAACCTCGCCGGCATCCCGCCGCTGTCGGGGTTCATCGGCAAGGTGGGGCTGCTGCAGGCCGGGGTCGCCGAGGGGGGCGCGCTGGCGTTCACGCTGGTGGTCGGCGGGGTGGTGGCCAGCCTGCTGACGCTGGTGGCCATCGCGCGGGTGTGGACCCGGGCGTTCTGGCGGCCGCTGGCGGAACCGCAGGACGACGCCGACCGGGACGGCGCCGGCCGGGACGGCGCCGGCCGGGAGGACGGGGCGGCCGCGGGCGGGTCGCGCGCCTCGGGGGCCGGGGACGGCGGCGAGCTGACCGCGTGGGAGCGGCACCAGGCGGTGGCCACCGCCTCGCACCCGCAGGACGACGAGCCACCCGCGCGGATCAGCGAGCGGCCGCTGCCGTGGCTCATGGTGGGGGCGACCGCCGGGATGGTCGCGGTCACCCTCGTGCTGACGCTGGTCGCCGGGCCGCTGTACGGGCTGGCCGACCGGGCCGCGGCCGACCTGCTCGACCGCACGCCCTACATCGCGGCGGTGCTCGGCGGCGGGGGCGGCGGGTGAGCGCGCGTCCCGCGGGGCCGGGCTGGCGGCACCGCGTGCTGCCGCTGCTCTGGCTGGTGCTGGTGTGGAACCTGCTCTGGGGCACCTGGTCCTGGGCCAACCTGCTGTCGGGTCTGCTGGTCGCGCTGCTCGTCACGGTGCTGCTGCCGCTGCCACCGGAGGCCGGTGGCCTGCGCTTGCGGCCGTGGCCGGCGCTGGTGTACGTCACCCGGTTCCTGGCCGACCTCGTGGCGTCCTGCGTGCAGGTCGTGCTGCTGGCCTTGCGGGGCGGGCGGCCGCGGGGCGCGATCATCGCGGTGCAGGCGCGCACCGACAACGACCTGCTGCTGACCCTCCTGGCGGCGACCGTCTCGCTGATCCCCGGCTCGATCGTGCTGGAGCTCGACCGGGACCGGCGGGTGCTGGGCCTGCACGTGCTCGACGCGCGCGACGCCGCGGGCATCGAGGCGCAGAAGCAGCGGGTGCTCGCCGAGGAGGAGCGGATCGTCCGGGCCTTCGGCGGGCCGGACGACCTGGCGCGGCTGGGGCTGTCGGCCGGGGTGGCCGAGGCGGCCGCGGGGCTGGACGCGCGGGGAGGCCGGTCGTGACCGCCACCTACGCCGTCCTCTACGCGATGATCGGCCTCGGTTCGCTGCTGACCCTGGTCCGCCTGGCGCGCGGCCCCTCGCTGCTCGACCGGGTGGTGGCCACCGACACCCTGCTGGTGATCATCTCGGCCGGGCTGGCGGTGCACGCCGGCCTGGCCCGGGACCCGACCCTGGTCCGGGTGCTGGTCGTCGTGTCCCTGCTGGCGTTCGTCGGCTCGGTGTCGGTCGCCCGCTACATCGGCGGCATGCTGGTGCGCGCCGAGGAGGCGCGGGAACGGGAGGCCGAGGCGTGATCGAGTCGCCCGCTGACGTCGTGGCCCTGGTGTGCCTCGGCCTCGGCGCGTTCCTGTGCCTGTCGGCCGGGGTGGGGCTGCTGCGGTTCCCCGACGTCCTCGCCCGCATGCACGCCGGCACGAAGCCGCAGGTGCTCGGCGTGCTGCTGATCATGACTGGCGCCGCGATCCGGCTGCAGGGGTGGTCGGCCACCTGGATGCTGCTGCTCGTGGCGCTGTTCCAGATGCTCACCGCCCCGGTCAGCGCGCACATGGTCAGCCGGGTGGCCTACCGCCGCCGGCACGTGCGCCGCGACCTGCTGCTGGTCGACGAGCTGCGCACCGACGAGCCCGGCGGCCCGCACCACCGGGGCGACGAGCCGGCCGACGCGCCGCCCGGCTCGGCGAGCTAGCCGAGCTGCCCCAGGTAGAACGGCAGCCCCTGGTCGTCCCGGCACAGCGACGTGAGCCCGTAGGGCATCCGTTCGACCTCCCCGGCCTGCCCGCCGGCGGTGCGGACCGCGGCGACGGCCACCTCGAGGTCGTCGACGGCGTACAGGGGCACCGTGCCGGGCTCGTCGGAGCCGCCGCCGATGCCGACCATCGGGACCGGGCCCTCCACCTGCCAGCCGTCGGCCACCCGGCCGGGGACGGCGGCCCAGCCGAGCACCGCCCCGTAGAAGTCCCGGGCGCGGGCGCCGTCGGGCACCTGGAGGGTGAGGTAGACGGCGTCGCCGGGGCGGAGCGGCGGTCGCGGGGCGGCCGGCGCGGAGTCGAGCGCGTGCAGCATCCAGCGGTGCCCGTAGGGGTCGACGACGACGCCGACCCGGCCGCCGGGCGCCTCGGCGGGCGGGCGCTCGACGGTCGCACCCAGCTCGGCGGCGCGGGTGACGGCGGCCTCGACGTCGTCGACCGTGAGGTGCAGCGAGACCGCGGTCCCGCCGTCGCCCGGGCCGGTCAGGCCCAGCTCCGGGTACTCGTCGGCGAGGTAGAACGGCGCGCCGGCGATCTCCATCTCGGCGTGGCCGATCCGGTCGTCGTCCATCAGGTACGGGTCACCGACGACCCGGGCGCCGAGAGCCTCGCAGTACCAGTCCATCGCCGCCCGGGCGTCGCGGACGGAGAGGTAGGGCGTGAGCTGCGTCACGCCCCCATCCTCTCCGAGATCGGCCGCTACCGCTGGGCCCGGTTCACCGCCGACACCACCGCGCGCAACGAGGCGGTGACGATGTTCGGGTCGATGCCGACGCCCCACAGGACCCGGTCGCCGACGGCGCACTCGACGTAGGCGGCCGCCCGGGCGTCGCCGCCGGCCGACAGCGCGTGCTCGGCGTAGTCGAGCACCCGCACGTCGACGTCGAGGCCGCGCAGCGCGTCGACGAACGCGGCGATCGGACCGTTGCCCTGACCGGAGACGGTGACCGGGACGCCGGCGTCCTCCAGCTCGACGGTCATCTCGTCGAGCTTCTCACCGTGCGCCTGGTGGCGGTGGCCGGCCAGGCTGAACCGGCCCCAGGGCGCCGCCGGCTCGGGCAGGTACTCGCTGCTGAAGGCGGCCCACATCTGCTCGGCGGTGACCTCGCCGCCCTCGTCGTCGGTGTGCCGCTGGATGACCGCGCTGAACTCGATCTGCAGCCGGCGCGGCAGGTCCAGGTGGTGCTCGGTCTTCATGATGTAGGCGACGCCGCCCTTGCCGGACTGGCTGTTCACCCGGATGACGGCCTCGTAGCTGCGGCCGACGTCCTTGGGGTCGATCGGCAGGTAGGGGACCGCCCAGGTCATCTGGTCGACCGGCCGGCCGGCGGCCTGCGCGTCGACCTCCAGCGCCTTGAAGCCCTTGTTGATGGCGTCCTGGTGGGAGCCGGAGAAGGCGGTGTAGACCAGGTCGCCGCCGTAGGGGTGCCGCTCGTGCACGCCGATCTGGTTGCAGTACTCGACGGTGCGGCGGATCTCGTCGATGTCGGAGAAGTCGATCTGCGGGTCGATGCCCTGGCTGAACAGGTTCAGGCCCAGGGTGACCAGGTCGACGTTGCCGGTGCGCTCGCCGTTGCCGAACAGGCAGCCCTCGATGCGGTCGGCCCCGGCGCGGTAGCCCAGTTCGGCGGCGGCCACGGCCGTGCCGCGGTCGTTGTGCGGGTGCAGGCTCAGCACGACCGCGTCGCGGCGGCCGAGGTTGCGGTGCATCCACTCAATCTGGTCGGCGTAGACGGTCGGCTCGGCCATCTCGACGGTGGCCGGCAGGTTGAGGATCGTGGGCCGGTCGGCGGTCGGCTCCCAGACGTCGGTGACGGCGTTGCAGACCTCCACGGCGAAGTCCAGCTCGGTGCCGGTGAAGGACTCGGGGGAGTACTCGAACCGGATCTCGGTGTCGCCGGCCTGCTCGGCCAGCTTGCGCACCAGCTGCGCGCCGTGGACGGCGATGTCGACGATGCCGGCGCGGTCGGAGCCGAAGACGACCCGCCGCTGCAGCGTGCTGGTGGAGTTGTACAGGTGCACGATCGCCTGGTTCGCGCCGCGCAGGGACTCGAAGGTGCGCTCGATCAGCTCGTCACGGGCCTGGGTCAGCACCTGGATCGTGACGTCGTCGGGGACCAGGTCCTCCTCGACGAGCTGGCGGACGAAGTCGTAGTCGGTCTGGCTGGCCGCCGGGAACCCGACCTCGATCTCCTTGTAGCCCATGCGGACCAGCAGCTCGAACATCCGCCGCTTGCGGTCGGGCGTCATCGGGTCGATCAGGGCCTGGTTGCCGTCGCGCAGGTCGACCGCGCACCAGCGCGGGGCGGCGGTGGTGACCTTCTCCGGCCAGGTGCGGTCCGGCAGGTCGATCGGGGTGAAGGGGACGTACCGGTGGACCGGCATCCCCGAGGGCTGCTGGGGATTGCGTACGTGCGGGTGCTGCGAAGGGGTGGTCACGGGATTCTCGCTCCTCGGGCGCGGGCTGGACTCAGCTCCGTCGTGGGGCGGTCAGCAGGCGCCGGGGAACGCTCCAGGCCACGGCGGGATCCCCGCGGCGAGGGGGCCGACCTAGGAGAGGGCCTCGCCGCGGCGGGTAAGCAGGAGGCTGCCGCGCACGGGCCCACGGTAGCAGCGGCTCAACCCACATCGCACACACACGGGCAGCCGTCGGCGTGTACGGGCCGTTCGCCCGTGTCCAGCTCGGCGCACTCCGGTGGGCACTCGCAGACCCACTCGGGCTGCTCGCGCACCTCGCCGGCGTCCCGCCGCCGACGGAACTCCTCGTCGAGCTCCTGCCGGAGGGCCCGTGCCCGCGCGGCCCTGCGTTCCCACGGTGCGTCGCCCGGCTGCGGGAGCTGGTGGTCGCCCGGGGTGCCGAGGCGGCCGCGCCAGAAGTCGCGGGTCCAGCGCACGCGGTCGAACGTGTACCAGGGCTGCTCCCGGCTGTACCGCTCGTCTCCGTGCCACCAGTCCTGGTCGCCGTAGCGCGTGTCCAGGTGGGCGGGGAACCGGCGGCCGGCCATGTCCCGGACCGCACCGTCGGCCATGCCGGTGACCTCCGCCCCGGTGTCGTCCAGGAGCGCCAGCTGCCATCCCGCCAGTGCCGCTGCCCGCGCCAGGATGCGCGCGTCCAGGCCAGCTGAGCCGCTCTCCGCGGCTGCGACGGCCGACTTGGAGATCCCCAGGCGGGCGGCCAGTTCCCGTTGGGAGAGGTCCGCCGTGCGCCGGATCCGCCGGAGCGCTCCGGTCAACTCGAACGACGCCACGGCGGCAGGGTGCCCGCCGGGCACGGGCACTGGGCCACCGTCCGCGGATCTGTGGACGGGCGGCGCACCCGAGGAGGAATGTGTGCGGGGCCGGGGAGGCGCCGTGGCGGTCAGAACGTGCGCTTGAGGCGCAGGCGCAGGGGGCGGCCGTCGGGGTCGTCGAAGAGGCGGTAGACCGGCGTCGCCCAGAGCCGGGTGACCAGCGAGAGCTGCTCGGGGGAGTGGTGGCGCAGCCGCCCCGGCGGGCGCGGTCCCTGCCGGCCGCCCTCGTGCCAGGCGTCGAGGGCGTCGGCGCTGGCGACCAGCGCCTCGACGAAGCGGCCGGGGTCGACCAGGTCGTCGTCCTCGCTGCCGTCGGCCGCCCGGTCGAGGTGCTCGCGGGCCAGTTGGAGGCGCAGGTCGCGGGCGAACACCCGGGCGCACTCACCGGTGCCGGCCGGGTCGCGCGGCTCCCGCGGGTCGAGGGTGGTGTCGAGGACGGCGGAGGAGAGCTCGCTGTCGTGGGTCCAGGACCGGCGGTTGAAGTTGTCGCTGCCGACGCTGGCCCAGGTGTCGTCGACCACGCAGACCTTGGCGTGCACGTACACCGGCGTGCCCTCGTGGTTCTCGACGTCGAAGACGTGCACGCGGTCGCGACCGGCCCGCCGGCACATCTCGATCGCCTGCCACCGCCCGACGTACTGCGGCAGCTCGGCGAAGGCGCCCTCCTGGTCGGGCACCCGCGGCACGACGACCACCAGGTGCAGGTCCGGGCGTGCGGCCAGCGCCTCGGCGAACAGCCGGGCGACGTCGGCCGACCACATGTACTGGTCCTCCAGGTACACCAGCCGGCGGGCCCGGTTGATGGCCTTCGAGTAGCCCCGGGCCACCGACCGCTCGCCCTTCGGCGCGAAGTCGTAGGGCGGCCGGATCGCGGGGTACGTGCGCAGCGTCTGCACGAGGTGCGGTCCGCACTCCCGCGGCGGGGGCAGCTGCGGGGGCAGCGGCGGCGGGTCGAGCCGGGCGTGGTGCAGCTTGTCGCGCACCCAGGCGATCGGGTGGTCGACGTCGGCGTTGGTCGGGTCCTCCCAGCGCTCGCGAAAGGCGGTGTCGAGCACGTGCACGGCCGGGCCGCGCAGCATGAGCTGCACGTCGTGCCACGGCGGCCGCTCCCCGTACACCGAAGCCATCTGCACCGGCTGCGGGTCGCCGAGGTGCCGGGCGTCGTCCCGCCGGGAGTGGCACAGGTCGATGCCACCGGCGAAGGCGACGTCCCGGGACGGGTCACCGGCGTGCCGCAGCACCACGAACTTCTGGTGGTGGCTGCCGAACCGCCGCACCCGCTGGTCGAGCACCATCTGCCCGCCGTCGTGCTCGATCTCCTCGTCGAGCGCGCGGTTCTCCTCCTTGCTGAACGACGCCCGGTCCATGTGCGAGCGCCACACCAGCCCGCGGACGGCGACCCCGCGGCGGGCCGCCTCCTCGAACAGCTGGGCCACGGTCGGGCCGTCCTCGCGCAGCTTCTGGTCGGGATCGCCGCGCCAGTCGGTGAAGAACAGGTGGTCACCCCTGCCGAGCGCCTCGACCTCCTCGACGAGCCGGTCGAAGTAGGTCGTCCCGTGGACCAGCGGCTCGGCGAGGTTGCCCGCCGTCCAGGCCGGCAGCGCCGTCGCGGGGTTGCCCCGCTCCCCGGCGCTGAGCAGCCACTGCTCCGGATCGTCCACCCGGCGACGGTAGCCTGTTGACCCGTGGCACTCGTCGTCCAGAAGTACGGCGGCTCGTCCGTCGCCTCCGCAGCGCACATCAAGCGTGTCGCCGAGCGGATCGTGAGCGCCAAGAAGGACGGCCACGACGTCGTCGTCGTGGTCTCCGCCATGGGCGACACCACCGACGAGCTGCTCGACCAGGCCAGCCAGATCACCGACGACCCGCCCGGTCGCGAGCTGGACATGCTGCTCACCGCCGGCGAGCGCATCTCCATGGCGCTGCTGGCGATCGCCATCTCCACGCACGGCTACGAGGCCCGGTCGTTCACCGGCTCGCAGGCCGGCGTGATCACGACGTCCAGCCACGGCAAGGCCCGGATCATCGACGTGACCCCCGGCCGGCTGCGCTCGGCCCTCGACGAGGGCTCGATCGTCATCGTCGCCGGCTTCCAGGGCGTCAGCCAGGACACCAAGGACATCACGACGCTGGGACGCGGCGGCTCGGACACCACCGCCGTCGCCGTGGCGGCCGCGCTGCAGGCCGACGTCTGCGAGATCTACACCGACGTCGACGGCGTCTTCACCGCCGACCCGCGGATCGTCCCCAACGCCAAGCGGCTGCAGACCATCACCTACGAGGAGATGCTCGAACTCGCCGCCTCCGGGGCCAAGGTGCTCATGCTGCGCTGCGTCGAGTACGCCCGCCGCTACGGCATCCCCGTGCACGTCCGCAGCTCCTACTCACAGCTCCCCGGCACGACCGTGACCGGCTCGATGGAGGACCTCTCGGTGGAACAGGCGATCATCACCGGCGTCGCGCACGACCGCAGCGAGGGCAAGATCACCGTCTACGGCGTGCCCGACCGGCCGGGCGAGGCGGCGCAGATCTTCCGCGTCCTCGCCGACGCCGAGATCAACATCGACATGATCGTGCAGAACGTGTCGGCCGAGGCCAGCAAGCTGGCCGACATCTCCTTCACGCTGCCCAAGAGCGACGGCCCGGCCGCGCTGGCCGCGCTGGAGAAGGTCAAGAACACCGTCGGCTTCACCGACGTCAGCTTCGACCAGCACATCGGCAAGGTGTCGCTGGTCGGCGCGGGCATGCGCTCGCACCCCGGCGTGTCGGCGCGGTTCTTCGGCGCCCTGGCGGACGCGGGCGTCAACCTGGAGCTGATCAGCACCTCGGAGATCCGCATCTCCGTGGTCTGCCGCGACACCGACGTGGACGTCGCGGTGCGCGCGGTGCACGACGCCTTCGAGCTCGGCACCGAGGACGTCGAGGCCGTGGTGTACGGAGGAACCGGACGATGAGCATCTTCAAGCAGGACGGGCTGCGCGTCGGCGTCGTCGGCGCCACCGGCCAGGTCGGCGCCGTCATGCGCCGGATCCTGGCGGAGCGGGACTTCCCGATCAGCGAGCTGCGCTTCTTCGCCTCCGCCCGGTCGGCCGGCAGCACCCTGCCCTGGGACGGCGGGGAGATCACCGTCGAGGACGCCGCGGTCGCCGACCCCAGCGGCCTCGACGTCGCCCTGTTCTCGGCCGGCGCAAGCACCTCGCGGGTGCAGGCCCCGCGGTTCGCCGAGGCCGGCGTCACCGTGATCGACAACAGCTCGGCCTTCCGGCGCGACCCCGACGTCCCGCTGATCGTGGCAGAGGTGAACCCGCACGCCCTCGCCGAGATGCGCAAGGGCATCATCGCCAACCCGAACTGCACCACCATGGCCGCGATGCCGGTGCTCAAGCCGCTGCACGACGAGGCGCAGCTGGTCCGCATCGTCGCGAGCACCTACCAGGCGGTGTCCGGCAGCGGCCTGGCCGGCGTCGAGGAGCTCGACACCCAGGTGAAGTCGGTCGTCGACAAGGCCGCCGAGCTCACCCACGACGGCTCGGCGGTCACCTTCCCCGAGCCGGTCAAGTACGTGCGGCCGATCGCGTTCAACGTGCTGCCGATGGCCGGCTCCCTGGTGGACGACGGCACGTTCGAGACCGACGAGGAGCAGAAGCTCCGCAACGAGAGCCGGAAGATCCTCGGCATCCCCGAGCTGCTGGTCTCGGGCACCTGCGTGCGGGTGCCGGTCTTCACCGGCCACTCGCTGTCGCTCAACGTCGAGTTCGCCCGGCCGCTGTCGGTCGAGCGCGCCACCGAGCTGCTCACCGGCGCCCCCGGTGTCGAGCTCTCCACGGTGCCCAACCCGCTGCAGGCGGCCGGCCAGGACCCGAGCTACGTCGGCCGCATCCGGCAGGACCCGGGCGTCCCGGACGGCCGCGGCCTCGCGCTGTTCGTCAGCAACGACAACCTGCGCAAGGGCGCAGCGCTCAACACCGTCCAGATCGCGGAGCTGGTGGCACGGTCCCGCTAGGGCTGCACGTGGCGTAGCGCGAAGCCCAGGGCCACCTCGACCTGGCGGATCGTCTCCTCGATCACCAGCGACCCGTGCCCGGCGTCGAACCGGTACACCTCGTGCTGCTTGCCCAGCCGCTCCAGCTCGCCCAGGTAGTTCTCGATCTGCCGGATGGGGCAGCGCGGGTCGTTGGCGCCGGCCACGACGAGCACCGGCGCGGCGACGGCGTCGACGTAGGTGATCGGCGACGAGCGCACGTAGACGTCGCGCACCTCCTCCGGTGACCCGCCGAACAGCGCCCGGTCGTAGGCCCGCAGGCCCTCCATCTCGTCCTCGTACGCGGCCAGGTAGTCCGCGACGGGCACCTCGGCGATGCCCGCGGCCCACCGCTCGGGCTGGGTGCCCAGCCCCAGCAGGGTGAGGAAGCCGCCCCAGGAGCCGCCGGAGAGGATCGCGCGGGCCGGGTCGACGACGCCCTCGGCCACCAGCGCGTCGTGGACCGCGCCGACGTCCTCGAGCTCGGTCAGCCCGGGCCGCCCGGTGAGCGCGTCGCGCCAGACGCTGCCGTAGCCCGTGGAGCCGCGGTAGTTCACGTGCACGACCGCGTAGCCGGCGTCGACGTAGGCCGCGCGCCGGGCCCGGTACGAGTCGTCGTCGAGCGACTCGGGGCCGCCGTGCACCAGGAAGGCGGTTGCGTACGGCGCCGGCCGGTCCGGCGGGCGGACCAGCAGCGCGTGCACCTCACCGCCGGGGCCGTCGACCCACCGGTCCTCGATCGGGTACGCGGCGGGCGGCGCGACCTCCGACACCGACAGGACCACGGGGCCGTTGGCCCGGCGCACCACCGGCGGCTCCACCGACGACGACCAGGCCAGCTCCACCGTGCCGTCGGGGCGGGCCGTTGCCCCCCGCACGACCCCCGGCGGGGTGTCCAGCCGCTCCAGGAACCCCGTGGACAGGTCGTATCGGTACAGCTCGCTGCGGGCCGCTGAGTCGTGGCCCACCAGCAGCGCAGAGCCGTCGGGGTAGAAGCCGGCGCTCACGTCGCCGGGCAGGTCGAGCACGATCTCGGTCTCCTCGCCGGTCGCGAGGTCCCAGACGAGCAGCTCCTCGCGGCCGCGCCGCTCGTGGCCGACCAGCAGCCGGCGGTCACCGGGCAGCGGGCCGAACTCCAGCGCGTGCAGACCGCGCCCCTCGCCGTCCCACTTGTCCGCCACCACCGCGTCGTCCGCCGTCCGCAGCACCCGCAGCGCCGGGTAGCGCGGGTCGCCGTGCTCGGAGTGGGAGATCACCAGCAGCTCGTCGTCGCGGCTGAGCGCGTCGACCGACGCCGGGTCCTCGTGCCGGTAGACCACCCGCGGCGTGCCGCCGTGCGGCGCCACCCACAGCTCGCTGCCGTCGTCGGTCGACCGCCCGACGGCGACCAGCGTGCGCCCCACCTCCAGGCCCGCCGGGTAGGCCGGCCCGACCTCGGGCAGCGGCTCGGTGTCCGGGCCGCCGTCGAACGGCTGGGTGCGCCAGGTGCCGAACTCGTCGCCGTCGGTGTCGGCGAACCACCAGACCGTGCCGCCGTCGGGGGAGAGGGTGGCGATCAGCGTGCCGTTGGGCCGGTCGGTGACCTGGCGGTGGCGGTCGTTCGCCCGATCCCAGGCGTACTGCTCCACGACGCCGCTGACGTCGGAGGCGTACAGGCAGCGGTCCGGCGCGTCCTCGGCCCACTCGGGCAGGCTCACCCGCGGTGCGCGGAACCGGGCCTGCCAGCGGGCGGTGACCTCCGGGGAGAGGGCCGGGGCCTCGGGCGCTGCAGAACTCAACGCGACCTCCTCGTGGAACGACTCAGGGGCCGCCTGGTCGGCGGCCCCTGAGCAGGTGGTCGGGGTGACAGGATTTGAACCTGCGACCTCGTCGTCCCGAACGACGCGCGCTACCAAGCTGCGCCACACCCCGAGGTGCGGGATCGAGTCTAACCTGCCCCCCGGACTGCCCCGGCGGCGGGCCTCAGGCCGCCCGCGGGGTGAGGGTGAGCAGCGTGGCCTCGGGCGGGCAGGCGAACCGCACGGGCGCGTACGGGCTGGTGCCGAGGCCCGCCGAGACGTGCAGCCACGTCCCGTTCGGGTTCGCCGGCGTCGCGTCGGCCCACCGGTGCAGCCAGCGGACGCGGTCGCGGTCGATGCCGCAGTTGGTCACCAGCGCGCCGTAGAGCGGCACCCGCAGCTGCCCGCCGTGGGTGTGGCCGCACAGCAGCAGGTCGTAGCCGTCGGCGGCGAACCGGTCGAGCACCCGGGGCTCGGGGGAGTGCACCAGCCCGATCCGCAGGTCGGCCGTGGGATCGGCGCGGCCGGCCACCTCGTCGTAGCGGTCCCGCTTCAGGTGCGGGTCGTCCAGGCCGGCGAGGACGATCCGGCGGCCGTCGACCTTGAGCTCGCCGCGGGCGTTCGTGAGGTCCAGCCACCCCCGCCCGGTCAGCCCGTCGCGCAGGTCCCGCCACGGCAGCGGCTCGCCGTGCACCCGCTTGTGGTCGCGCTTGAAGTACTTCAGCGGGTTCTTCGGCTTCGGCGCGTAGTAGTCGTTGGACGACGTCACGAACGCGCCCGGCCGGTCGAGCAGCGGGTCGAGGGCGCGCAGCGTGGGCGGCACGGCGTCGAAGCCGGCGAGGTTGTCACCGGTGTCGATCACCAGGTCGGGCTCGAGCGCGGCCAGCCCGGCGACCCACTCCTGCTTGCTCCGCTGGCCCGCGGTCATGTGCAGGTCGGACAGCTGCAGGATCGACAGCGGCCGCGAGCCGGGCGCCAGGACCGGGACGTCGAAGCGGCGCAACGTCCAGCGGGTGCGCTCGTAGAGGCTCGCGTAGGCGACGGTGGCCGCGCCGGTGGTGACGGCGGCGGTGGGCAGGGCGGTGTACCAGCGCACGGTGGTCCAGCCTACGTGCCAGGCTGGGGGCGTGTCCGAGCTCAAGGAACAGCTGCGCGCCGACCTGACCACCGCGATGAAGTCCCGCGACGAGCTGCGCACCGCGACGCTGCGCATGGCGCTCACCGCGGTCACCGCCGAGGAGGTCGCCGGCAAGGAGGCCCGCGAGCTCAGCGACGACGACGTGCAGGCGGTGCTGCGCCGCGAGGCGAAGAAGCGCCGGGAGGCCGCCGACGCCTTCGCCGGGGCCGGGCGGCCCGAGCAGGCCGAGCGCGAGCGCGCCGAGGGCGAGGTGCTGGCCGCCTACCTGTCGGCGCAGATGGAGGACGCCGACCTGGCCGCCCTCGTGGCCGACGTCGTCACGCGGACCGGTGCGTCCGGCATGAAGGACATGGGCCGGGTCATGGGCGCGGCGAACCAGGCCGTCGCCGGGCGCGCCGAGGGTGCGCGGGTGGCCGCGGAGGTCCGCCGCCAGCTGGGCTAGTCGTCGTCGTCCCCGCCGCCACCGGGGCCGGAGTTGTCCCCGCCGCCGGGTCCGTTCCCCTGCTGGCCGTCCTGGCCGTTGTCGCCCTCGGCGGGCGGCTGCGGGTTGGCCGGCGGCGCGACGTAGCCGGAGCCGTCGCTCACCTGGATGGTGATCGTCTGCTCCTGGGTGGCGCGGGAACCCGACGGCGGGTTCAGGCCCAGGAACGTACCCTCCGGCTGGTCGCTCTCGACGACGGCGGTGTCGGACGGGAACCCGGCCGACGCCAGCGCGTCCTCGCAGTTGTCGACCGACGTGCAGTTCGGCACCACGCGGGTGTTGCCGTTCACGACCGTCTGGTCGGCGGGCGGGAACTCCGCCGTCGGCTGGTTGCTGAGGATCGGCAGCATCGCGTCGTGCCAGATGGTGGCCGGCTTGTTGCCGCCGAAGCCGCCGACGTTCTGGTTCTGCTTCGGGTTGAGCACCATCACGCTGGCCGTGTACTCGGGCGTGTAGCCGACGAAGGCGGCCGAGAAGTTGCTCTGCGACGTACCGGTCTTGCCGGCGATCTGGTGGCCCGGGACGTAGGCCCGCGCACCGGTCTGCCCCGGGTACCCCGGCTCGACGTCCTTGCGCAGGATCTGGTTCAGCGTGGTGGCCACGCCGCTCGGGATGGCCTCGGCGTGGCAGTTGTCCGCGGTGACGACGGGGGTGCCGTCCTCCTTGAGCAGCGGCTGGCCGTCGCGGCCGAGGACCTGCACGACCGGCGTCGGGTCGCACTGCGTGCCGCTGGCCGCCAGCGTGGAGTACGCGCTGGCCAGGTCGAGCGGGCTGGTGGGCTCCGGGCCGAGGGTGAACGAGCCCCGCTCCTCGGCGATGATCTGGTCGGCGATCGGGTCGAGCGAGTGCAGCCCCATCCGCTGGGCCATGCGCACCGGGCCCTCGACGCTGCCGAGCGCGTCCTCCAGCGCCACGAAGTAGGTGTTGGAGGACATGACGAGCGCCTGCTCCATGTTCAGCGTCCCGGGGTAGCTGCCGGCGTTCTCGACGCTGTAGGGGTTGCGGCCGTTCTTGTAGACGCGCGAGGTGTACCGGTCGCCGGTGGTCAGCGTGAAGTGCTGCGAGTAGCCCTCCTCGAGGGCCGCTGCGGCGGTGAACACCTTGTACGTCGAGCCGGCGCCCTGGCTGGCCGCGGTGTTGAGCACGACGGACTCGCACTCGGGCGCGTCGCAGCCGTACCGGCGGTTGACGCTCATCGCCAGCACGTGCCCCGTCCCGGGCTCCACCGCGGTGAACATGCCGGCCAGCGGGGCGCCCATGGGCAGCGTGTTGAGCACGGCCTGGTCGCCGGCCACCTGCATGTCGGGCCGCAGGGTGGTCTGGATGGTCAGGCCGCCGTCGTTGATCTGCTGGTCGGTCAGCCCGAGCGTGCCGGTGAGGTAGCTGCGGAGGTAGGCGCAGAAGAAGCCGCCGACGGCCGCGTCGACGCAGCCGTTCGCGGGCGGCTGGCCCGGGGTGACCGTGACCGGCGTGGCGAGCGCCTCGGCCAGCTGCTGGTCGTCGATGTGCCCGAGCCTGTGCATCCGGTTGAGCACCTGGTCGCGGCGGGTCTTGGCGTTCTCGGGGTTGGTGGTCGGGTCGTCGTTGGTCGGGCTCTGCACCAGCCCGGCCAGCATGGCGGCCTGCACCAGGTCCAGGTCGGCGGCGTTGACCGAGAAGTAGCGCTGGGCGGCGGCCTGGATGCCGTAGGCGCCCTGGCCGAAGTACACCGTGTTGAGGTAGCGGGTGAGGATCTCGTCCTTGGAGAACTCCTCCTCCATCGCCATGGCCAGGCGGGCCTCGCGCAGCTTGCGGCCCGGGGTCTGCTCGGTCGCCGCCTGCCGCTCCTCGGGGGTGTCCGCCGTCTGCAGCAGGGTCTGCTTGACCAGCTGCTGGGTCAGCGTCGAGCCGCCCTCCTGGACCGAGCCGGCGGCGACGTTGGTGACCAGCGCGCGCAGCGTGCCCTGCACGTCGAGGCCGTTGTGCTCGTAGAAGCGCGAGTCCTCGATGTCGACCAGCGCCTGCTTCACCAGGTCGCTGATCTGCTCGCTGGCGACCGGGATCCGGTTGTTCGTGTAGAAGTACGTGATCACCGAGCCGTCGGCGGCGAGGACGACGCTGTTGCCGGCGGGCGACTCGTCGGTCAGCTCACCGGGCAGCGCGTCGAGCAGCGACGCGGAGTTGCGGGCGACCAGGCCCGACCCCCCGATCCAGGGGAACAGCACACCGGCGAGCAGGGCCCCGGCGAGGACGATGGTCCCGGCCAGCTTGGCGAGGGTGGCGGACCGGACGCGCGCATTCTCCGACATCGCAGGCCAAGGTACCTGCCGGAGCAGCCCCGGGCCGTCGAGCTCAGGGACGGCGCGCGGGGAGGATCCGCGTGCGCGGCGTGCCGGTCGGGGTGTCGTCGTCCGGACCGATCAGTTCCGCTCCCATGCCGCGCAACCCGTCCAGGTCGTGGACGTCGCCGGCGGCGGCCGGGACGGTGCGGACGGCGACCTGCGGGTGGGCGCTGGTGAACCGGTCGGCCAGCCGCTGCTCGCGCGTGGCCAGGGTCATCCGCTCGGCGTGCACCCGCAGCGCGCCGGCCGCGACCTGCGAGCCCTTGCCGCCGGCCTCGAGCACCTCCTCGGCCGCACCCTCGGCGCGGGTCGCCGACAGCGCGGTGGTGGCCGGCGGGTGGGTGCGGTTGAGCACCAGGCCGGCCAGCGGCATGCCCTCGGCGGAGAGCCGGTCGACGAAGTAGGACGCCTCCCGCAGCGCGTCGGGCTCGGGGGTGGCGACGACGACGAACGACGTCCCCGGCATCCGCAGCATCTCGTAGGTGGCGGTGGCGCGTTCCCGGAAGCCGCCGAACATGGTGTCCAGCGCCGTGACGAACGCGGAGATGTCGCGCAGCAGCTGGCCGCCGAGGATCTTGGAGATGATCCGGCTGAACATGCTGAAGCCGGCGCCGACCACCCGCATGCCCACCCGTCCACCGGCCCGGGCCGGGGCGGTGAGGAGCCGGATCATCGTGCCGTCGAGGAAGCGGCTCATCCGGTTGGGGGCGTCGAGGAAGTCCAGCGCCGACCGCGAGGGCGGGGTGTCGACGACGATGAGGTCCCACTGGTCGGTGGCCCGCAGCTGGCCCAGCTTCTCCATGGCCATGTACTCCTGCGTCCCGGCGAAGGACGAGGACAGCGCCTGGTAGAAGGGGTTCTCGAAGATCTGCTGGGCCCGGTCGGGGCTGGTGTGCGCGGACACGACGTCGTCGAACGTCCGCTTCATGTCCAGCATCATCGCGTGCAGCTCGCCGTCGGCCCCCCCGACGTCCACCTTGCGCGGCTCGTTGTCGAGCTCCACCAGCCCGAGCGACTGCGCCAGCCGCCGGGCGGGGTCGATGGTGAGGACGACGACCCGGCGGCCGGCCTCGGCCGCGGCCAGCGCCAGCGCCGCCGACGTCGTCGTCTTGCCCACGCCGCCGGCGCCGCAGCACACGACGATGCGGGTCTCCGGCGACCGGATGAGGGCGGCGAGGTCCATCGGCGGGGCGACCCGGACGACCGAGCCCGTCACGCGGCGACCTCGGGGCTCAGGTGCTCCTCCAGCCGGCCGGCCAGCTCGAACAGGCAGCCCACGTCGACGGGCCCGACCAGCAGCGGCAGCTCGACGGTGGGCCGGCCGAGCGCGAGGACGTCCCCGCGCAGGGCGTCCTGGGCGGCCCACCGCTGGGCGTGCTCGACCGCCTCGGCGGCCAGGGGCGCGGCCAGCGAGGCCGGCAGGTGCGCCGACTCCAGGGCGGGCACCAGCTCGGCGCCGGTCAGCCGGCCCTCCGCCGCCCGGACCAGGCTGGACGGCGGCAGCGCCGGCTCGGTGGCCATGTTGACGACCACCGAGCCCACCGGCAGGCCGACGGCGGTCAGCTCCGCGATGGCGTCGGCGGTCTCCTGCACCGGCATGTCCTCGAGCAGGGTGACCACGTGCACCGCCGTCTGCGGGGACTTCAGCACCGCCATGACGCCGTCGCTCTGGGTCTTGATCGGGCCGGAGCGGGCCAGCTGGCCCATCTCGCCGGTGACGTTGAGGAAGCGGGTGATGCGGCCGGTCGGCGGCGCGTCGACGACGACGGCGTCGTAGACCCGCTTGCCGTCGTGCCGGCGGGTCACCGCCTCCTTGACCTTGCCGGTGATGAGCACGTCGCGCAGGCCGGGCGCGATGGCGGTGGCGAAGTCGATGGCGCCCATCTTGCGCAGGGCGCGGCCGGCCCGGCGCAGGTTGTAGAAGAGGTCGAGGTACTCGAGGAGCGCCTCCTCGACGTCGATGGCGAGGGCCTTGACCTCCCCGCCGCCGCGCGTGACGGCCACCCGCCGCTCCTCGTAGGGCAGCGGCGGGGTGTCGAACAGCTGGGCGATGCCCTGCCGGCCCTCGGTCTCGACGAGCAGGACGGTGCGGCCGTCGGCGGCCAGCGCCAGGGCCAGGGCGGCGGCGACGGTGGTCTTCCCGGTCCCGCCCTTGCCGGTCACCACGTGGCAGCGCACGGGCAGGGGCTCGGGGCTCACGGTGCTCAGCGTAGGAGGACCGTCTGTGCGGGGCCCGTCCCGGGAGGCGCTAGCGTCCCCTGCATGAGCGAACCGGTTCGCCGCAAGTGGGAGTACGCCACCATCCCGCTGCTGATCCACAACACCAAGGCGATCCTCGACTCCTGGGGCGTCGACGGCTGGGAGCTGGTCACCGTGCTCCCCGGTCCCGGCGGGGCGGAGCAGCTGGTCGCCTACCTCAAGCGCCCCTCCGACTGAGGACTGCCATGACCGCCCCCACGTCCCCGGACGCCGCGCCGAGCTGGCACGCCCGGCTCGCCGAGCTCGGCATCCGCCTGCCCCCGGTGGCCGCCCCGGTCGCCTCCTACGTGCCGGCCGTGCGCAGCGGCTCGCTGGTGTTCACCAGCGGCCAGCTGCCCTTCATCGACGGCGGGCTGCGCCGCTCCGGCAAGGTCGGCGGCTCGGTCGAGGTCGAGGAGGCCGCGGCCGACGCCAAGCTCTGCGCGCTCAACGCGCTGGCCGCGATCGACGAGCTGGTCGGGCTGGACTCGATCGCCCGCGTCGTCCGCGTCGTCGGCTACGTGGCCAGCGCCGAGGGCTTCAGCGGGCAGCCGCGGGTCGTCAACGGCGCCAGCGAGCTGCTCGGCAAGATCTTCGGCCCGGCGGGGGAGCACGCCCGCAGCGCCGTCGGCGTCGCCGAGCTGCCGATGAACGCGCCGGTCGAGGTCGAGCTGACCGTCGAGCTGAGGGGATGACCCCCGCCGAGCCGAGGCAGGCGGCCACCGTCCTGCTGCTGCGCGACGGTGCCGACGGGCTCGAGGTGTACCTGCTCCGCCGCACGCGGGGCATGCCCTTCGCCGGCGGGATGACCGCCTACCCCGGTGGCGGGGTCGACCCGCGGGACGGCGACGTGGACGTCGCCTGGGTCGGGCCCGCCCCGGCCGACTGGGCCGCCGCGTTCGGCTGCGACGAGCGGACGGCGCGCGAGCTGGTCTGCGCCGCGGTCCGGGAGACCTTCGAGGAGGCCGGCGTGCTGCTCGCCGGCCCCGCCGACGGCGGCGACGTCGTCCTGGACGTCTCCGGCGACGACTGGGAGGACCAGCGGCAGGCGCTGCTGTCCCGCGAGCTGTCGCTGGCCGAGCTGCTGGCCGGCCGCGGGCTGGCGCTGCGCTCGGACCTGCTGCGGCCCTTCGCGCACTGGATCACCCCGCCGGTGGAGCCGCGGCGCTACGACACGAAGTTCTTCGCCGCCGCCCTGCCGGTGGGGCAGGAGGCCCGGCACGTCTCCGGGGAGGCGGACGAGGCGAGCTGGCTGACCCCGGCGGCGGCCCTGGCCGAGGCGGAGACCGGCGGGCGGCCGATGCTCCCGCCGACCCAGCACACGCTCGGCCAGCTGCAGCCGTTCGCCGACGTCGCGGCCGCACTGGCCGGCTCGCCGCCGGAGCCGCTGCAGCCGATCAGCCCCACCTTCGAGGAGACGCCCGACGGCCGCTGGGCCGTGCTCCCCGAC
Source organism: Blastococcus sp. SYSU D00669 (assembly GCF_054050715.1). Lineage (NCBI taxonomy): Bacteria > Bacillati > Actinomycetota > Actinomycetes > Geodermatophilales > Geodermatophilaceae > Blastococcus > Blastococcus sp. SYSU D00669. The sequence continues at coordinate 318,588 of NZ_JBJGZV010000001.1, forward strand.
GGCACCCGCGTGCGCCTGGTGGTCCCGCTTCCCCAGTAGGAGGACCCCGCTCTCAGCGGGCGCGGCGGCGGAGGCGCTCCTCGTCGAGGACGACGACCGACTTGCCCTGCAGCTGGATCCAGCCGCGGTGCACGAAGTCGGCCAGCGCCTTGTTGACCGTCTCGCGGGAAGCGCCGACCAGCTGGGCCAGCTCCTCCTGGGTGAGGTCGTGGCGCACGCGCAGGCCGTCGGAGTCGCGGCTGCCGAAGCGGTCGGCCATCTGCAGCAGAGCCTTGGCGACGCGGCCGGGGACGTCGGTGAAGATCAGGTCGGCCACCGAGTCGTTGGTGCGGCGCAGCCGGCGGGCCAGCACGTGCAGCAGCCGCTCGCCGACCTCGGGGTGCGCCTCGATCCACGGGCGCAGCACCGACTGCGGCATCTTGGCCAGCTTCACGTCGGTCACCGCGGTCGCCGTCGCGGTGCGCGGGCCCGGGTCGAACACCGACAGCTCACCGAACTGGTCGGAGGGACCCATCACGGCCAGCACGTTCTCGCGGCCGTCGGGCGAGCGCCGCGACAGCTTGATCTTGCCGGAGAGGACGATGTACAGGCTGTCCCCCGGCTCGCCCTCGTTGAAGACCACCCGGCCGCGGGGGAGGGTGAGCGTCTCGAGGCGGCTGACCACCGGCTCCACGGCTTCTTCCGCAAGCCCCTGGAAGAGCCCGGACTGGGCCAGTACGTCGTCCACTGCACGTCCTCTCACTGCACGTCTCGCGCCGGACGCCCGGTAGGCATCCGTGTCCGACCGGTGAGTCTAGGGGGCTGTGCTGATCGTCACCCGTTCGAGACGGCGGTCGTGCCCCGGACGGGCGAGTGGGCGTGCTCACACCGTGCGCACGCCGACGGGGGTCAGACCAGCGGTTCCTGGGCGCGCCTGGTCCGCCCGCGGTTGCGGTTGCGCCAGCGGTTGAGCGCCCGGCGGACGCCCGACGTGGTGAGCGTGTCCACCTCGCCCGGGGTGGCGCTGGACAGGAACTCGGCCACCTCGCGGCCGGTCGCCGGGCGGCGCAGCGGCTCCTCGACCCGCTCCATGACCAGCAGGAAGGCGATCAGCAGCGGCGGGAACAGGATGACGATGAGGGCGACCATGCGAACCTCCTCGGCCCTTCTGCACGGGGTCGGGGTACCCACGCGCGGACGGGTGAGTCCTGGGACGGTGCCGTCCCCGGTCACGTGGCGCCGTCGATGATGGCACGCCCGGTCGATGTCGGCGGCTCCGCATACCCTCGACCGCGTGTCCCCGCCCGCGACCGCACGGCCCGCCTACGCCCGCCCGCTGACCGGGCGCTCCGCCGCCGGCCGCCGTCCGGCACGCGGGGCGCTGCCGGGCGGGTCACCGTTCGACGAGCAGGAGACCGCGCTCGCCCGCACCCGGCGGGCCCGCCGGATGGCCCGCGAGCTCGCGGTGATCCACCCCGACGCGCACTGCGAGCTGGACTTCACCAACGCCTTCGAGCTGCTGGTCGCCACGGTGCTCTCGGCGCAGACCACCGACAAGATGGTCAACAAGGTCACCCCGACGCTGTTCGCGAGGTACCCCGACGCGTACGCGCTGGCCGGCGCCGACCGCACGGAGCTCGAGACGATCCTCAAGCCCACCGGCTTCTTCCGCGCCAAGGCCGGCTCGGTGCTGGGCCTGGCCCAGGCGCTGGTCGAGCGGTTCGACGGCGAGGTGCCCGGGCGCATGGCCGACCTGGTCACGCTGCCCGGCGTCGGCCGCAAGACCGCCAACGTGGTGCTCGGCAACGCCTTCGACGTCCCCGGCCTGACCGTCGACACCCACTTCGGGCGGCTGGTCCGCCGCTTCGGCTGGACGGCGGAGGAAGACCCGGTCAAGGTCGAGGCCGAGATCGCCCAGCTGATCCCCAAGCGGGAGTGGACGATGTTCTCCCACCGGGTGATCTTCCACGGCCGCCGGGTCTGCCACGCCAAGAAGGCCGCCTGCGGCGCCTGCGGGCTCGCGCAGTGGTGCCCCTCCTTCGGCATCGGCCCCACCGACCCGGAGGTGGCGCTGAAGCTGGTCAGGACCCCGGCCGCATCGGACACCGAGTGAGAGCTCCGCGCGCCGCGCTCGCGGCACTCGTCCTCACCGGCCTCCTGGCCGGGTGCACCGGCAGCGAGCCGGAGTCGCCGCTGGCCACCCGCGGCACCAACCCCTCGGACGTCGCCGACTCGCCGCTGCTGCCGTGCCCGACGCAGCCGGACACCCCCGCCTCGGGCGCCGCGCTGCTGCCCGCGCTGTCGTTCGGCTGCCTCGGCGGCGGCACCTACGACCTGGGGCGCGCGCCGGGCGTGCCCACCGTGGTGAACCTCTGGGCCAGCTGGTGCGGTCCCTGCCGCGAGGAGCTCCCGCTGATGCAGGAGCTCGCCGACGCCGGCGGGTCGCAGCTCGCGGTCGTCGGGGTGATCAGCAAGGACGGCACCGAGCAGGCGCAGTCGTTCGCCACCGACGTCGGCGCGAGCTTCCCGGGCGCGTTCGACGGCGAGGGCGAGCTGATGACCGAGCTCGGCCTCAACGCGCTGCCCTACACCTACTTCCTCGACGCCTCCGGCGCGATCGCGTACACGCAGGTCGGCCCGGTCCGCAGCGTCGACGAGCTGCGCGCGCTGGTCGCCGAGCACCTGGGCGTCCAGCTGTGACCGCCGGGGAGCGCGATGCCGGCACCGATGGCGTCCCCGAGTACCTGCAGCGCCTCGTCGACGCCTCGATCGACCTGCCGCTGCGGCACGCCACACCGCGGGCGAGCGCGACCGCCCGCCGCTCGGCGGTGCTCATCCTCTTCGGCGAGGGGCCGGCCGGGCCCGACGTCCTGCTGATCGAGAAGTCGGCCGCGCTGCGCCGGCACGCCGGGCAGCCGGCGTTCCCCGGCGGCGGGGCCGACCCCGGCGACGACTACCCGGTGGAGACCGCGCTGCGGGAGGCGCAGGAGGAGGCCGGCGTCGACCCGGCCGGTGTCCGCGTGCTCGCCACGCTGCAGGAGCTCTACCTCATGCCGTCGGACAACCTCGTCGTCCCGGTGGTGGGCTGGTGGGAGGAGCCCGGCGACGTGTCGGTCGGCGACCCGCGCGAGGTGGCCCGCGTCGCCCGCGTCCCGCTGGCCGACCTGGTCGACCCGGCCAACCGGTTCCGGGTGTCGCACCCGTCGGGCTTCGTCGGCCCGGCGTTCGGCGTGGCCGACATGGTGGTGTGGGGCTTCACCGCGGCGCTGCTCGACGCGATCCTCGACGCCGCCGGTCTGGCCCGGCCGTGGGACCGGTCCGACGTCCGCCCGCTGCCCGAGCCCGGGGCGAGGCGCGCGGCCGCGCTGCCCGGCTCGCTCGACGACGACGACGCCGCGCCGACGGTGGCCGATCCCGCACCCGACGGCCCTCCGACGCGTACGGTCGGCCCGCGATGAAGGTGGGGGTGGGCTCGCCGAGACCTCGGACGGCCCGGCGGAGCGGAGCGCTCGTGGTCGGAGTGGTGCTGGCGGCCGGTGTGCTGGCCGGCTGCGGCGGTGGGGACGGCGGCGGCTCGCCCGCCGCGCCGTCGTCCGCGGCCGAGGGGCTCGGGGAGGTGACCACCGACGCCGAGGGCGTGCAGGAGGTCACCATCCAGACGCAGGACGACTACGTGTTCACCCCCGACACCTTCACGGTGCAGCCCGGGCGGGTGCGGCTGACCGTCGTCAACGTCGCCGAGCAGCTGACCCACAACTTCCGCTTCACCCCCGGCGAGACGCCGGAGCCGGTGGACGAGGAGATCCCGCTGCTCGCGCCGGGGCAGAGCGAGACGATCGAGTTCGAGGTCACCGCGCCCGGCGACTACGGGTTCGACTGCAGCTTCCACATCCAGCTCGGCCAGGTCGGCACCATGACGGTCGCGGCGGGGTGAGGCGGTGTCGCTCGTGGACCTGATCCTCATCGCGCTGGCGCTGCTGTTCGCCTTCTCCGGGTTCCGGCAGGGCCTCATCGTGTCGGCGGCGTCGTTCCTCGGCTTCTTCGGCGGCGCCGTGCTCGGGGCGCAGCTCTCCGGGCCGATCGCCGACCGGATGAGCGACTCCAGCGTGACCCGGGTGTTCGTCGCGCTCGTCGTGGTGCTGGCCGGGGCGCTGCTGGGCCAGCTCGTGGCCGGCGCGGTCGGCCGGGCGGTGCGCCGGCGGGTCACCTGGGAGCCGGCCAAGCTGGTCGACTCGGTGGCCGGCGCGGTGCTGTCGGCGGCCGCCGTCCTGCTGGTCGCCTGGATGGTCGCGACGCCCCTGGCGAGCTCGCCGTTCCCGCAGGTGGCCAGCCAGGTGCGCCAGTCGGCGCTGGTGCAGGCGGTCGACGAGGCGGTGCCCGACAGCGTCCGCTCCGTCTACGGGAACCTGCGCGAGGCGATCGAGCGCCGGGGGCTGCCCGACGTCCTCGACCCGCTCACGCCGACCGAGGCCCGCGACGTCCCCGCGCCCGACCCGAACCTGCAGAACAGCCCGGTCGTGGCCGCGGTGCAGGGCTCGGTCGTCAAGATCAGCGGCATCGCGCCGTCGTGCTCCCGGCAGATCGACGGCTCCGGCTTCGTCTACGCCGCGGGCCGGGTGATGACCAACGCCCACGTGCTCGCCGGCGTGACCGACCCGGTGGTCGAGGCCGAGGGCGAGGAGTACGACGCCGTCCCGGTGTACGTCGACGAGGCCACCGACATCGCCGTCCTGGCCGTCCCCGAGCTGCCGCAGGTGCCGCTGAGCTTCGCCCCCGAGGCGCTCGACACCGGTGCCGACGCGATCATCATGGGCTACCCCGGCGGCGGCGACCTGTTCGTCGGCCCCGCGCGCGTGCGCGACCGCGGGGAGATCAGCGGGCCCGACTTCCGCAACACGACCACGGTCGTCCGCGACGTGTACGCGCTCTACGGGCAGGTGCGGGCCGGCAACTCCGGCGGGCCGCTGTTCGACACCGAGGGCCGCGTGCTGGGCGTGGTGTTCGCCTCGGCGATCACCGACCCGGACACCGGGTACGCGCTGACCCTCGACCAGATCTCCGAGGCGGCCACCGAGGGCGCCACCTCCCAGGTCCGCGCCGACACCGGACCGTGTGAGTGAAAGGACCCCCGTGCCCCCCACCGCTCGCACGCTCGCGGCGGGACCCTGCACGAGGGCCGTTCCATCACGTCACCTCGCCCATCGGACGACGGCCGCGGTGATCTCGTCCGGGGCCTCCTCGGGGAGGAAGTGGCCGAGGCCGGGCAGCACCCGCCACTCGTAGGCGCCGGCCACGTAGCGCCCGGATCCCTCGGCGGTGGTCGGGAGGATGTACGGGTCCAGCGCGCCGTGCAGCTGCAGCGTCGGCGCCGAGATCGGTGCGGCCATCCGGCGGGCGTAGCGCAGGCCGTCGGGCCGCAGCTGCGAGCGCCCGGCCCAGCGGTAGTACTCCATCGCGCCGTACGCGGCCTGGGGGATGCGCGCCGCCGACCGGTACCGCTCGACCGCCTCGGCGAAGTCGGCGGTCGACGTCCAGCCCGGCCCCGCCCAGCGGCGCAGGAGCTCGGCCACCGGGTCGTCGTCGGCACGGGTCAGCCGCCGCTCGGGCAGCCGGGGGAGCTGGAAGCGCAGCGCGGGCCGCAGCGCCCGCCGCTGCGGCCCGTCGGTCACCGCCGCCCGCAGCCGGCGCGGGTGCGCCATCGACAGCACGACCAGCCGGCGCACGCTGCGGGGGTGCAGCGCCGCCGTCGTCCAGCCGAGCAGGCCGCCCCAGTCGTGGCCGACGACGACGGCGTCCTGCTCGCCGAGCGCGCGGACCAGCGCGGCGACGTCGGCGGCGAGGGTCGGCAGGTCGTAGCCGCGCGGCGGCTTGTCGCTGGCGCCGTAGCCGCGCAGGTCGGGCGCGACGACGCGGAACCCGGCCCCGGCCAGGCCGGTCAGCTGGGCCCGCCACGTCCACCAGAACTGCGGGAAGCCGTGCAGCAGCAGGACCAGCGGGCCCTCGCCGGCCTCGGCGGCGTGCAGCCGCACGCCGTTGGCCGAGATGTCGCGGTGGGTCCAGGGGCCGGGGAGCAGGACGCTGACGGCGTCCGGCGGGGCCGCCTCGCCGGCGGGTCTGTCCGGGGCGGTCACCGAGCGGCGGTCAGACCAGGTACGAGTCCGGGTCGCGGCGGGTGACCTGCCCGTGCGCGACGACCGGGAGGTCGCGGCGCCGGCGGCCCGGCTCCTCGCGGTGCAGCACCTCGGGCAGCTCGCGCAGCGACTCGATCGTCCGCTCGGGCTTCTCGATCTTCTTGATCGTCCGGAGCCCGACCAGCGCGGCCAGGCCCGCGGCCAGCGCGATCGCGACGAAGACGATGAGGAAGGCCGCCCAGCGGGGCAGCCACTCGGCCAGCAGCTCGGCGACGAAGAAGAAGAAGTAGATGCCGGCGAACGCCAGCAGCACGCCGGCCGCGCCGAAGGCGCCGGCGCCGATGCCGGCCTTCTTCGCCGACCGGCTCATCTCCGCCTTGGCCAGCTCGATCTCGCTGCGCACGAGCGTGGACATGTCGGCCATCGCGCTCTGCACGAGCTCACCGACGGAGGGCTCGTGGGCCCCGGTGGCCCGGCTGGTCTGTGCGCTGTGGGCCACGGGGCCACCTCCTGAGGTCGTGCGTGCGGTCGTGATGATCGTGCCGGATACCCGGCGGCGGCGCTCGTGACGCCCTCGGCCGGGTGACCGGAGGCCGGGAGCGCAGGAAACCTGCGCTCCCGGCCTTCAACCCTCAATCCTCGGAGGGGGAGCTGGGCAGCTTCTCCTTGATCAGTTCCATGACCGAGGAGTCGGTGAGCGTGGTGACGTCACCGAGCTGCCGGTTCTCCGCCACGTCGCGCAGCAGGCGGCGCATGATCTTTCCCGAGCGGGTCTTCGGCAGCTCCTGCACCACCATGATCTGCCGCGGCTTGGCGATCGGGCCGATGTCGCGGGCGACGTGGGTGCGCAGCGTCTGCACCAGGTCCTCGCCCGAGTCCTCGGCCGTGCCGCGCAGGATCACGAACGCGACGATGCCCTGCCCGGTGGTCGGGTCGCTCGCGCCCACGACCGCGGCCTCGGCCACCGCCGGGTGCGCCACCAGCGACGACTCGACCTCCGTCGTCGAGATGCGGTGCCCGGACACGTTCATGACGTCGTCCACCCGGCCGAGCAGCCAGATGTCGCCGTCGGCGTCCTTCTTGGCCCCGTCGCCGGCGAAGTACATCCCCGGGAACCGCGACCAGTACGTGTCCTTGTACCGCTCGTCGTCGCCCCAGATCGTGCGCAGCATCGCCGGCCACGGCTCGGTGAGCACGAGCAGGCCGGTGGTGTCGTCGGGCAGCTCGTTGCCCTCGTCGTCGACGACCTTGGCCGAGATGCCGGGGAACGGGGTCTGCGCCGAGCCGGGCTTGAGGTTGGTGACGCCGGGCAGCGGCGTGATCATGTGCGCGCCGGTCTCGGTCTGCCACCAGGTGTCGACGATCGGGCAGCGGCCGTGCCCGATGTGCTCGTGGTACCAGAGCCACGCCTCGGGGTTGATCGGCTCGCCGACCGAGCCGAGGACGCGCAGCGTCGACAGGTCGAAGCCGCCGGGCACGTCCTCGCCCCACTTCATGAACGTGCGGATGACGGTCGGGGCGGTGTAGAGGATCGAGACCTTGTACTTGTCGACGATCTCCCACCAGCGCCCGCGGTGCGGGGTCTCCGGAGTCCCCTCGTACATGACCGACGTCGTCCGGTTGGCCAGCGGCCCGTACACGATGTAGCTGTGGCCGGTGACCCAGCCGACGTCGGCCGCGGTCCAGTAGACGTCGGTGTCGGGCTTGAGGTCGAACGTCGCCCAGTGCGTGTAGGCGACCTGGGTCAGGTAGCCGCCGGAGGTGTGCAGGATGCCCTTCGGCTTCGCCGTCGTCCCCGACGTGTACATGATGTAGAGCGGGTGCTCGGCGTCGAACGCCTCGGGCGTGTGCTCGCCCGACTGCCGGCCGACGACGTCGTCCCACCAGAGGTCGCGGCCCTCGTCCCACGCCACGTCCTGCCCGGTGCGCTTGACCACCAGGACGTTGCGCACGCCCCCGGTGCGGCCCACCGCCTCGTCGACGGCGGGCTTGAGCGCGCTGGGCGCACCGCGGCGGTAGCCGCCGTCGGCAGTGATCACCAGGACCGCGCCGGCGTCGGTGATCCGGCTGGCCAGGGCGTCGGCGGAGAAGCCGCCGAAGACGACCATGTGGACGGCGCCGATGCGGGCGCAGGCGAGCATCGCGATGACCGTCTCGGGGATCATCGGCATGTAGATGGCGACCCGGTCGCCGGCCTGCACGCCCAGCTCGGTGAGCGCGCTCGCGGCCTTGCACACCTCGGCGGTGAGCTCTGCGTAGGTGAGGGTCCGGGTGTCGCCCGGCTCGCCCTCCCAGTGGTAGGCGACCTGGTCGCCGTGCCCGGCCTCGACGTGCCGGTCGAGGCAGTTGTAGGCGACGTTGAGCTTCCCGCCGACGAACCACTTCGCGAAGGGCGGGTCGCTCCAGTCGAGGACCTGGTCCCACTCCTGGGCCCAGGTGAGCCGGCGGGCCTGCTGCTCCCAGAACGCCAGCCGGTCGCGGGACGCCTCGTCGTAGACCTCCGGGCCCACGTTGGCCTGCGCGGCCAGCTCGTCCGACGGCGGGAACCGCCGGGTCGCCACCTCGCTCGTCTCGCTCATGCTTCCTCCCTCGACATGACCTGGAACACACCGTATTGCCCCGAGCCGGGGTCCGTCCTCCCGGTGCTCCGGACAGCGGTGAGACTGGGCCCCGTGACCCCTCCGCAGGCCGACGTCGCGGCCCGGCTGCCCGGTGCGGCCGCGCTGGGCCTGGTCGCACCGCCCGGGGCGGTGGCGGTGCCGGCCACGCGGCTGGCCGACGAGGCGTGGACGGCGGAGGTGCTGACCCGCCGCGCCCGCACCCAGGGGACGGCGGACCTGAGGGTCCTGGCCACCGTGTGGTGGTACTCGGCCTCGGCGGTGCTGCTGACGCCGTCGCTGGCCGGGCTGCTCACCGGCCGGCCGCTGTCGGGGCGGCTCGAGGAGACGACGCTGCACCTGCTCGCCGGGGGGCTCCCGGTGGCCGCGGTGTCGGCGGCGCCGGCGACCGACGTCGCGGGGGACCTGCGGACGGCGCTGGCCCAGGCGGTCGCGGCGGTGGCGCGCGCGGGCGGTCTCCGGGAGCGGCCGCTGTGGGCCGTCGCGACCGACTCGATCGCCAACCGGCTGCTGGCCCTGGGCCGCGCCGTCGGCGACGTGGGCGCCGCGACGTCGCTCGCCGTCCACCTGGGCCGCGCGATCGGTCCTCCGCTGCCGGTGCCCCGGTACGTGGACGTCGCCGGCGCCCGGTTCACCCGCCGGGTGTCGTGCTGCCTGCTCTACCGCGTGCCGCACGAGCCGATGTGCACCTCGTGCCCGCACCGGCCGCCGGCCGAGCGGCAGGTCCTGCTCGAGGACGCCGCCGAGCGGATGTGACCGGTCAGCGCGCGTCGGCCTCCGCGGCGGCGATCCGCCGGCTGGGCGCCGGCTCGCCGGACAGGATCCGCTTGAGGAACGGCGGGTCCGGCTCGTCGCCGAACGCGGCCCGCGCCACCTCCGCCGGCGGGTGCCCGGCCGCGGCCAGGACCCGGCGCCCGGCGTCGTCCATGGCCTGCCGCTCCCAGCGCAGCGCCCACGCGCCGATCGGGTAGGCCAGGACCACGGTGATCCAGATCCACGGCACGCTGGCGGCCAGGAGCACCAGCAGGACGACGTAGAGCACCAGCGACGCGCCCACGACGACCCCGCCGATCCGCTGCCGCTGCTTCGGCACCGGGGAGGTCCAGCGCCCGAGGCAGGCGGCCAGGTGCCACAGCTGGCGGGCCGGCTCGGCGGTGACCAGGGACGGCGGCACGACGACCCGCCGCTCGCCGTCCTTCTCGCGGACCACCGGCGGCCGCTCCTGCTGCCGCGGCACGTCGACCACCAGCCGCGGCACCGGCAGGTCGACGGCCTCGGCGAGCTGCCGCAGCCGCTCCTGGACCATGCCCTCGTTCGCGCTCATCCCCGTCAGCATGGCGGATGCCGCGGTCAGGGCAGGAACAGCATCGAGTCGCCGAACTCGTGCCACAGGTAGTGCCCGGCCACGGCGGCGCGGTAGGCGGCCGCGACCAGCTGCGGCCCGGCGACCGCCTCGAGCAGCCGCAGGTGGCTGGCCTCGGGTGCGTGCAGCCCGGTGACCAGGCCGGTCACCGCGCGGGCCGGCCGCTCGGGGCCGAGCACCAGGTCGGTCCAGCCGGCGGCCGGCCGGGTGACGCCGTCGTCGTCCGTGGCGGTCTCCAGCGCTCGCGTCACGGTCGTGCCGACGGCGACCACCCGGTGCCCGGCGCGGCGGGTGCTGGTCACCAGCCGCGCGGTGACCTCGGGGACGGCGAACCGCTCGGCCACCGGCGGTTCGTGCAGCTCGGGGCTGGAGACGCCGGCGTGCAGCACGAGCGGGACGACCGGGACGCCGCGCGCCATCAGCCGCACCAGCACCGCCTCGCTGAACGGGCGCCCGGCGCTGGCCATCTCCGCGCTGCCGGGCTCGGTGGCGTAGACGGTCTGGTAGGCCTCGAGCGGGTAGGTGCCGGCGAGGTAGCCGTAGCGGATCGGGACGCCGTGCCGCTCGAGCAGCGGCCGCGCCGCGACGGCCGGCTCGGGACGCGCCCGCCACAGCCGCGACGGCCGCGCGGGGTCGGGGTGGCCGGCCAGCAGGTGCAGGCGGACGTCGCCGGGCAGGCCCAGCACGGTGCCCGGCTCGACGCGCAGGTCCGGCCCGCCGTTGTCCGGCCGCCGCACCTCGACCACCCAGTCGCCGTCGTCGAGCGTGCCGGCGACGTGCAGCGGGACGACGACGCCGTCCGCCCGCGCGGCGGCCAGGCGGGCGGGGAGCGTGGCCGAGGTGTTCACCACGACCAGGTCGCCCGGCTCCAGCAGGTCGGGCAGGTCGCGGAAGACCCCGGAGGTGATCCCGCCGGGGCGGACGGCCATGAGGCGCACCCCGTCGCGCGGGGTGCCGGACCACTCCGGCGGGGCGGTCGCCTCGGCGTCGCGGGGCAGCGTGAACGTCGTGGTCACCGGGCCACCGCCGGCAGCAGCTCGGCGGCGCGGTAGCGGCCGCTGGGCAGGTCCTCCTCGGCCAGCCGCAGCAGCGCCGGGACGATGGACGCCGGGTCCGGCCGGTCGCCGATGTCCTCGCCGGGGAAGGCGGCCTGGTGCATGTCGGTGCGCATGTCGCCCGGGTCGACGGCGAAGACGCGCAGCGCGGGGTGCTCGACGGCCAGGACGGCGGAGAGCTGGTCGAGGGCGGCCTTGCTGGCGCCGTAGCCGCCCCAGCCCGGATAGGCCTCGACGGCGGCGTCGGAGCTGACGTTCAGCACCCGCCCGCCGGCGCGCTCGAGGGCCGGCAGCGCCAGCTGGACCAGTGCGAGCGGGGCGAGGGTGTTGACGGCGAGGACGGCCTGCAGGTCCTCGGTGCGCAGGCGGGCCAGCGGCGGCAGCGGGCTGGGGCCGAGGTCGCTGGCGTTGTTGACGAGCAGGTCGATGCGGTCGCCGGCGGCGCGCACCAGCGCGGCCCGGTGGGCCGGGTCGGCGACGTCGCCGGGGACGGCGGTGACGCGGTCGGGCCGGGCGAGGTCGGCGACGGCGGCAGCGAGCCGGTCGGCGTCGCGGCCGTCGACGACCACCCGCCAGCCGCGGTCGGTGAGCGCGGTCATCAGGGCACGGCCGAGACCGCGCGAGGCTCCGGTGAGCACTGCTGTGGAGGTCATGGGAGTACCGTCCGACCTCAAGTGAACTTGAGGTCAAGGGGGTGCCGTGGAGCAGCTCACGATCGGCCAGGTGTCGGCGCGCTCGGGGGTGGCGGCCTCGGCGTTGCGCTACTACGAGGACCAGGGTCTGATCACCTCGACCCGTACCGCCGGCGGCGCCCGCCGCTACGCCCGCACGGTGCTCCGGCGCCTGGCGTTCGTGCGGGCGGCGCAGAACGTCGGGCTGTCGCTGTCGGAGATCCGCGACGCGCTGGCCACGCTGCCCGGGGACCGGCCGCCGACGGCGAAGGACTGGGCCCGGCTGTCGCGCAGCTGGCGGGACCGGCTGGACGAGCAGATCGCGGCGCTGGTGCAGCTGCGCGACGGGCTGGACTCCTGCATCGGCTGCGGCTGCCTGTCGCTGGGCCGGTGCGCGCTGTCGAACCCGGGCGACGTCGCGGCGTCGGCGGGTCCGGGCGCCCGGTGGCTGTCGCCGCTGCTGCGCCGGGTGCCGCCCGTGAGCAATGCGGGCTGAATCGGACCGTTCCGTTCCACGGTCTCGCATTCCGGCCGCCAGGGGGTGATGATCCGTCGGGACGGGAGCAGACGGGGAACCTGGGGGAGGGGGCGACGATGACCGTCATGCCTGCCGCGTTCTTCGGCCACGGCAACCCGATGAACGCGCTGGAGAAGAACCGCTACACCGAGGCCTGGCGGGCCTTCGGGGAGAGCGTGCCGCGCCCGCGGGCGATCCTGGTGATCTCGGCGCACTGGTACGTGCACGCCACCGCGGTCACGGCGATGCCGCGGCCGCGGACCATCCACGACTTCTTCGGCTTCCCGAAGGAGCTCTTCGACGTCCGCTACGAGCCGCCCGGCCTGCCCTCGCTCTACGAGGAGGTCGCCGACATCGTCCACCCGACCTGGGTGGGCGCCGACCTGGACAGCTGGGGGATCGACCACGGCACCTGGTCGGTGCTGGTGCACGCCTTCCCCGACGCCGACATCCCCGTCGTCCAGCTGTCGATCAACGCGCTGAAGTCGACGGACTACCACCTCCAGCTCGGGGCGGCGCTGGCACCGCTGCGCGAGGACGGCGTCCTGGTGGTCGGCAGCGGCAACGTGGTGCACAACCTCGGCGGGGTGAGCCGCGCGATGCCCGACGCGGGCTTCGACTGGGCGCAGCGGTTCGACCGCTCGGCCAAGGAGTTCATGCTCACCGACCCGACGGAGGTGGGCCGGCTCGACGGGCACCGCGACTACGACCTGGCGGTGCCGACGCCGGACCACTTCATCCCCCTGCTCTACATCGCGGGGGTGGCCGGGGCGACGCACACGCCGGCCGAGGTGCTGGTCGACGGCTACTCGTACGGCTCGCTGTCGATGACCGCGTACACGGTCGGCATGGAGGCGCCGACGCCGGACGGCAGCGGGTTCGCCGCGCCGCTCCCGGACGGTCCGCCGCCGGACGGCGCCAACATCTGAGAGCCGGACCGGTCCGTAACCCCTCGGCGGCGCCCTCGTTGGAGCCGGGAGAACGAGCAGCTGCTCGCCGCGCCACCAGGGGGTTCCCGTTGTCCGTGCGCTCGTCCCGCAAGCCGCTCCGGGTGCTCGTGCCCGCCGTCCTCGCCGCCGCCGTCGTCCTGGTCCCCGGTGCGGCCGCCGCGGACGAGGGGACCGACGACCCGCTCGGGGGCATCACCGGCCCGCTCCACGACGCTCTCGGCGGCGGCGGGGGGACCGGTGGCACCGGCTCCGCGCCGGGCGGTCAGCTCCCCGGCCCCGAGGACCTGCCACAGCTGCCGCTGCCCGGCACGGGGTCGGAGGAGGAGGCGCCGGCGCTGCCGGAGCCGCCGGCCGAGCTCGGACCGGAGGAGCTGGCCGAGCTGCTGGCGCCGCTGGGCATCTCCGAGGAGTGCGTGACCGGCGTGTACGGGGACTTCCAGGCCATCGGCGAGGCGCTCGCCGGCGGTGGGGAGGACCTGCAGGACCTGCTGACCCAGCTCGTCGGTGCCCTCCAGAACGGCGGCGCGGGGCTCGGCCCGGAGGCGCTCACCGAGAACGACCTGGCCACGGCGCTGCAGGACCTCGTGACGACGCTGCAGGAGGAGTGCGTGCCGGCGCACGGCGGCGGGACCCCGCCGCCGCCCGACGGCGGCCACTCCGCGCCGCCGCCGGCCGCGACGCCGCACGAGCAGGCGCCGGCCGCCCCGGCCGCGGCGCCGGTCGCCGCGGCGCCGGTCAGCTACCTCGGCTACGCGCCGACCGGCGGGACCGGGGACGAGGCGGAGGGCGGCGTGCCGCTGGCCGCGCTGGCCGGGATCGTGCTGCTGAGCGGGCTCGGCGCGGCCGGCTACCGGGTGGGGACCCGTGGCTCGGGCGCGCGCGGCTGATCTGGTCCGGCCGCTCGCGGCCTTCCTCGTCGTCCTGGGTGTCGGGACCGCGCTCGTCCTGATCGTCACGTCGCGGCCCGCGGCCGATGCGGCGCCGGCCGCGGCGGGAGCGGTGCCCGAGCCGGCGCCGCTGCCGGCGGACGCGCCGCTCGCCGCCGGGCCGATCGTGCCGGCGCGGCTGCAGATCCCGGCCATCGGCGTGGACACCACCGTGGAGCCCCGGGGCACCGTCGAGTACGAGAACCCCTTCACGGGGCGGACGGTGGAGGGCTACGACGTCCCCGACTCGATGTGGACGACGTCGTGGTGGTCGGACGGTCCGGCGCCGGGGTCGGGGCAGATGGCGGTGGTCCTCGGGCACGCGCAGGCCGGCGGGGGTGCCGTCTTCGACCGGCTCGCCGACCTGCGGCCGGGGGACGAGGTCGTGCTCGTCGACGGGGACGGCGCCGTGCTGCGGCTGGCCGTGCTCGGGGAGCCGCTGACCGGGCTGGACAAGTCGACGTCCGCGCTGGCCGACGCGCTGAACGGGCACCCCGCCGACGCCGACGTCGCCCTGGTCACCTGCGGTGGGGAGTTCGACGAGGACGCCGGGGCGAGCGAGGAGAACGAGGTCGTCTTCGCGACCGTGATCTGACCGTCAGGCCGTCTCGCTGCCCGAGGCGTCGGTGATCCGCGGGAACGGCGTCGTCGAGAAGACGACCTCGACCGGCAGGCCGAAGAACTCGGCGATGCGCAGCGCCAGGTGCAGGCTCGGGTTGTACTCGCCGCGCTCGAGGTAGCCGACGGTCTGGTAGTGGACGCCGAGGGCGTCCGCCAGCTCCCGCCGGGTCACCCCGCGCTCGGCGCGCAGCAGCGCGATGCGGTTGTAGACGGCGTCGCCGCTGCGGTCGCCGCTGTTCACCGGACCCACTGCAGCGCGGCGTCGCGGGCCGCCTCGACCGACGAGCCGGACTGCCGGCGCGCCATGCGCCGCAGCACCGCCGGGGTGACGAGCAGGCCCACGACGGCCCACGCGACGAGGACGAGCACCGCGGTGCCCGTGCGCCACTCCCCACCGAGCTCGGCGGCGGCCGCCTCGGGCGGGAGGAACGCCGAGCGCATGAGCAGGCCGATCCAGTAGACGGGGAAGAACTGCGCCACCGCCTGGACCCAGCCCCACATGGTCTGGACGGGGAAGAAGATCCCGGAGATCGCGGTGATCACGATGACCGGGAGCATCCCCCACGTGCCGACCTTCTGCACGCTCGGCACGACCGAGCCGAGGATCATCCCGAGCGGCAGCGTGGCCAGGAGTCCGAGCACGATGACGAGGACGACGGTGAGCCAGCCGGTGGCGCCGTTCTGCATGACGTCGTCGAAGAGGAAGAAGCTCGGCACGAGGATGACGAGCATCTGCGGCACCACGCCGAGGGAGTGGTAGACGAGCTGCCCGGAGACGTAGCCCTGCATGCCGTGGGGGATGGCCTTGTGCCGCAGCAGCGTGCCGTCCTCGCGCTCCATGGCGAGCGCGTAGGCCGGGCCGATGATGACCCCGAACGCGATGAGCGCACCGAGGATGCTCGGCAGCGCAACCGTGGGGGTGAGCAGGTCGGTGCCGGCGACCTCGTCGTCGCGGTTGATCCAGAGGTAGAGCAGCGTGGCAAGCGCGGTGAACAGGTAGAAGCCCTGGTCCTGCGGGCTGCGGATGCTGAGGACGAACTCCGTCCAGCCGCGGCGGATGCCGAGGCCGATCGCGTGCCGGGTGGCGTTCATCGCACGACCTCCGTCAGCTCGACCGCGCTGCGGTCGCCGGACTCGTGGCGCTGCACCAGCGCCAGGTAGGTGTCCTCCAGGCTGGCGCGGCGGACCTCCAGGTCGGCCACCGCGTCGCCGTGCTGCTCGAACAGCCTGCGGACGAACGGCGTGGGGTCCTCGGTGGCGTGCACGAACCGCTCCCCGTCGCAGGCCCAGCGGACCTCGGCGCGGCCGGCCACCTGGCGGGTGAGCGCGTCGGCGCTGCCGTCGGCGACGATCCGCCCGCCGGCCAGGATGAGGATCCGGTCGGCCAGCCGCTCGGCCTCGGCCAGGTCGTGCGTGGTCAGCAGGATGCTGGTGCCCTCCAGGTCGGAGAGCCGGTGCACGAGGTCGTGGAAGTCGCGCCGCGCCTGCGGGTCGAAACCCGCCGTCGGCTCGTCGAGGAAGAGCAGCTCGGGTCGGCCGATGATGCCGACCGCGACGTCGAGCCGGCGCCGCTGACCGCCGGAGAGCGTGACGATCTTGCGGTCGGCGTGCGCCGTGAGCCCGACCGTGTCGAGCAGCCAGTCCACGTCGTACGGCCCCGGGTGGTCGGGGCGGGCGTAGGGCTCGAAGTAGCCGGCGAGGTAGGTGAGCAGGCGCCGCGGTGACCAGCGGGCGTGGTCGCGCCAGGACTGGAGCACGATCCCGACCCGCGACCGCCAGGCGTCGTCACCGCGCGAGGGGTCCTGCCCCAGCACGCTGACCTCGCCGGCCGACCGCAGCCGGAACCCCTCGAGGATCTCGATGGTGGTCGTCTTGCCCGCGCCGTTGGGTCCGAGGAGGCAGACCACCTCACCGGGACGGACGTCGAAGTCCACCCCGGCCAGCACGTCGTGGTCGCCGTAGCGCATGCGCAGGCCGCGCACCGAGACGGCGGCCTCGGGGTCGGGCTCGACAGGCGGGGCGGGGGAGGGGGACTCGGTGCGCACGGGATCCATCGGGCACTCCTCTGGGCTCCGGGATGCCAGAGATAGTAGAAGTGCTATATCCGTAGTACAAGTACTGCTCGGCTCTTCAGCCTGCGCGGGCGAGCTCGGGGTCGTCGGCGGGTGGCCGGATGACGTGGATCTCGGTGCCGTCGGGCCGGTAGGTGTGCCACCGGCCGGCGGTGTCCCGCTCGATGCGGAAGTCGTGGTGAACCTGGGTGTGGTGCCGTTCGCAGAGCAGCCCGGAGTTGTCCAGGCTGGTCTCGCCGCCGAGCGCCCAGGCGAGCAGGTGGTGGACCTCGCACCAGTGGTGCGGGGCGTCGCAGCCGGCGAATGGAAGGACCCCGCTGCCCCCCACGCCTCGCCCGCTCGGCGCGGGCCCCTGCAGCGGGGCCGACGGCCGAGGTCGAGCGGTTCCCCGTTCGGGCCGAGCACGATCCGGGTGAGGTCGGCGTCGCAGGCCGCCCACCGGGCGCGGGCGGCGGAGAGGACCGCGCCGAAGCCGGTGCGGGCGGCGCCCCGGCCGGTCGTGGGGTCGAGCAGGTCCGCCAGGTCCACGGTGACCGCGACCTGGGGCTTCACGGTGCGCAGCAGCGGCAGGGTGCCGCAGCCGAGGTGGATGTCGGCCAGCTGCACGGCGGCGTCGGCCTGCCGCTGCGCCAGGCTGCGCTCGTCGCCGGCCGGCCGGTGGGCCTGGTCGAGCGGCTCACCACGCGAACCGCAGCGTGGAGCGGGTGAGGTCAGTCCTCGTCCTCGGCGTCGTCCGCCGGGGCGAGCGAGCGTCCGGGGAGCGCGACGACGTCGCCGACCACCCACACGGCCGGTGGCCGGATGCCCTCCTCGGCCATGGTCTTCGCCAGCCCGTCGAGGGTGGTGCGGACCACGCGCTGGGTGGGCGTCGAGCCGTCGGTGACGACGGCGACGGGCGTCTCCGGCGCCCGGCCGTGCGCCACCAGCGCCGCCGCGATCGCCGGTGCGGTGTCGACGCCCATGAGCACCACGAGCGTGCCGCGCAGCCGCCCGAGCGCGGCCCAGTCGACCAGCGACTGCGGGTGTCCCGGCGGCACGTGCCCCGACACGACGACGAACTCGTGGGTCAGCCCGCGGTGCGTGACCGGGATGCCGGCCAGCCCCGGGACGCCGATCGCGCTGGTCACGCCCGGCACGACCTCGACCGGGATGCCGGCGGCCACGCAGGCCTCCAGCTCCTCCATGCCGCGGCCGAAGACGAACGGGTCGCCGCCCTTGAGCCGGACGACCCGCTTGCCGGCCCGCGCGTGCGCGACCAGCAGCTCGTTGATCTGCTCCTGCGCCATCGAGCGCCCGCGCGGCAGCTTCGAGGCGTCGATGACCTCGACCTCCGAGGGCAGCGAGGCCAGCAGCGACTGGGGCGCGAGGTGGTCGGCCAGGACGACGTCGGCCTGCGAGACCGCCTGCTGCCCGCGCACCGTGATCAGGCCCGGGTCGCCCGGACCGCCGCCGACCAGCACCACCGCACCCGGCCGGTCCGGACCGGAGCGGCCGGCCCGGTCGGCGATGGACCCGTCGGTGAGCCCGGCGACCACGGCGTCGCGCACGCCGACCGCCCGCTGCGGGTCGCCGCCGCCGTGCACGCCGACGACCAGGTCGCCCTGCCGGCCCACGGCGGGAGTCCACACCGAGGACGCCGACCGGTCGTCGGCGCGGGCGCAGAAGATCCGCGCCGCCTCGGCCTCCGCCGCCACCGCCGCGTTGACCTCGGGGTCGTCGGTCGCCGCCACCGCGTACCAGGCGCCGTCGAGGTCGCCCGGCTCGTAGCGGCGCCGCACCCAGGTCAGCGCGCCCGGCTCGACCAGCGCCTCCAGCGCCGGGGTCACCTCGGGGGAGACGACGGTGACCAGCGCCCGCGCCTCCAGCAGCCCGGCCACCCGCCGGTGCGCCACCTGGCCGCCGCCGACGACGACCACGCGGCGGTCGAGCAGCCGCAGGCCGACGGGGTAGACGACCCCCGACGCGGGGTCCACGGGCGTCGCCGACATCAGGCCTTCTCGGTCACGCCGGCCGAGTCGAAGGTGGCCACGTCGCGCAGCGCGCGAGCGGCCGACTGCGCCAGCGGCAGCGCCAGCAGCGCGCCGGTGCCCTCGCCCAGCCGCAGGTCCAGCCCCAGCAGCGGGCGCAGGCCCAGCGCGCGCAGCGCGAGCCCGTGGCCCGGCTCGGCCGAGGTGTGCCCGGCGAGCGCGTGCTCCAGCGCCGCCGGGCACAGCGCGGCCGCGACCAGCGCCGCCGACCCGGCGATCACGCCGTCGAGGAGCACCGGCGTCCGTGCGGCGGCCGCGCCCAGCACGAAACCGGCCAGCGCCGCGTGCTCGAGCCCGCCGACCTCGGCCAGCGCGGCCAGCGCGGCCTCCGGCGACGCCGGGCGGGCCGGCACCCGGGCCACGGCCTGCGTCACGACGGCCACCTTGCGGGCCAGCGTCGGGTCGTCGACGCCGGTCCCGCGGCCGGTCGCCTCGGCGGGGGTAGCGCCGGTGAACGCGCAGACCAGCGCGGCCGACGCCGTCGTGTTGGTGATGCCCATGTCGCCGGTGACCAGCACGCCGTGGTCGGCGGCCAGGTCCGTCGCCACCTCGATGCCCACCTCGACCGCCCGGCGCGCCTCGGCGAGCGTCATCGCCGGGCCCAGCGCCAGGTCGGCGGTGCCGGGCCGCACCTTGCGGTCGAGCAGCCCGTCCGCCCGCTCCAGCGGCGTCGCCACCCCGACGTCCACGACCACCACGTCCGCGCCCAGCTGCGCGGCGAACGCGTTCACGACCGCCCCGCCGGCGACAAAGTTGGCGACCATCTGCGCGGTCACCTCCTGCGGCCAGTGGGTGACGCCCTGGGCGTGCACGCCGTGGTCGCCGGCGAACACGGCCACGGCGGCCGGCGCGGGGACCGGGGCCGGGCAGGTGCCGGCGATGCCGGCCAGCTGCGCGGCGACGTCCTCCAGCACGCCGAGCGAGCCCGGCGGCTTGGTCATCCGGTCCAGCCGCTCGCGGGCAGCCCGCTCGGCCGCGGCGTCGCGGGGGCGGACGGCGGCGATCGTGGTGTCCAGCAGGGTGCTCAGCGGTGCTCCTCGGGAGTGCGGGTCCGGTCAAGGATCCCAGCGAGCGCCTCGGCGAACGCACGGGAGGTCTCCGGATCGCGGACCGCGACCCGCAGGTGGTCGGCCGACAGGCCCGGGAAGGTGTCGCCGCGGCGCACCGCGAAGCCGGCCGACCGCAGCTCCGCCCGCACCCGCCCGCCGCCGGGCACGCGCAGCAGCACGAACGACGAGCGCGGCTCGCCGACCACCTCGACGCCGTCGGGGAGGACGGCGAGCAGCGCCTTGCGCGCGCGGTCGAGCTCGTCCGCGGCCGCCTCGGCCTCGGCGCGCGCGGCCGGGGTGCTGCAGGCGACCAGCGCGGCCAACGCCGGCGTCGACACCGGCCAGTGCGGCTGCTGCTCGGCGAGCGCCGCGACCAGGTCGGCCGGGCCGAGCGCGTAGCCCACCCGCAGCCCGGCCAGCCCCCACGTCTTGGTCAGGCTGCGCACCACCAGCAGCCCGGGCAGGTCGCGCCGCCCGGCCAGCGACTCCGGCTCCCCGGGCAGGGTGTCGGCGAAGGCCTCGTCGACCAGCAGCACCCGCCCCGGCCGGGCCAGCGCCGCGACGTCGGACGCCGGGTGCAGCACCGACGTCGGGTTGGTCGGGTTGCCGACGACGACCAGGTCGGCGTCCTCGGGGACGGCGCGCAACCGGTACCCGGGCGGCTCCAGCAGCAGCCGCTCGACCGCGTGCCCGGCGGCCCGCAGCGCCGCCTCGGGCTCGGTGAACGACGGGTGGACGACCACCGCGCGCCGCGGCGCGACCGCCCGGGCCAGCAGCACGAACGCCTCGGCGGCGCCGGCGGTGAGCAGCACCTCGTCCACCGGCCGCCCGTGCGCCGCCGCCACGGCCTCGCGCGCCGGCCGGGCGTCGGGGTAGGCGGCGACGTCGTCCAGGGCGTCGCGCAGCGCGGCGCGCAGCCACGCGGGCGGTGCCCCGCTGCGGACGTTCACCGCCAGGTCGACCAGGCCCGGCGCCAGCTCGTCGTCGCCATGGAAGTCGAGGGGGTTCACGACGCGACCGCCACGGTCACCCGGCCCACCACCGTCTTGCCGACGACGAGCCGCCCGCCGCCGAGCAGCGCGGCCGCCTCGGCCACCGACGGGGTGCCCACCGCCGTCGCCACGACCGGGGACGGCGCCGGCACGGGCACCGCGGCCAGCTCGGCGGCCGGGTACGCCACGACCGGCCAGCCCCGCAGCGCCGCGGCCGCCGCGACGACCGCCGTCCGCGCGTCGAGCGTCGCCAGCCGGACGCCCCGGGCCCCGGCGGGCAGCACCGCCTCGACCGCGGCGAGCACCTCGCCGGCGGTCGCGCCCGACGAGGCGCCCACCCCGACGGTCGTCACGTCGGCACCCCGGGCCGCTCGGGCAGCGCGGCCAGCAGCGCGGCGGCGTCCCGGGGGAGGGCGCCGTCGGGCAGCAGGCCGAGCTCGCGCAGCCGCGCGCCGACCGACAGCGCCCACGGGCGGTCCAGCCGGGCGCGGACGAGCAGGCCGTCGTCCCCGAGCAGCTCCGCCGGGTCGCCCTGCACGACCCGGCGGTCGACGACGACGGCGACCTCGTCGGCCCAGCGCAGCGCCAGGTCGACGTCGTGCGTGCTCATCACCACCGTCGACCCGGCGGCCTGCAGCCGGGTGAGCGCGGCCAGCGCCTCGGCGACCGCGGAGGGGTCCAGCCCCGCGGTGGGCTCGTCGAGCAGCAGCACGCACGGGCGCATGGCGACGGCGCCGGCGATCGCCACCCGCTTGCGCTCGCCGTAGGAGAGCTGGTGGGTGGGCCGGCCGGCCAGCGCGTCGACGGCGAGCAGCGCGAGCGCCTCGGCCACCCGCTCGCGGACCTCGTCCTCGGGCAGCCCCAGGTTCACCGGCCCGAACGAGACGTCCTGCGCCACCGACGCGGAGAACAGCTGGTCGTCGGGGTCCTGCAGGACCAGTTGCACCTCCTGCCGGTGCGCCCGCAGCCCGCGGCGCGTGTGCTCGAGCGGGACGTCGTCGACCGTCACCGCGCCCGACACCGGCTTCAACGCCCCCGAGAGGCAGCGCAGCAGCGTCGTCTTGCCCGAGCCGTTGGCGCCGAGGACGGCCAGCCGGCGCCCGGCGGGGACGGTCAGCGAGGCGCCGTCGAGGACCCGGCGGCCGCGCTCGTACCCGGCGACCAGGTCGTGCGCGACGAGCGTCCGGTGGCTCACGCGACCACCGCCGACACCGACACCAGGGCCGCCAGGCCGACCGCGGTCGCGGCCAGGAACCGCCGGGACGAGGGCAGGGCCTCGGGCAGCACCCGCAGGCCGGTCTCCAGTCCGCGCCCGGCCAGCCCCTCCTGCAGCCGGCGGGCCGAGTCCCACGAGCGGGTGAGCACCGCGGCGGCGAGCGCCCCCGACGACCGGTACGAGCGGCGCAGCGAGGAGTAGCCCATGCGCGCGGTCTGCGCCTCGCGGATCGCGCGCAGGCTGGTCAGCAGCACGAACAGCAGCCGGTAGGTGACCCCGGCGACCTCCACGACCGCCGCCGGCACCCGCAGCCGGCGCAGCGCGGGCAGCAGGTCGGACATCGGCGTGGTGGTGGCCAGCAGCAGGACGGCGGCACCACCGGCCAGGGAGTGCCCGACCAGCGAGCCGGCCCGGGCCGCGGCGTCGGGCGCCCAGCCGACGCCGTCGCCGTCCACCTGCACCACCGCGGTCAGCGCGCCGATCGCGACGAACGCCAGCGGCCAGCGCACCGCGCGGCAGAAGGTGCGCGCCGGGACGCGCGCCGGGCCGAGGGCCAGGACGACGGCGGCGAACCCCACGAGCACGCTGCCCGGCCAGACCGGGAGCACGAGCGCGCAGACGACCAGCCCGACGCAGAGCAGCAGCTTGTCGGTGGGGGAGCGGCGGCGCCAGGCGCTCGCCCAGGCCGCGTCGTCGACGGCGAGACCGGTCACGGTCCCGCCCGCTCCCCGGTGTCGGCGGCGGGCTTCGCGGCCGGCCTGCGGCCGCGCAGCCGGCCCAGCACGTAGCCGAGCACGAGGCCGCCGACCGCCGCCTGGGCGGCGAACAGCCCCGACTCCACCGACGGCGACGACGGCGTGAACAACGACTCGAACCACGGCTCGTAGCCGGTCTCCGCGACGGCCTCGGTGGCCTGGCTGTCGCTGCCGGCGTACTCGGACCGGCCCCGGTCGAGCGCCGGCGGGACGGCGAACAGCGCCACCACGCCGAGGACGAGCAGCACCGTGACCAGGCGGCGGCGGTTCACCGGACCTCCTCCTGCTCGGGGCGGACGACCCCGAGCCGCTCCAGGTCGGGCCGGGCGTTGGCGAGCAGCACCCGGAACAGCAGGACGCCCAGCAGGCCCTCGCCGACCGCCAGCGGCAGCTGGGTGAAGGCGAAGACGCCGAGGAACTTGACCACCGCGCCGGCGAATCCGCTCTCGGCGTCGGGGAAGGCCAGCGCCAGCTGCAGCGACGTCGTCACGTACGTGGCGAGGTCGGCGAGCGCGAGGGCGACGAAGACGCCCGGCAGCAGGCCGCCGCCGAGCACCCGGACCAGCCGGTAGGCGCCGTAGCCCACCCACGGCCCGACCACCGCCATCGAGAAGGCGTTGGCCCCCAGCGTGGTCAGCCCGCCGTGGGCGAGCAGCAGCGCCTGGAACAGCAGGACCACGGTGCCGAGCAGCGCCATCACCGGTGGCCGGAACAGCACCGCGCCCGCGCCGGTCCCCGTCGGGTGGCTGGAGCTGCCGGTCACCGAGGGCAGCTTGATCGCGCTCAGCACGAAGGTGAACGCCCCGGCCGCGCCGAGCAGCAGGGTCGACGCGGGGTGCTCGCGCACCTCCTTGACCACGGCGCGGGCGCCGTGCACGACGAACGGCGCGGCCGCGATCGTCCAGCCCAGCGCGTGCCCCTCGGGGAGGAACCCCTCAGCGATGTGCACCGGCGTGCTCCTCTCGGGTCCGGTCGGCGGCCGCGCACGCGGCGACGAAGCGCTCGGCGAGCTGCGGGCTGCCCGCCCAGTGCAGGTGCAGGTAGGAGGCGTGCACGCTCGTCGTCACGAAGCCCTCGCGGGTGGTCGCCGACCACTGCCACGCGGGGTGCGTCCCGGCCTGCGGCGAGCACGCGGTGCGGTGGAACTCGTGCCCGCGCACGCGGGTGCCGGCCGCCGCCAGGACGGAGCCCACCGGGGCCACGGCCGCGCGGTAGCCCAGCGTGAGCTTCGGCGTCATGACCGCGTCGGTGGTGAGCACCCCGCACATCGGGACGCCGTCCAGGCTGCGGGCGAGGTAGAGCAGGCCGGCGCACTCCGCGGCGATCGGCCCGCCGCGCGCGGCCAGCTCGGCGATCTCGGCGCGCAGCCCGGTGTTGGCCGACAGCTGCGCGGCGTAGACCTCGGGGAAGCCGCCGCCGACCACCAGGCCGGCGGTGCCCTCGGGCAGCGCCTCGTCGGCCAGGGGGTCGACGGTGACCACCTCGGCGCCGGCCGCGGCGAGGAGCTCGGCGTGCTCGGCGTAGCCGAAGGTGAAGGCGGCGCCGCCGGCGACGGCGATCCGCGGCCGCCCCTCGACCGGCGTCACCTCGGCGGCCGGGTCCCACGGGGCGGCGTCGAGCGCCGGGGCCGACCGGGCGAGCCGCAGGACGGCGTCGAGGTCCACCGATCCCGCGACCACCTGGCCGAGCGACCGGACCGTGGCCACCGCCTCGGCGCTGCGCTCGGCCGCCGGTACGAGGCCCAGGTGGCGCGACGGCGTGGCGAGCTCCGGCAGCCGGCGGACCGCGCCGAGCACCGGCACGCCCGCGGCGCCGAGCGCGTCGCGCAGGATCGCCTCGTGCCGGTCGCTGCCGACCCGGTTGAGGACGACGCCGCCGATCCGCACGCCCGGGTCGAAGGTCGCGAAGCCGTGCACCAGCGCCGCGACGCTGCGGGCCTGGGACGAGGCGTCGACCACCAGCACGACCGGCGCCCGCAGCAGCGCGGCCAGGTGCGCCGTCGAGGCGAACCCCGGCTCGACCGACGGGTGGGAGGCGCCGTCGAAGAGGCCCATCACGCCCTCGACGACGGCGACGTCGGCCCCGCGGGCGCCGTGCAGGAACAGCGGCGCGATCCGCTCCTCGCCGACCAGCCACGGGTCGAGGTTGCGGCCCGGGCGGCCGGCGGCGAGGCCCGCGTAGCCGGGGTCGATGTAGTCGGGGCCCACCTTGTGCGAGCTCACCGCGAGCCCCCGCGCGGCGAGGGCGGCGACCAGCCCGGTCGCGATCGACGTTTTCCCCGCGCCGGACGACGGCGCGGCCAGCACGACGCGCGGGAGGGTCACCACTCGATCCCCCGCTGGCCCTTCTGGCCGGCGTCCATGGGGTGCTTGACCTTGGTCATCTCGACCACCAGGTCGGCGGCCTCGACCAGCTTCGGGTGCGCGTCGCGGCCGGTGACGACGACGTGCTGGTTGCCGGGGCGCCCGAGCAGCGTCGTCACCACGTCGTCGACGTCGACCCAGCCCCACTTCAGCGGGTAGGTGAACTCGTCGAGGACGTAGAAGCGGTGCGCCTCGGCGGCGAGGTCGCGCTTGATCTGCGCCCAGCCCTCCGCGGCGTCGGCGGCGTGGTCGACCTCGGAGCCCTGGCGGCGCGACCACGACCAGCCCGAGCCCATCTTGTGCCAGACCACCGGGCCGCCCTCGCCGGTCTGCTCGTGCAGCCGGCCCAGCGCGGTGAGCGCGTTCTCCTCGCCGACCTTCCACTTCGCGCTCTTGACGAACTGGTAGACCGCGATCGGCCAGCCCTGGTTCCACGCCCGCATGGCCATGCCGAACGCGGCGGTGGACTTGCCCTTCATCTCGCCGGTGTGCACGGCGAGGACCGGCCGGTTGCGCCGCTGCCGCGTGGTCAGCCCGTCCTCCGGGACGGCGGTGGGGACCCCCTGCGGCACGTCAGGCCGCCTTCCGCGCGCTGCGCACCGTGGCCGCCAGCGCGTCGGCGGCCAGCTCCTCGAGGCGCAGCGTCTGCGCGCCGAGGGCGGTGCCGAGCGTGCCGGCCAGCCCGAGCCGGACCGGCCCGGACTCGCAGTCGACGACGACGGCGGCGGTCCCCTCGGCGGCCAGCAGCCCGGCCGCGGCGTGCGCCCGGCCGAGGTGGTCGCCGCCGCGCGCACCGGTGGCCCGCCCGTCGGTGACGACGACGAGCAGCGGCCGCCGCTGCGGGTCGCGGACGCGCTCGACGCGCAGGGTGTCGTGCGCGCGCAGCAGCCCGGCGGCCAGCGGCGTCCGGCCGCCGGTCGGCAGCTCGGTCAGCCGCGCGGCCGCCGCCTCCACCGACCAGGTGGGCGGCAGCGCCAGCTCGGCGGTCGTCCCGCGGAAGGTGACCAGCCCGACCTTGTCGCGGCGCTGGTAGGCGTCGAGCAGCAGCGACAGGACGGCGCCCTTCACCGCGCTCATCCGCGCGCGCGAGCCCATCGAGCCGCTGGCGTCGACGACGAAGAGCACGAGGTTGCCCTCGCGGCCCTCCAGCGACGCCTGCCGCAGGTCCTCGCGGGCGATCCGCAGGCCCGGGCCGGTGCGGCCGCGGGCCACCTGGTGCGGCGCCGCCGCGCGCACGGTGTCGGCCAGGTGCAGCCTCGTCACGGTGCCGGCCGGGCGGATCGAGCCGACGACCCGCCCGCGCTCGGACCGGGCGCGGGACCGCCGCCCGGCCGCGCCCGCGCCGATGCCGGGCACCTCGAGCCGGCGGGCGCGGAACGGCTCGCCCGGGTCGACCGCGGCCCGCTGCGGCGCCGGCCCGGACGATCCCTCGTCCGCTTCCGGCGCCGAAGGCGGGTCCGCTTCCGGCGCCGAAAGCGGGTCCTCCGGTGGGGGCCCGCCGCCGTCGGGGTCGTCGTCGTCCGGCGGCCCGGGGTCGTCGGGGCGGGAGTCCTCCAGCGCCCGGTCGAGGGTGTCCTCGTCGAGGCCGGGGGCGTCGAAGGGGTTGCGCCGGCGGCGGTGCGGCAGCGCCAGGCGCGCGGCGACCCGCACGTCCTCCTCGGTCACCGCGTCGCGCCCGCACCAGGCGGCGTGCGCGATCGCGGCGCGGGCGGTCACCAGGTCGGCCCGCAGCCCGTCGACGTCGAAGGCCGCGCAGACCGCGGTGACCTGGCGCAGCGCCTCATCGGGGAGGACGACGTGCGGCAGGCGGGCGCGGGCGTCGGCGATCCGGGCGGCCAGCGCGGTCTCCTCGGCGGCCCACGCGGCGGCGAACCCGGCCGGGTCGGCGTCGTACGTGAACCGGCGGCGGACCACCTCCGCGCGCTCGGCGGGGTCCCGCGGCGCGGCCACCTCCACGGTGAGCCCGAAGCGGTCGAGCAGCTGCGGCCGGAGCTCGCCCTCCTCCGGGTTCATCGTCCCGACCAGCAGGAACCGGGCCGCGTGCCGCACCGAGACGCCCTCGCGCTCGACGTAGGCGGTGCCCATCGCGGCGGCGTCGAGCAGCAGGTCGACCAGGTGGTCGTGCAGCAGGTTGACCTCGTCGACGTAGAGCACGCCGCGGTGCGCCGACGCCAGCAGGCCCGGCTCGAACGCCTTCACGCCCTCGGTCAGCGCCCGCTCGAGGTCCAGCGAGCCGACGACGCGGTCCTCCGAGGCGCCGACCGGCAGCTCGACCAGCCGTGCCGGCCGGGTCAGCCCGGGGACGCCGGTGTCGTGCGGGCCGTCGGGGCAGGCCGGGTCGGGCGCGGCGGGGTCGCAGGCGAAGCGGCACCCGGCGACCACGTCGACCGGCGGCAGGACGGCGGCCAGCGCGCGCACCGTCGTCGACTTCGCCGTCCCCTTCTCGCCGCGCACGAGCACCCCGCCGACGGCGGGGGAGACGGCGTTGAGCAGCAGGGCCAGCCGCATGTCGTCCATGCCGACGACGGCGCCGAAGGGGTAGGTCAAGAGACCACGCGTCCTCTCCCGGGTGTCCACGCCCGGAGGTGGCAGGAAGCGACGGCGGGAGTTCCTGACTGACCGGCGGGGACCGGCTCACAGTGGCGGGACCGCGCCGGAGTCGCACCGGCTTCCTCCACTGCCGTCGCAGTTCGGGGATCATCAGACCACGGCGGTCCCGCGCGCCGACAGCCCACCCGTGGCTCGACGATCCGGAAAGCGCGTCTCGACGAGTTGGAAAGGGATGCTGCGCGCTTTCCGATATGGAAGACGGCGCCCTCGACCGCGACACCGCGGCGGCCCGGCTGGCCGTCGCCGTGCTGGGCCGACGCCGGGGCCGGCCTACGTCGCCGAGCTGCGCCGGATCGTCGGCGGGTGACGGGGGTCGCGGGAGCACGGTGAGGGCGTGGGACGACGGGGCCGGCGGCTGCTGGACCGGGCCGCCGTCGTCGTCGTGGGGGCCCTCGCCGGCCTGCTGCTCGACCTGGCGGGCGTCCCCTCCGCGCCGATCTTCGGCGGGCTCGTCGCCGGCCTCGCCCGCACGCTGCTCGGTCGCGGTGCCGACCGGGTCCCGCAGCCGGTCGGCACCGCGTCGCAGGCGCTGATCGGGGTCTCGGTCGGTTTCCTCGTCGAGTCGGAGACGCTGGGCGCGCTGGCCGAGCACTGGCTGCCGATCGTGCTGGTCACCCTCGGCACGCTGGCGGTCAGCCTGGTCGCCGGTCAGCTGATGCGCCTGCAGCGCGGCATCAGCCCGGTCACCGGCGCCTTCTCGATGATCGCCGGCGGCGCCTCGGGCATCACCGCGGTGGCCCGCGACCTCGGCGCCGACGAGCAGGTGGTCGCCGTCCTGCAGTACGTCCGCGTCCTGATCGTCCTGATCGCGATGCCGATCGTGGCGACGACGGTCTACGGCGCCTCCGGCGGCGGCGCCGCGCCGGCGGAGGACGGGGCGGGCTGGCCCGGCGGTCTGCTGTTCACGGCCCTCAGCATCGCCGCCGGCCTGCTGCTGGGCCGCCTGGCGCACCTCCCGGTGGGCTCGCTGCTCGGGCCGATGGCGGTCGCCGCGACCCTCGACCTGACCGGCGTCTCGCAGGGGGCGACCGTGCCCCTGCCGCTGGAGTGGGCCGCCTTCCTGGCGATCGGGCTGCAGGTGGGCCTGGGCTTCACCCGCGCCGACCTGCGGCTGGTGGGGCGCGCCCTGCCGCTCGCGGTGGCGCTCGTCGTCGGCAGCGTGGTCGCCTGCGCCGGGCTCGGCCTGCTGCTGTCGCGCGCGACCGGCGTCGGCCTGCTCGACGGCTACCTGGCCACCACGCCCGGCGGCCTCTACGCCGTCCTGGCGACGGCGACCGGGAGCGGGGCCGACGCCACCTTCGTGCTCGCCGTCCAGGTGCTGCGGCTGTTCGTGATGCTGTTCTCCGCGCCGCTGCTCGCCCGCAGCTGCGCCCGCGCGGGGAGCGGTGACGGCGCGGGGTGGCGGAGCGGACAGCCGCGCCGGCGTGACCTGGGAGGGTCGCGCGCCTACTGTCGAGGTCCGGATCGCAGCAGGGGAGGGGTCGAGCTGTCCGAGCGCGCGTGGGTGTCCGACGAGGTCGGCGACGAGGACGCCGTCCTGCTCTTCGTCGGCGGCCCCCTCGACGGGCGGGTGCAGATCCGCGAGGCCCGCCACGGTCAGCCGCTGCCCACCATCACGCACGTGCACCTGCACGGCGGTCCCAAGGTGGTCCACCGCTACGACCTCGAGTCACTCACCGCGCAGACCGGTGTCTACCACCTGCGCCAGCGCGCGAACTGAGTCACCGCCGCCGCAGCACGTACCCCGTGCAGCCGTAGTCGCCGGGGTGCTCGCGGCGCAGGTCGATCTCCGCCCGGGCGGCCGCCAGCGCCGCCGCCGTCCCCTCGTCGGGGTCCGGCTCGGACGAGGCGAGGGCGGCGATCCGCTCGGCCAGCGGCCCGTAGTACTCGTCCCACCAGTCGGACTCGGGCAGCAGCCGGGTGGCGAGGACGTCGTAGCCGGCCGCCTCGGCCGCCGCGACGGTGGCCGCCTCGTCGCGCATCGCGGGGTACGCCGACCAGAACCCCCGCGCGGCCTCCGACGGCGACGCTGTGGTCCACCCGACCTCCGTGAAGACCAGCGCGCCTCCGGGGACGACCGGCCGGCGCCAGGTGCGCAGCGCCTCGTCCACGCCCATGAGGTAGGCCGCGCCCTCGCACCACAGCAGGTCGAAGGCGCCGTCGGCGTACGGCAGGGCCGTCATCGAGGCGTGCTCCGCGGTGACGGCGAGCCCGCGGTCGGCGGCCGCGCTCCGGAGCCGGTCGAGGAACGGCTCGTGGGTGTCGACGGCGGTGACCTGCAGCCCCTCCCGGGCCAGGACGAGGGCGGAGCGCCCCGGTCCGCACCCGATGTCCAGCGCCCGGTCGCCGGGCAGCGGCCGGGCCAGGGCGAGCAGCTCCCGCGTCGTCGCGTCGGAGCCGACGCCCTCGCGCGGCAGGTCGGAGTGCAGGGCCCAGAACACCGCGACGTCGTCCACGGCGGGCCACTGTGCCGCACCCCGGCCGCGACGGGGAAGCGCATTCCTATCGACCGGTTGACTTCCTAACGCCATTAGGAGAATGCTCGCCGCCGTGAGCACGACCGCCCCTCTCGACCGCCGCCACCGCCGGCGCCAGGAGACGATCGAGCAGGTGCTCGACGTCGCGGTCGAGGTCATGGGCGAGCAGGGCGTCGCCGGGCTCACGCTCGGTGAGGTGGCCCGCCGCATGGGCATCCGCCCGCCGTCGCTGTACGTGTACTTCGACGGCAAGCACGCGCTGTACGACGCGCTGTTCGAGCGCGGCTGGCGGCTGCTGCTGGCCGAGATGCGCGGCCTGCTCGCCGGGTTCGGTGACGGTGACCCCGTGCGGTACGTGCACGTGTACGCCGAGGTGTTCGTGCGCTGGGCGGTCGAGCACCCCGCCTACGCGCCGCTGATGTTCTGGCGGCCGGTGCCCGGTTTCGTGCCCAGCGAGCAGGCGTACGCGCCGGCGGTCGAGCTGGCGGCGCTGGGCCGGCAGCGGATCGCCGGCCTCCGCGACGCAGGCGTCCTCGACCCCGGCGCCGACGTCGACCTGCTGTTCCGCACCTGGACGTCGGTCACCGCCGGCGTGATCAGCCAGCAGCTCGCCAACGGGCCCGGTGAGCCGTTCGAGACCGGCGCGTTCACCAGCGCCCTCCCCGACGTGGTCGCCATGTGGCTGGCCCACCACGGCGGCCCCCGCCTCCGCTCCTGATCCCTCCCCGGGAGGACCTCGATGTCCGCGAGCACCACCGTCCGACCCGCTCCCCGCCCGCCGCTGCTCGGCCGCGACGAGGCACTGCGCCTGGCCGCCTCCGAGTACGGCCGGTTCGCCGCCGTGCTGCGCCGGCTGGACCCCGGCGACTGGGAGCGGCCCACCGAGTGCACCGCGTGGGACGTCCGGCAGATGGCCGCGCACGTCCTCGGGATGGCCGAGATGGTGGCCTTCCCGCGGCAGACCGTGCGGCAGAACGTCCTCAGCACCCGCGCCGGCGGGGGTATCGACGCCCTCACCGGGCTGCAGGTGCGCGAGCGCGACCACCTCTCGCCGGAGGAGACCCGGGCGCGCTTCGAGGCGGCGCTCCCGCGGGCCGTCCGCGGGCGGCGCCGGCTGTCCCGGGTGATCGGGCGGCTGACGCTGCCCGAGGAGCAGGTCGTCGGCGAGCACACCGAGCGCTGGCGCTTCGGCTTCCTGTTCGACGTCGTGCTGACCCGCGACACCTGGATGCACCGCGTCGACATCGCCCGGGCCACCGGGCGCGAGCCCGAGCTCACCCCGGCCCACGACGGCGTCCTCGTCGCCGACGTGGTCCGCGAGTGGGCCGAGCGGCACGGCCGGCCCTACCGGCTGCGGCTGACCGGCCCGGCCGGCGGCACGTGGTCCGCCGGTCCCGACGGCGAGGACGTCGAGATGGACGCCGTCGAGTTCTGCCGCGTGCTCTCCGGGCGCGGCAGCGGTGCCGGCCTGCTCACCCAGCAGGTCCCCTTCTAGGGAGGGATCACCAGCCCTGGGTGCGGCGGGCCTCCTCGACCACCCGCTCGAACCGCGCGCGGTCGAGCGCCGCGCCCTCCCGGCGGACGCCGGGGACCGCGAGCACCAGCAGGCGGTCCAGCCGCACCTCGCTCGGGCGGCCCCGGGGATCCCAGGGGCCGGCGCCCAGGTCGGTCCAGTAGCGGCCGTACCGAGCCTCGTCGGCGGCGTCGCGGTCGTGGTCGACGCTGCTCAGCTGCAGCGCCAGCAGGTCGTCGCCGCGCCGGCCGATGACCAGCACCGGCCGGTCCTTGCCCCGCCCGTCGCCCTCGTCGAAGGGCACCCACGCCCAGACGACCTCGCCGGGGTCGGGTGCGCCGTCCGGCCGGGGGTGCCAGCCGATCTCGTCGCCGGGAGCGGGACCGCGCTCGACCGCGCGCGGCGGCTGCGGAGCGGTCGGCCGCGGCGCCTCCGGCCGGCGGACCGGCCCCCGGCGGCGGCCGAGCACCGTGCGGACGAGCCGGGTCAGGCGGGGAGCGGCCATGGGGAGCACCGTACGGACGGCGGGCGCCCCGTCGAGAAGGCGTTGCGTGCACGCCCGGACCGCGTGGCGTGCCGGATGTCGTGCACGGATCGCCTTCTCGGCAGCGGGTCGGCGCCGGGCGGCCCGATCCGTCGTCACATGAGACTCACGTGACACTCCGACACCAATTGGTTTCGAGAAGGGTTCGATCTGCCGATACGGGGGCACCATGACTGGCACGGGGTGCTGTTGACCTGCCCCCCGGGAGAGGGGGGCTCCATGAACTCGGCCGAACCCGTGCGCCCGGCCGTCCCGCGTACCCGTGAGCCGAAGGCGAGCGTCCTGGCCGCCTTTCAGCTCGTGGAGGACGCCCGCTACCTCGGTAGCGAACGCCGGACCCGGCAGGAACGAGCCCGGCTGCTGGCCGAGCGCACCGTCGCCTACCGCAAGCTGGCCCGCGACCTCAAGGCCAGCTAGCTAGCCGACGAAGAACTCGTTGCCCTCCGGGTCGGCGAGGGTCGCCCACCAGTGCGGTCCTTGCGTCCCGCGGTGCAGCTCAGTGGCGCCCGCCGCCACCAACCGGGCGATCTCGGCCTCGCGCCGCTCCTCGCCCACCCGCAGGTCCAGGTGCAGCCGGTTCTTGACCGTCTTGCCCTCCGGCACCAGCTGGAACAGCACCCGCGGTCGCCCGGGGTCGGGCGAGGTGATCGCCTGCCCCTCGCGCCAGACCAGCGCCCCGCGGTGGGTCGTGGTGTCGGCCTCCGTGGCGTGACCGGCGTCCACCATCCGGCGGATGAACGCCGCGTCCTGCGGCTCCACCTCCCAGCCCAGGGCCTCGGCCCACCAGTCCGCCAGCGCGTGCGGCGCGGCGGAGTCGATCACCACCTGGAAGTCGGTCGCCATGCCGCCGGACCCTAGGGGTCCCCGGCGACAGTTCTCACAGCTCCAGGCTCAGCGCCGCCCGCATCCGCTCGGTGTCGAGCAGCGGCATCGACTCGTCGGCGCAGTGGTCGCGCAGCACCTCGCTGAACGTCGGGAAGGCCGACCGCTCCACCCGCCGCTCCGGGTCCCACAGCCCCGACCGCATCACCGCCTTGCCGCACTGGAAGTAGGCCGAGCGGACCTCGACCAGCAGCGCCGAGCGCGGCGCCCGCCCGAACTCGGTGAGGTCGAGGTCCAGATCCCCGGCCGCGACCAGCGACCCGGTGCCGTAGACCCGCAGCGTCTCGTCGATGCCCGGCACCAGGAACATCAGCGCCACCCGCGGGTTGCCGGCGACGTTGCGCAGGCTCTCGACCCGGTTGTTGCCGGGCCGGTCGGGCAGCACCAGCCGGTGCGCGTCGAGCACGTGCACGAAGCCCGGGTCGCCGCCGCGGGGCGAGACCTCGGGCCAGCCGTCGGCGTCGGCCGTGGCGAGCGTCGCGAACGGCGACAGCGCGATGAAGGCCCGGCAGTGCGCGTCGAGCGCGCCGATCTCCTTGTCCATCGCCTTGGGGTGCGGGGTCTGGTAGCTGGCGAGGACGTCGGGGCCGGTCTGCACGGGCAAGACGCTAGCGTCCGGCCATGCCAGCCTCCTGGAGCTCCCCGGTCCGCTACGTCGAGTGCGACCAGCAGGGCATCGTCTTCAACGCGCACTACCTGGTCTGGGCCGACGAGGCCTCCAACGGCTGGCTGGAGTCGAGCGGGGTGTCCTGGGCGGAGCTCCGGGAGCGCCGGATCGAGCCGGTCGTCAAGGCCAGCACCCTGGAGTGGAGCTCGCCGGCCCGCTGGGGCGACACGGTCACCGTCGAGTCGGCGACGGAGAAGGTCGGCCGCTCCAGCGTGGTCGCGCGGTTCACCGTCCGGGTCGGCGAGCGGGTCTGCTGCGTCGTCCGCACGACCTACGTCGCGGTCGACGAGGACGGCGCGGTGCCGTGGCCGGACGACGTCCGCACCCGGCTCACCGCCGGCGTCACGCCCTAGCGGCCGGCCCCGGGCGGCAGCAGCGGCAGGTCGGCCGGGGCGCCGTCCTCGACCAGCCGCCACAGCGCGTCGGTGTCGGCGTGCTCGGCCACCAGGTCGCCGAGCGCGTCGAGCCGGGCCTCCCGGACGGCGGCGAAGTCGGTGTCCGGCGCAGGCACGAACCGCCGGCCGGTCAGCCGCGCCACCTCGGCGAGGAACGCCCGGCGGAAGCCGTCGTTCTCCAGCGCCCCGTGCCACGTCGTGCCGAACACCGCGCCGGCCCGGGCGCCGTCGAGGAAGGGCTGGGCGGGTGGGTCGTCGGAGTGCCAGTCCACCCTGACCAGCCCGTGGTGGATCTCGTAGCCGTGCACCGGCTCGCCGAAGGCGGAGCCGACCGGGCGGCCGAGCGTCTTCTCGGGCGCGAACCGCACGTCGGCAGGCAGCAGCCCGAGGCCCGGGACGACGCCGGCGCGCGACTCCACCTCGTCGGTGATGGTGCGGGCGAGCATCTGGTGGCCGCCGCAGATGCCGAGCACGGGCGCGCCGGCGGCGGCACGGCGCAGCACGGCGTCGGCGAGGCCGGACGAGCGCAGCCACGCCAGGTCGGCGACGGTCGAGCGCGTGCCGGGCAGCACGACGAGGTCGGCGTCGGCCAGCTCCTCCGGGCGCGTGGCGTAGCGGACCAGCACGCCCGGCTCGGCGGCGAGCGCGTCGAGGTCGGTGAAGTTCGACAGCCGCGGCAGCCGGGCCACCGAGACGCGCAGCACCTCCTCGCCGTGCGGCGGGCCGGCCGGCTGCGCGGCCGCGCCGACGCCGAGGGAGTCCTCGACGTCGAGGTCGAGGCCCCCGACCCAGGGAAGCACGCCCAGCGTGGGCCGGCCGGTCAGCCCGCGCAGCGCGGCCAGCCCCGGCTCGAGCAGCCGGACGTCGCCGCGGAACTTGTTCACCAGGAACCCGGCGACCAGCCGCTGGTCGGCCGGCGGCATGAGCGCGACCGTGCCGTAGAGCGCGGGGAACAGCCCGCCGCGGTCGATGTCGCCGACCACGACGACGGGCAGCTGCGCCGCGGTGGCCAGGCCCATGTTGGCGATGTCGTCGTCGCGCAGGTTGATCTCGGTGGGGGAGCCCGCGCCCTCGCACACGACCACGTCGAAGCGCGACCGCAGGTCGGCCAGGCAGCCGAGCACCGTGTCGAGCAGCCCGGCCTTCATCGGCCGGTAGGACAGCGCGGTCACGTCGGCGACCGGCCGGCCCAGGACGACGACCTGGCTGGAGTTCTCGCCGCCCGGCTTGAGCAGCACCGGGTTCATCGCCGCCTCGGGGGCCACCCGCGCCGCCGCGGCCTGCACGACCTGGGCGCGGCCGATCTCGGCGCCGTCCGGCGTGACCATCGAGTTGTTGCTCATGTTCTGCGCCTTGAAGGGCGCCACCGAGACGCCCTGGCGCACCAGCCAGCGGCAGATGCCGGCCGTGACGACGGACTTCCCGGCGTCGGACGTCGTCCCGGCGACGAGCAGCGCCCCGCCCGTCACGCCGCTGGTTCCGACGGGCTGCCCCACCCGGCCTTCTCCTGCCCCGACAGGTCGGCGATCGCGTGCATGATCCGGTCGGTCACCACCCGGCGGGCGCGCCCGTTGCCGGCCATGCCCTTCTGCTCGGGGAAGGTCAGCGGCTCCCCGAAGGTCACCGTGATGCGGGCCGGTCGCGGCCAGCGGGCGCCCACCGGCTGCACCTTCTCCGTGCCCGCCACCGCCACCGGCACGACCGGGCAGTCGGCGGTCAGCGCCAGCCACGCGACGCCGGTCTTGCCGCGGGCCAGCCGGCCGTCGCGCGACCGGGTGCCCTCGGGGTAGATGCCGAAGCCCTCGCCGTCGTTGAGCACCCCGAGCGCGGTGTCCAGCGCGGCCTGCGCGGCACGGTGCGTCTCCCGCTCGACCGGCAGCGCGCCCAGGGCGCTGAACAGCGTGCGGGAGAACCACCCGGTGACCCCCGTGCCGGTGAAGTACTCGGCCTTGGCCAGGTAGTGCACCTTGCGCGGGGCGACCGTGGGGATCGCGATGCTGTCGATGAACGACAGGTGGTTGCTGGCCAGGATCACCGGTCCGGTGAGCGGCACGTGCTCCCGGCCGGTGACGTGCGGCCGGAACAGCAGCCAGAACAGCGGCCGGACGACGAACCGGGCCAGGATGTAGAACACGCGGCGCTCTCTCCTCCTCGAAGGGGGGCGTGCGCATTCTCCCGGACGGGCCGCGACCCTCCCGACGGCGGCCCGGGGCTAGCTCATCCGGCGCGACGGCGGGCAGGCGTCGCGCAGGATCGCCCGGATGTCGTCGGGCAGCGGCGTCTTCCCGGACGCGGACTCGGTGAGCGCGCCGGCCACCTCGCGCACCTTGCGGTGCGTGTGGCTGGACATGTGCGCGAGCAGGTCGAAGGCCACCTGCTCGCTGCAGCACGTCAGCAGCATGAGGATGCCCTTGGCCTGCTCGATCGTGGCGCGGCTGGCCATGGCCTGGCGCAGCTGGTCCACCTCGAGCCGCAGGGCGGAGACGAGGTCCTCGTCGGCGGGGAGCCGCCCGGCCGGGGCCTCGGTGCGCGCGACCGGTGGACGGCCGTCGAGGGGGGCGGCGGAGGCGTGCCGCGGACCGGTGCGGGGGCGGGCAGCGGTCGGAGAGACCATCGCGGGTACTCCTGTTCAGAGGCGCACCGGCGGTGCCGACGGGACCGCGTGGCCGTGTGCTCGACGCACGTGCTCCTCCGGCCCGCGAGGGCCGGCCGCTCCGATGCAGAGGACGCTACGTCGGGTCGCCGGGGACCGCCAGCCGTGCGGGCGAGTCGCGCCGCGCGAGCCACCGGAGGCCGGCCGCGGCGGCCGCGGCGGCGACCCAGACCGCCCGCGACAGGCGGACGGCGCGACCGATGTCGGCGGCCGCGGGAAGCCGCCCGGAGCCCAGCACCGGCCGCTCCTCGACCCGGCTGCCGTAGACGTTGCGGCCGCCGAGCCGGATCCCGAGGGCACCCGCCGTCGCGGCCTCGCACCGGCCGGCGTTGGGGCTGGGGTGCGCGGCGCCGTCCCGGAGCCAGGTGCGCAGCGCGCCGGACGGCGACCCCCCGGCCACCGGGGCGCAGCCCACGGTCAGGGCGGCGGTGACCCGGGCGGGCAGCCAGCCGAGGACGTCGTCGGTGCGCGCCGCCGCCCAGCCGAAGCGCGCGTACCGGGGGGAGCGGTGGCCGACCATCGCGTCGAGGGTGTTGGCCGCCCGGTAGGCCAGCAGGCCGGGCAGCCCGGCGACCGCGCCCCAGACGAGAGGGCCGACGGCGGCGTCGGCGGTGTTCTCGGCGACCGACTCGATCGTGGCGCGGGCGAGCTCGGGCTCGTCGAGGTCGCTGGGGTCGCGCCCGGCGAGCGCCGGCAGCGCGGCCCGGGCGGCGGGCAGGTCCCCGGCGGCCAGGTGCTGCTGCAGGGTCCCGGCGGCCCGGCCCAGCGAGGTGCCGCCGAGGACGGTCCAGGTGACCGCCGCGGTGACCAGGGCGCGGGGAACCGGCCGCCGGCGGGTGGCCCGGTCCAGCGCGACGCCGAGGCCGGTGGCGGCGGCAACCAGCCCGCCGGCGTACGCGCTGCCGGCCCCGCGGCCGTCGCGCCACGCCCGCCGCTCGAGGGCGAGCGCGAGCCGCCCGAACCCGGCCACCGGGTGCCCCCGCCGGGGGTCGGCCAGCAGCAGGTCGGCGGCGGCGCCCAGCGCCAGCCCGGCGGCGATCGGATCTCCCACGCCGCACATCGTGCCGACCACGCCCGCGAAGGCCGTCCCTAGGATCGGCGGACATGCGCCTGCCCGGCCGTTACGACGGCACCGCCCGGCCGATCGTGACGTACGGCAGCGACCCGGTCCTGCACCGGTCCTGCGCCCCCGTGACCGTCTTCGACGAGGCGCTCCGGCGGCTGGTCCTCGACATGTTCGCCAGCATGCACGCCGCCGACGGCGTGGGGCTGGCGGCCAACCAGATCGGCGTCGACGCCCGGGTCTTCGTCATCGACTGCCCCGACGCCGACGGCGAGGACGTCGTCGGCTACGTGGTGAACCCGGTGCTCACGCTGCCCGGACCGGTGGGCGGCGAGCCGGCCGAGGAGGTCACCGAGGAGGGCTGCCTGTCGGTGCCCGGCCCGTACGCCGATCTGCCGCGCGCCTTCCGGGCCCGGGTGGACGGCGTGGACGTGAAGGGGCAGCCGGTGACGATCGAGGCGACGGGCATGGCGGCGCGCTGCCTGCAGCACGAGGTCGACCACCTCGACGGCACCGTCTACGTCGACCGCCTGCCCGAGGAGACGCGGGAGCGGCTGCTGGCCGAGGCCGCCGGACCGAGAGGGGACCTGCCGGCATGAGCGAGCTCGCCACCGACGCGCCCGTCGTCGTCGTCGGCATCGGGGCCGACGGCTGGGAGGGGCTGGCACCGACCTCGCGCGTCGAGGTGGAGCGGGCCGAGGTGCTGATGGGCAGCGGCCGCCAGCTCGACCTCGTCCCGCCGTCGGTCACCGCCGAGCGGGTGCAGTGGCCCTCGCCGATGACCGAGGCCCTGCCCGGCCTGTTCGAGACGCACGCCGGCCGCGCCGTGGTCGTCCTGGCCAGCGGCGACCCCATGCTGTCGGGGATCGGCACCACGCTGACCCGGCTGCTCGGCCCGGAGCGGGTGCGGGTGCTGCCCGCGCCCTCCTCGGTGTCGCTGGCCTGCGCCCGGCTCGGCTGGGCGGTGGAGGACACCGAGGTGGTCAGCCTGGTCGGCCGGCCGATCGAGCTGCTGCACCCGCACGTGCAGCCGGGCCGCCGGCTGCTGGTCCTCGGGTCCGACGGCGGCACGCCGGCCGAGGTGGCCGCGCTGCTCTCGGCCCGCGGCTACGGGCAGAGCCTGCTCACGGTGCTCGGCGGGCTGGGCGGGCCGGACGAGGAGGTGCGCACGGGCACCGCGGCGACCTGGTCGCAGCCGGCGTCGGCGCTGGTGGTCACGGCCGTCGAGTGCCGGGCCGAGCGCGGCACGATGCCACTGCCCACCACGCCCGGCCTGCCCGACGGCGCCTACGAGTCCGACGGCCAGCTGACCCGGTCGGAGGTCCGGGCGATCACCCTGTCCCGGCTCGCCGCCGTCCCCGGGCAGCTGCTGTGGGACATCGGCGCCGGCTCGGGGTCGATCGGCATCGAGTGGATGCGCGCGCACAAGACCTGCCGGGCGGTCGCGGTCGAGGCGGCGCAGGAGCGAGCCGAGCGGATCGTCCGCAACGCCACCCGGCTCGGCGTCCCGTACCTGCGGGTGGTGCACGGCCACGCGCCGGACGTGCTGTCGCGGCTGCCCAAGCCCGACGCGGTGTTCATCGGCGGCGGGCTGACCACGCCGCTGCTGCTCGACGCCTGCTGGGACGCGCTGCCGGTCGGCGGCCGGCTGGTGGCCAACGCGGTCACCGTCGAGAGCGAGGCGGTGCTCGGCACCTGGCACGCGCGGGTGGGCGGGGAGCTGGTGCGCGTGGAGGTGCAGCGCGCCGAGCCGGTCGGCTCCTTCACCGGCTGGAAGCCCGCCATGCCGGTGACGATCTGGAGCGTCACGCGCTGGTGACCGTCCACTTCATCGGCGCGGGCCCCGGGGCCGCGGACCTGGTCACCGTGCGGGCGGCGCGGCTGATCGCCTCCTGCCCGGTCGTCCTCTACGCCGGCGCGCTGGTGCCCCGCGAGCTGCTCGACACCGCCCGCCCGGACGCGCGGCTGGTCGACACCGCCGACCTCGACCTCGACCGGATCACCGCCGAGCTGGTCGCCGCGCACGAGGCCGGTCTCGACGTCGCCCGCCTGCACTCCGGCGACCCGTCGGTCTACAGCGCGATGGCCGAGCAGATGCGCCGGCTCGACGCCGCGGGGGTGCCCTACGACGTCGTCCCGGGGGTGCCGGCGTTCGCCGCGGCCGCGGCCTCGCTGAAGCGGGAGCTGACCGTGCCGGGGGTGGGGCAGACCGTCGTCCTGACCCGGACGTCGGCGCGCTCGACGCCGATGCCGGCGGGGGAGCAGCTGGCCGCGTACGCCGCGACCGGCGCGACGCTGGTGCTGCACCTGGCGGTGCAGCGCCTGCGCGAGCTGGTGCCCGAGCTGGTGCCGCACTACGGCGCGGACGGTCCGGTCGCGGTCGTGGCGCGGGCCAGCCGGGACGACGAGCTGGTGCTGCGGGGCACGCTGGCCGACATCGCCGGGCAGGTCGAGGAGGCCGGGGTGAAGCGGACGGCGGTGGTCGTGGTCGGCCCCGTGCTCACCGCCGCGCAGTTCCCCGACAGCCACCTCTACTCGACGACGAGACCGCGTTGAGCGGCCCCCTCCCGGGTCCCGCCCCGAGCTTGCGAGGGGTGGGGCTGAGGAGGGGGTCCTTCCACCGCTCAGGCGCGGCCGACGATCGTGCCGGCGCGGTCGATCACCACGACGTCCACCTCCACCGGGGCGCCGCGCAGCACGCCGAGCGCGGTCTCGCGGGCGCCGGCGGCCACCAGGTCGCCCAGCGGCAGCCCGGCGGCGGTGCACCGCTGCAGCGCGTCGAGCGCGGTGTTCGCGCCCCGCACCCCCTCGACCAGCTCCGGCGGGCCCCCGGCGTCGCGCACCCGCCGCGCCAGCGAGTCGAACGACACCTGCGAGCGGCCCGAGTGCAGGTCGAGGTGGCCGTCGGCGAGCTTGGCCAGCTTGCCGATGCCGCCGGCGACGGTCAGCCGCGGCACGGGGTGGCGGCGCAGGTACTTGAGCACCGCGCCGGCGAAGTCGCCCATGTCCAGCAGCGCGTCCTCGGGCAGCCCGTACAGCTCGGTGACGACCCGCTCCGAGGTCGACCCGGTGCACCCGGCCACGTGCCGGTGGCCGGCGGCCCGGGCGACGTCGATGCCGCGGCGGATCGAGTCGATCCACGACGAGCAGGAGTACGGGACGACGACGCCGGTCGTGCCGAGGATCGACAGCCCGCCGAGGATGCCCAGCCGCGGGTTCCACGTCTTCCGGGCCAGCTCCTCGCCGTTCTCCACCGAGACCTCGACGACGACGTCGCCGCTGCCGCCGTGCCGCTCGGCCACCATGGCCACGTGCTCACCGATGAACCGCCGCGGCATGGGGTTGATCGCCGGCTCGCCGACCGCCAGCGGCAGGCCCGGCTTGGTCACCGTGCCCACGCCCGGCCCCGCCCGGAACGTCACGCCGCTGCCCGGCGCGCCGTGCGTCACGGTCACCGACACCAGGGCGCCGTGGGTGACGTCGGGGTCGTCGCCGGCGTCCTTGACGATCCCGGCGCTCGCCGCGCCCCCGCCCAGCGACTCCGTGGCCAGCGCGAACGACGGGTGCCGGTCGTTCGGCAGGTGGATCTGCACGGGGTCGGGGAACTCCCCGGTGAGCAGCGCGGTGTAGGCGGCGGTGGTGGCGGCGGTCGCGCAGGCGCCCGTCGTCCACCCGTAGCGCAGCCCCGCGCCGCCGTCCCCGCTCACACGGCCATTGTCCGTGCCGACGCCGCGGGCCTCCGCACGCGCCCGCATGCGCACCGAGGCGGTGACGGAGCCACCGCATCCCGCCCGGATGCGCACGTGAGCGGTGTCGGGTCCCGGCGGGGGAGGGACCCGCGATGACCGGACGGGTGCTGCTCCTGGGCGGGACGGCGGAGGCCCGGCGGCTGGCCGAGGCGCTCACCGCCGACGGTGTGGACGTGCTCAGCTCGCTGGCCGGCCGCACCGCCGACCCGCTGCTGCCGCCCGGCGAGGTGCGCATCGGCGGCTTCGGCGGCGCGGAGGGGCTGGCGGAGTGGCTCCGGGCGAACCCGGTGCGCGCGCTGGTCGACGCCACCCACCCGTTCGCCACCGCGATCACCCAGCACGCGGCGCGGGCCGCCGCCGGTACCGGCACGCCGCACCTGCGGCTGCAGCGGCCCGGCTGGCACGAGCAGCCGGGCGACGACTGGCGCCGCGTGGACTCGCTGGAGGAGGCGGCCGAGGCGGTCGCCGGGTTCGCGCACGTCTTCCTCACCACCGGCCGGACCGGACTGGGCGCCTTCGCCGGGCTGGCGCAGGAGGTGCTGG
Organism: Blastococcus sp. SYSU D00669; assembly: GCF_054050715.1. Taxonomy (NCBI): domain Bacteria; kingdom Bacillati; phylum Actinomycetota; class Actinomycetes; order Geodermatophilales; family Geodermatophilaceae; genus Blastococcus; species Blastococcus sp. SYSU D00669. The sequence goes on from NZ_JBJGZV010000001.1 coordinate 360,989, forward strand.
TCCGCTCGGTCGACCCGCCCGAGCCGCCGCTGCCGGCGCGCACCACCGTCGTCCTGGAGCGCGGCCCGTTCAGCGTCGAGGACGAGCTGGCGCTGATGCGCGAGCACGGGGTGGACGTCGTCGTCACCAAGGACTCCGGCGGGCACCTCACCGAGGCGAAGCTGACCGCCGCACGCGAGCTCGGCATCCCGGTGGTGGTCGTCCGCCGCCCGCCGCTGCCGGCCGGGACGGACGTCGTGGAGACCGTCGAGGACGCGCTCGCCTGGCTGCGCGCCCGGTGACCCGGCTGGTCCTGTTCGACCTCGACGGCACGCTCGTCGACTCGACGCCGGGCATCTGGGCCTCGGTGCGCATCGCCGCCGCCGAGCTGGGCCTGCCGGAGCCGACGACCGAGCAGCTCACCCAGATGGTCGGCCCGCCGCTGCAGGACGGGTTCGCCACCGTGCTGCGGGTGCCGCCGCCCGACGTGCCGCGCGCGGTCGCCGCCTACCGCGCGCACTACTCGGCCGGCGCGCTGCTCGACGTGCACGTGTACGACGGCGTCCCCGAGCTCCTGGCCACGCTGTCGGCGGGCGCCACGCTCGCCGTGGCCACCAGCAAGCCCGAGACCTTCGCCGTCCGCGTGCTGGAGCACACCGGCCTGCTGCCGTTCTTCGCCTCGGTGCACGGCGCGACGCTCGACGGCGCCGTCCGGCACAAGGACCAGGTGGTGGCCGCCGCGCTCGCCGCGCACCCGGACGGCGAGCGGCCCGTGCTGGTCGGCGACCGCGCGCACGACGTCCTCGGCGCGGCCGCGCACGGGCTGCCGTGCATCGGCGCCGGCTGGGGCCCGGCGCCGCCCGGTGAACTGGAGCGGGCGGGCGCCGCCGTCGTCGTCCGGACGCCGGGGGAGGTGCCGGCCGCGCTGCCCCAGGGGTGACTTCCGTCCGTACCGGGCACGTATCCCCTCGTGAGCACCCCGGCGCTGCGGCTGCCCGACGCCCTGCAGGCACTGCGCGACCGGCTGGCCGCCGCGCCGCTGGACCTCGACGTCCCCGGCGCCGCCGAGGCCCGCCGGTCGGCCCGCGCGGTCGTCGACCAGGTCGACGACTACCTGCTGCCCCGGCTGCGCGACCTCGACGCCCCGCTGCTCGCGGTGGTCGGGGGATCCACCGGTGCCGGCAAGTCCACGCTGGTCAACGGCCTGCTCTGCGAGCAGGTGACCACCGCCGGCGTGCTGCGGCCGACCACGCGGGCGCCGGTGCTGGTCTGCGCGCCGGCCGACCGGGCCGCCTTCGCCGGCGACCGCGTGCTGCCCGGCCTGGCCCGCACCACAGGGGACGGCGAGGCGGCCAGCGGGCTGCGGCTGGTGGTGAGCGACCGGCTGCCCCCGGGGCTGGCGGTGCTCGACGCCCCCGACGTCGACTCGGTGGTGGAGTCCAACCGCGAGCTGGCCGGGCAGCTGCTGGCCGCGGCCGACCTGTGGGTCTTCGTCACGACCGCGGCCCGCTACGCCGACGCGGTGCCGTGGGACGTGCTGCGCACGGCCCAGGAGCGGGGGACGGCCCTGGCGGTGGTGCTCGACCGGGTGCCCCCCGAGGCGGTCGCCGAGGTGGCCGGCGACCTGGCCGGGATGCTGCAGCGCGGCGGGCTCGGCGCCGCGCGGCTGTTCGTCGTCGAGGAGCGACCGCTCGTCGACGGCCGGCTGCCCGAGGACCAGGTCGGCCCGCTGCGGGCCTGGCTGCACGGCCTGGCCGCCGACCAGGAGGAGCGGGCCGCGGTGGTCCGCCAGACCCTGGCCGGCGCGCTGGACAGCCTGGGCGCGCGGGTGGCCGGGGTGGCCGCCGCGGTGGAGGGGCAGGCGGCCGCGGCCGACGCCCTCCGCGACACCGCCGAGGCCACCTACCGGCGCGCCTGCACCGACGTCTCCGACGGCGTGGGCAACGGCAGCCTGCTGCGCGGTGAGGTGCTCGCGCGGTGGCAGGAGTTCGTCGGCACCGGCGAGTGGATGCGCACCCTGCAGGGCAAGGTCGGCCGGCTGCGCGACCGGGTCACCGCGGCGCTCAGCGGCCGCCCGGCACCGGCCGCCCAGCTGCACGAGGCGCTCGAGTCGGGCGTGGAGGTGCTGCTGCGCGACGCCGCCGACGAGGCCGCGGAGCGGACGGTGACCGCGTGGCGCGGCACCTCCGGCGGTGCCGGGCTGCTGAGCGGCCGCCTCCGCGAGCTCGAGCGGGCCTCGCCGCAGTTCGCCGGCACCGCCGCGCGCGAGGTGCGCGACTGGCAGGGCACCGTGCTCGACCTGGTGCGCAGCGAGGGCGGGGACAAGCGCTCGCGCGCCCGGCTGCTCTCGTGGGGCGTCAACGGGGCCGGCGCCGTGGTGATGGTCGCCGTGTTCGCGCAGACCGGCGGGCTCACCGGCGGCGAGGTCGCCGTCGCGGGCGGGACCACCGCCCTGGGCCAGCGGGTGCTCGAGGCCGTCTTCGGCGACGCGGCGGTGCGCGCCCTCGCCGACCGCGCCCGCGAGGACCTCGAGCACCGGGCCAACCGGCTGCTCACCGACGAGCGGGACCGCTTCGACGCGCTCGTCGACGCCGTGGCACCGCCCCCGGGCAGCGCCGAGGGGCTGCGCGCCGCGGCCGCCGCCCTCGCGGCCGCCCGCCAGGAGCGCTCGTGAGGCCGAAGAGGGCGCCGCTGGGCGAGCGGCTGGCCTCGCTGCGCGAGGCGGTCGAGGCCGCCGAGGGCCGGCTGCACGTCCCGGAGGTCGCGCACGCCCGGGCGCTGCTGGCCAAGGCCGGCGCGCGCGAGGCGCTGGGCGACGCCACCGTGGTCGCGCTGGCCGGCGCCACCGGCAGCGGCAAGTCCACGCTGTTCAACGCGCTGTCCGGGGCGGAGGTGAGCACACCCGGCGTCCGCCGGCCCACGACCGGCGTCGCGCACGCCTCGGTCTGGGGTGCCGACGACGACGCCGACCGGCTGCTCGACTGGCTGCAGGTGCCGCGCCGGCACCGGGTGGCGCCGGCCGCGCCCGACCTCGACGGCCTGGTGCTGCTCGACCTCCCCGACCACGACAGCGTCAAGCTGGAGCACCGGCTGGAGGTCGACCGGCTGGTGCAGCTGGTCGACGTCCTGGTGTGGGTGCTCGACCCGCAGAAGTACGCCGACGCCGCCGTGCACGGCCGCTACCTGGCCCTGATGGCCGGCCACGCCGGGGTGCTCCTGGTCGTGCTCAACCAGGTCGACCGGCTCGACGAGCCGGCCGCCCGGGCGTGCCTGGCCGACCTGCGGCGGCTGCTGGACGCCGAGGGCCTCTCGGCCACGCCGGTGGTGCCGGCGTCGGCGCGCACCGGGGCGGGCCTGGACGTGCTGCGCGCCGAGCTGGCCCGGCGGGTCGCCCGCCGGCAGGCGGCGACCGAGCGGCTGGCCGCCGACGTCCGCGCGTGCGCCGACGCGCTGGCGGCGCACTGCCCCTCCGGGGACCGCCGCCCGGCCCGGATCGCCGACGACGGGCTGACCGGTGCGCTCGCCGACGCGGCCGGGGTGCCGGTGGTCGAGGCCGCGGTCGAGCGCTCGGCCCGGCGCGAGGGGGCCGCCCGCACCGGCTGGCCGCTGCTGCGCTGGACGGGCCGGCTGCGCCCCGATCCGCTGCGCCGGCTGCACCTCGGCGACGAGCGGGCCCGGACGTCGCTGCCCGAGGCCGGCGCGGTGCAGCAGGCCGCGCTGGGCGCCGCGCTGCGCCAGGTCCGCACCTCCGCCGCCGACGGCCTGCCCGAGGCGTGGCGCGACGAGCTGCGGCGCACCGCCGAGCACTCCGAGGAGGGGCTCGCCGACCGGCTCGACCGCGCCGTCGCCGGCGCCGACCTCGGCCCCGACCGGGTGCCGGGCTGGCAGCGCGCGGTGGGCGGGCTGCAGTGGCTGCTGGCCGCCGTCGCCCTGGTCGGCGGGCTGTGGCTGCTGGCGCTCGCCGTCCTCGGCTGGCTGCAGCTCGACGACGTCGTCCCGCTGCCCCGCGTGCAGGGCTTCCCGCTGCCCACCCTGCTGCTGCTCGGGGGGCTGCTCGCCGGCCTGCTGCTGGCGCTGCTGGCCCGGCCCCTGGTGGCGGCCGGCGCCCGGCGCCGCCGACGACGGGCCCGCGCCCGGCTCACCGCGCGGGTCGCCGAGGTGGCGCGGGAGACGGTGCTGGTGCCCCTCGAGGACACCCTCGCCGACGCCCGCACCTTCTGCGCCGCCGTCGACCGCGCGCGGCGCTGAGGCTCACGGCGCCAGCAGCGCTTCGGCACGGTCCGCGGCGCTCGGTCGGGTCTTGCCCTCGGCCTCGAGGAGGTCCGCGAAGCGGCGGGCGGCGTCGGTGTAGGTGGGGTCGTCGAGCACCCGCTCCACGGCGGCGGCGATCCGCTCCGGGGGTGCCTCCTCGTCCAGGCGCACGCCGGCGCCCAGCCGCAGCACACGCACGGTGTTGTCCTTCTGGTCCCGGCCCATCGGGATGCAGACCAGCGGCACCCCGGCGGCCAGGGACTTGAGCACGGTGCCGTGGCCGGCGTGCGTCACCACGACCGAGGCCTCGGCGAGGACCGCGCGGTGCGGAGCCGCCCGGACGACGCGCACGTTCGCCGGGGACGGGACGTCGGCGGGGTCGACCGCCCGGCCGGTGGTGAGGACGGCGCGGACCGGCAGCCCGCCCAGCGCGGCCGCGACGCGGCGCAGCAGACCGGCCTGGTCCTGGAAGACCGAGCTGGTGGCCACCAGGACCAGCGGCCCCTCGCCCGGCGGGTGCCAGTCGTCGGCCGTGGCGGTCCAGTCCGGGTCGTCGAGCTGCGGCCCCACGTAGTGCACGTTGGCCGGGATGTGCGGGGAAGAGAAGTCGAAGGAGGGGCTGGTCAGCACCAGCACCTCGGCGCAGCGGTCGAACAGCTCGAACAGGTCCCTGATCGGCGCCTGCCCGTGCGCGGCGAGCGCCCGGTTCAGCCCGGGGAGGAACCGGGAGAACACCAGCCGCCGCATCACGGCGCGGATCACCGCGTCCCGTGCCCGTCCCGGGCGACCGCGGGGCGGCGTCCACCCGGTCAGCATCACGGGCATCCCCGGGGTGGGACGCAGGTAGATGTTCGCCATGAGGGCGGCCGTGGGCCGGTGGGTCGCCAGCGCGCCGATGAGCAGCCCGGGGAGTCCGTCGGCGAGCACGGCGTCCACGGGGTGCTCCCGCACCGCGGTGACCACGTCGTCGGCGTACCGCGATGCCGGCCCGACGACGAACCGGTCCCGGGCGACGGCGAACTGGTGCCACCCGCTGCCGCTCTCCAGCTCGGCGATCAGTGCGGTCTGGTCGGCGACCGAGTCGATGTGCGGCGCCGTCCGCCAGGGGGTGAACCCGCACCCCGCAGACCGCGCCGACCGCTCCGCGGTCGGGTCACCCACCACCTCCACCGAGTGGCCCCGGCGGACCAGTTCCGCGGCCAGCCCGAGGGCGGGTGGGAGGGTGCCGCCGGCGTCGACGACGGCGAGGAGGAACCGGCCGCGCGGCCGGGAGGGGGACTCGGACATCTCGCACCACCCGGGACCCCCATCCTCCGAGCGGGTCCGCGCCCGGGCCAGGGCCGTCGGGCCCGGGATGTGTGAAAGCCCAGGTGACATGGGCAGTGCGCGGCCATGACCGAGACCGCGTCCCTCCGCGCCCTCGCCCTCGTGTGCAGCCTCAAGCCCTCGCCGGAACCGTCCAGCAGCCAGAAGCTCGCCCAGGAGGTGCTCGACGCGCTCGCCGAGCAGGGGGTGGCGGGGGAGGTGGTCCGCGTCCTCGACCACGACGTGAAGCCCGGCGTGCAGGTGGACATGGGCCAGGGCGACGAGTGGCCGGCGATCCGCCAGAAGCTGCTGGCCGCCGACATCCTGGTGTTCGCGACGCCGACCTGGGTCGGGCACATGACCAGCGTCGCGCAGGGCGTGCTCGAGCGGCTCGACGGCGAGCTGTCCGAGACCGACGACTCCGGCCGACCGCTGATCACCGGCAAGGTCGCCGTCGTCGCCGTCGTCGGCAACGAGGACGGCGCCCACCACATCAGCGCCGACGCCTTCCAGGCACTGGCCGACGTCGGCTTCACCATCCCCGCGCAGGGCGTCACCTACTGGAACGGCGAGGCGATGCAGGGCGTCGACTACCTCGACCTCGACGAGACGCCCGAGCCGGTGGCGCAGGCGACGAAGACGCTGGCCGAGAACGCCGCGCACCTGGCCCGGCTGCTCAAGGCCAGCCCCTACAGCTGAGCCGGCACCGCCTCGCGGGCGGCGTGCTCGGGCGCGGGCCGGGCACGCCGCCGCAGCAGCAGGGTGGTGACGGCGACCAGGGCGAGCACCACGACGACGGCGCCGTAGACCTCGGTGGTGCGGGCCAGGCCCAGGCCGCCCACGGCGATCCCGGCGGCGATGGCCGGCACGCTGAACGACACGTAGCCGACGACGAAGGTGCTGGCCAGCAGGCCGGCCCGGTGCCCCGGGGCGACGCCGCGGGTGATCATGGCGATGGCGCCGAGGAACGAGCCGCCGAACCCGAAGCCGGTGACCACCGCGGCGGCGAACAGCAGCACGGTGGCACCGGTCAGGACGGCGACGACGGTGCCGACCACGCCGGCGGCGAAGACGACCGCGCCGGTCAGCAGCGCCGACTCCGGCGCCATCGGCCGCAGCGCGAGCGAGCCGAGGACGCCGGTGCCGTTGAGCGCGAGGATCAGCAGGCTGCCGGCGATGTGGTTGTCGATGCCGAAGACGTCGGCGACCAGCGACGGGCCGAGCGAGGCGTAGAGCCCGCCGAGCGCCCAGGCGGCGACGAGCACCGGCAGCGCGACGAGGAACGGCCGCCGGTGCGCCGGCGGCACCTCGACCCGCGGGCGCAGCGAGGCCAGGGCGCCGGGCACGCGGGGCGAGGACTCGGGCAGCAGCAGCACGCCGGCGGCGGCGAGCAGGAAGACGCCGGTCAGGACGCCGAAGACCCAGTCGGTGGGCGAGGGCACCAGCTGCACGAGCACGCCGGCGCCGACCGCGCCCAGCGACAGCCCGAGGCCCGGGGAGGCGCTGTTGATCAGCGGCCCGAGCGGGCGGTCGGCGCGCTGCAGGTCGAGCAGCGCGGCGCCGAGCGCGCTGGTCAGCGCCCCGGTGGCCAGGCCCTGCACGACGCGGGCGGCCAGCAGCCAGCCGACGCCGTCCGCGGTCAGGAACAGCACCATCGCCGCGGCCTCGAGCACGAACGCCGCCGCCACGACCGGGCGCCGTCCCACGTGGTCGGAGAGGCCGCCGACGACCAGGAGCGACACCAGCAGCGCGAAGGAGTAGACGGCGAACACCGTCGTCAGCACGCCCGAGCTGAAGCCGAACTCCTCCTGGTAGACGCGGTAGAGCGGGGAGGGCACCCCCGAGGCCGCGAGCATGAGGACGAGCAGGACGGCGACCGACCAGAAGGCGGCCGGCCGGGAGAGGCGTCGGCTCGGCACGACCGTGGACAAGGGCGCCGCCGTCCGCCCCATTCCCGCTCCCGGCGCGTCGGCCGGTCAGGCATAGGTACCTATACGTGCGTTCTGCCGCGTCACACGCATGTATAGGTACCTATGCCTGGGTCGGTCGGGGCTCGTAGGTGCGCGGGGTCCAGACGCGGCCGGAGGGGCTCAGGCGGGTGCGCGAGGAGCCGATGAGCACCAGGCAGCGCATGTCCACGGTGTCGGGGTCGAGGTCGCCGAGGGTGGTGACGACGACGTCCTCGGTCGGCCCGCCGACGTCGCGGCCGACCACCACGACGGTGTCGGGCGAGCGGTTCTCCAGCAGCACCTTCTGCGCCTCGCCGAGCTGGTGCGGGCGGGCCTTGGAGCGCGGGTTGTAGAGCGCCAGCACGAGGTCGGCGGCGGCCGCGTGCCGCAGCCGGTCCAGCACGACGTCCCACGGCTTGCGGACGTCGGACAGGCTGATCACCGCGAAGTCGTGGCCCAGCGGGGCGCCGACCCGCGACGCCACCGCCTGCGCGGCGGTCAGCCCCGGCAGCACCTGCACGCGGACGCCGGCGAACTCCGGCCGCTCGGCCACCTCGAGCACCGCCGCGGCCATCGCGAACACGCCCGGGTCGCCGCTGGAGACCACCGCGACCCGGCGGCCGGCCCGCGCGAGCGAGAGCGCGTGCGCGGCGCGCTCGGCCTCCACCCGGTTGTCGCTGGGGTGGCGGGTCTGCCGCGGGTTGGCCGGCACGCGGTCGAGGTAGGGGCCGTAGCCGACCAGGTCGTCGGCGGCGGCGAGGGCGTCGGCCGCCTCCGGTGTCGTCCACGACCGCTGCCCCGGGCCGAGCCCGACGACGACGACCTCGCCGGCGTGCGGCTCGGGCGCGGCCTCCTCGGGCTGGGGCAGGGGGCCGGTCAGCGGGCTGGGCAGCAGGGCCAGCGAGAAGTAGGGGACGGTGTCGGGGTCGACGTCGGCCAGCGGCAGCGCCCGCTGCCGGTCGGTGGTGGCCCGCTCGACGTAGAGCGCGCGGTCGAGCACACCGGCGGCGTCGAACGCCTCGCGGACGGCGCCGAAGGTGCGGCCGAGCTTGAGCACGGCGGCCGAGTCGGTCGTGGCCAGCCACTCGGCGAGCTCGTCGGAGGGCAGCGTGCCGGGCAGCACGGTGAGCACCTCGTCGCGCTCGACCAGCGGCCGGCCGACCACCGCCGCGGCGCCGCTGACGCTGGTCACGCCGGGGACGACCTCGGTCGGGTAGCGGTGCGCCAGCCGTTTGTGCATGTGCATGTAGGAGCCGTAGAAGAACGGGTCGCCCTCGGCCAGCACGACGACGTCCCGACCGGCGTCGAGGTGCGCGGCCAGCCGCGCGGCGGCCTCCTCGTAGAAGTCGTCGATCGCGCCCTGGTAGCCGCCGGGGTGGTCGGTGCCCTCGGTGGTCACCGGGTAGACGAGCAGCTCCTCGACCTGGCCCTCGCGCAGGTAGGGCTCGGCCAGCGCCCGTGCCACCGACCGGCCGTGCCGGGCGGCGTGGAAGGCGACGACGTCGGCGGCGCCGATCAGCCGGGCGGCCTTGACCGTGACCAGCTCGGGGTCGCCGGGGCCCAGCCCGACGCCGTACAGACGGCCCGGGCTCATTCGACGTCGCTCGCGATCGCGTTGACCGCGGCGGCCGTCATGGCCGAGCCGCCGCGCCGCCCGCGGACCACCAGGAACTCCAGGTCCGAGGCGGCGAGGGCGTCCTTGGACTCCACGGCGCCGACGAACCCGACCGGGACGCCCAGCACCGCGGCCGGCCGCGGCGCCCCGGCCGCGACCATCTCCAGCAGGTGGAACAGCGCCGTCGGCGCGTTGCCGATGGCCACCACCGCGCCGTCGAGCCGGTCGCGCCACAGCTCCAGCGCGGCGGCGGTCCGGGTGGTGCCCAGCTCGGCGGCCAGCGCCGGGGTGCGCGGGTCGTTGAGGGTGCAGACGACGTCGTTGTCCTCGGGCAGCCGGCGGCGGGTCACGCCGGAGGCGACCATCTCGGCGTCGCAGAGCACCGGGGCGCCGGCGTCCAGGGCCTCGCGGGCACGCCGGACGACGCCGGGGGAGAAGGCGAGGTCGTCGACCAGGTCGACCTGGCCGCAGGCGTGGATCATGCGGACCGCCACCCGGGCGACGTCGTCGGGCAGCCCGGTGAGGTCCGCCTCGGCGCGGATGGTCGCGAACGAGCGCCGGTAGATCGCCGCGCCGTCCTTCTCGTACTCGTACATCGCAGGGGAGGCTACGTCGCCGCACTTCCGGGTAGCGGCGCCGCATGGCGCTGCCCCGTCTCCTCGTCCTCGTCCTCGCCGGCGGTGCCGGCAGCCGGCTCCAGCTGCTCACCGAGCACCGGGCCAAACCGGCGGTGCCCTTCGCCGGGGTGTACCGGCTGATCGACTTCCCGCTGAGCAACTGCCAGCACGCGGGCATCGCCGACGTGTGGGTGTCGATCCAGCACCACCCGACGTCGCTGGCCGACCACCTGGCCAACGGCCGGCCGTGGGACCTCGACCGCACCACCGGCGGGCTGCTGACCCTGCCGCCCCGGCAGGGCGACGAGCGCGGCGGGTGGAACGAGGGCACGGCGGACTCGCTGTGGCGCCAGGCCGGGGTGATCCGCTCCTTCGACCCCGACGCCCTGCTCGTGGTCAGCGCCGACGCCGTCTACAAGCTGGACTACCGCGAGGTGGCCGACGCCCACCTGCAGTCCGGCGCCGAGGTCACGATGGTGACCACCGAGGTCGCCGCCGACGACGCGTCGCGCTACGGCATCGTGCGGGTCGACGGCGAGAAGGTCGTCGACTACGCCTACAAGCCCGACGAGCCGGCGACGACGACCGCCACCAACGAGGTCTTCGTGTTCTCGCCGCGGGAGACCCTCGACCGGCTGGAGGCGATCGCGGCCGACGTGGGCGAGGACGAGCTGCAGGACCTCGGCGACCAGCTGCTGCCGGCGCAGACCGCCGACGGGCTGGCGCGTGCCCACCCGCTCGAGGGCTACTGGCGCGACGTGGGGACGGTGCCCGCCTACTGGCAGGCGCACCAGGACTTTCTGTCCGCCGACCCGCCGCTGGACCTCGACGACCCGCGGTGGCCGGTGCGCACCCGCGGGGGCGGGCACAGCGCGGCGCGGGTGCTCGACGACGGGCAGATCGAGAACAGCCTGCTCGCCGGCGGCACGCGGGTCTCGGGGAACGTGCGCGGGTCGGTGCTCTCACCGGGCGTGGTCGTGGAGGCGGGCGCGACGGTGGTCGACTCGGTGCTGCTGCCCGGCGTGCGGGTGCGGTCGGGCGCGACGGTCACGCGCGCGGTGCTCGACGACGCCGTCGAGGTGGGGCGGGGTGCCTCGGTCGGCGGGGACGGCGACATCACGCTGGTGGGCCGCGCCGCCCGCATCGAGGAGGACGCGTCGATCGAGCCCGGCGCCCGCCACCCCGACCCCGAGGAGGACTAGCCGGCGCGGTAGCCGTCGCCGGTCGCGACGACGTCCACGACGTCGCCGCGCGGGCGGCCGCAGCGCCGCGCGCAGCCGGCCCAGTGCTGCCGGGCGCCGCCGGCGGGCAGGTCGCCGGTCACCACGGCGGTGACGGCGTCGGCGCGGACGTCGGCCAGCGACTTCGCGCACCCCGGCCGGCCGGCGCAGGCGGTGACCCGCGTCCAGGGGCTGTCGGCGTCGAACACGATGCCGGTGCGGTGCAGGTCGACCGCGGCGTCGTCGACGGCGCCCTCGGCCAGGTCGGGGACGACGACGCTGCGCCACGGGGTCACCTGGACCTCCGGCGCGAGCCGGGCGAGCAGGTCGACCTGGTCGGCGGTCAGCACCCCCAGCGGGACGACGCCGAGGAGCGCGACCCGGCCGTCGGCCTGCTCCGCGGCCCCCACCGGGCCGACCTCCGGCGCGGCCGGCACCTCGCCCGGCGCCGCACGGGGCCCGGCGAGGCGGGCGGCCACGGCGCGGACGCCGTCGGCCAGCTCGGTCAGCCGCCAGGCGGTCCCGCCCTGGGCGGCGCGCTCGTCCAGGAACGCGCGGGTGGCGGCCAGCAGCAGGGCGACCGCGCCGCCGGGGTCGGCGCGCAGCCCGCTGTCGGCGCCGCCCAGCAGCAGCGCCACGGTGCCGTCCGCGAGGGCCAGCAGGCCGACGTCCCCACCGAGCCCGGAGACGTCACCCCGGCCGTCGTCGAGAGTGGCGAGGAAGCGCCCCGGCAGGTCGGCCAGCGCCGGGTCGGCCCGCAGCCCGGCGTCGAACGCGGCGACCGACGGGCGGACGTCGACCAGCCCGCCGCTGCGCCCGGACAGCACGCTGGCCAGCACGTTGCGCACCCGCTCGTGGGTCTCGCTGGGAAGCAGCCCGGCGTCGGCCAGCCGGCCGCCCAGCGCCGGGACGTCGGCGGCGCCCAGGCCGCGCAGCTGCACGTTGCCCCGGCTGGTCAGCTCCAGCCGGCCGTCGCCGAGCTCGCGGGCCGCCGCGGCGAGCACCCGCAGCTGGGCGGCGGTGAGCAGGCCGCCGGGGACGCGGACCCGGGCCAGCGCGCCGTCGGCGGCGGCGTGGGCCTGCAGCGCACCCGGGCAGGCGTCGGCACGGAGGCGGGGAGCGGTCATGGCGACCGCGAGGCTACGACGTCGGGAGCGTCAGGCGGCGTCGAAGGACATCCAGACCCGGCGCCGCTCGGCCCGGCCGCGCACCTGCGCCATCGCCGCGACCCGGCGGCGCTGGTCGGCGGTGGCGACGTGCTGGACGACGGCGACCTCGGCCTCGCGCATGGCCCGCTCGGCGGCGAACTCCGCCGGCGTCGAGGGCTGGTCGCCGGCCGGCGCCTCCCCGGCGGACCGGGGTCGTGCGTAGGGGCTGTCCTCGGGCAGGTTGCCGCTGACCCGGCCGTAGGCGCCGAGCAGGAGCAGCACCAGCCCGGCGCCGACGGAGAAGAAGACGTTGCTCAGCCGGAAGGCCAGCAGGTTCCAGCCGGTCTCCAGGACGGCGAGGTTCGCCAACGCCGAGAGCAGGAACAGCCCGCCGACGACCATCATCACCGTCGAGGCGATCCGCGGGCCGCGGAGCGCGGCGGCGGCGAGCACGGCGGCGGTGACCACCGAGATCGTCGACAGCAGCCCGTTGGAGGACAGCCCGAGGACGCGCCCGCCCTCCGTGGAGAAGTAGGCCAGGCCGTCGGCGAAGCCGAGCACCCCGAAGACGAGCAGGACGGCGGCGACGACGAGCGCACCGACCCGGTGCACCGCGAGCACGCGGGCGCCCGGGGCGGCGGGTCGGGTCGGGGGACGGCGGAGGGTGAGGGTCACGGCGAACTCCTCGGAGGGGAAGGGATGTGCACCCCGTTCTTCCGGCGCCACCCGCCGGCCGGATGCAACGGGAAGCCCCGGGGACCGGCCGGTGTTGATCGGGCCGTGAGCACGCCCTTCGAGCTGGACCTGCACTCCGAGTACCTGCGCGCCGACCTCTTCCTGGCCATGGGGCAGCCGACCGAGGCCGCCCGCATCCTCACCGCCGTGGTCGAGGCCGAGCCCGAGAACGAGGCCGCCCTCGAGCTGCTGGCCCGCGCCTACTTCGCCTCGGCGCAGCTGAACCGCGCCGAGGAGGCCCTCGGCCGGCTGGTGGCGCTGGCCCCGGCCAACGGCTGGGCCCGCCGCGCGCTGGCCCGCACCCTCGAGCGGCAGAGCCGTCCGGACGACGCCGCCGTCCACCACCGCGTCGCCGACGCCCTCGGCGCCGCCTGACCCCTTCCCGAGCGAGAGGGCGGTCCCGTGCACGCGCACGGTCCGCCCTCTCGCGCGTCAGGCGGCCAGTTCCTCCGCCACGGGGGTCAGCCGGACGAGCGAGATCCGCCGCGACACCCAGGACTGGTAGTCGTCGTACGTCGGGCACTTGGCCATGAGGGCGTCCCAGAGCCGCTGCCGGTCGCGTTCGGCGACCTGGCCGGCCACGATCTCGGTGCGCCGACCGGCGATCTCCACCGTGCCGCGCGGGTCGGCCTGCAGGTTGAGCCACCACTGCGGCTCCTGGTCCAGCCCGCCGTTCGAGGCGGCCACGACGAGGTCGTCCCCGTCCCGGACGTAGAGCAGCGGCGTGGTGAACGTCCGCCCGGACCGGCGACCGGTGTGGGTCAGGAGCACGACGTCGCCGCCGCGGAAGGTCCGGACCAGCCGTCCGCCGGAGCGGCGGTGCAGCGCGACGTGCAGCTGCGGGCCGTACTTGGCGAAGACCCTGACCTTGTTGACGGCCGTGAGGACGCGGGTGGCCTTCACCGCCCCACTCCGAGGATGCGCGCGTCGCGGCGGGCGGCGCGGCGACCCATGAACCTGGCGATCGCGAAGAGCGCGGGGCTGACGTCGGGCATGCGCCGCAGGGCGTCGTCGGACAAGCCGTTGGCGACCCAGCCGGCCACCGCGGGGACCTCGCGCGACGTGTAGTCCTTCTTGAAGACCTCGCGGTCCAGCCGGTCCCAGTCCTCCTGGGTGAAGTGCTCCTGCACGAGCGCCATGCCGTCGCGCTCCTCGTGCGCGAGGTGCGCCTTCAGGCCGTCCCGCAACCGCACGGTGGTGTCGGCCAGCCGGTCCCGGGTCGTGGCGTCGCCGGTGCCGGCGGCGAGGGCCCGCAGGTCCTCGGCGACCGACGTCAGCAGCGGGTCGATGCCGGCGTGCTCGGCCTTGAGCGCGTCGAGGACGGCGGGGTCGGCGCCCTTCTCGGCCAGCAACGGCCACATCGCGCGGTCCTCGCCGGAGTGGTGCTTGTGGAGCACGGTGGCGAAGAAGTCGAAGCGGCGGGCGATCCGCGCCCAGCGCGCGCGCTCGGCCACGGCCACGGTGGGGACGGCGGCGGCGAAGGCGTCGAGGTCGCGGCGGAAGGCGTGGTGCATCAGGTACATGGGCGCGATGTCGACGGGGCCTTCGGGCGCGGCGGCCTGGCCGGGGAGCAGGAGCTGCGGGACGGTCGGGGCGGTGGTGGTCACCGGTCTCACCTCATTGGATGGAGTCACTCTCTAACGAATAGCGGCAGAGTAGGGTGAATCCATGGCCGAGGGCAAGAGGGTCTACAACTCGCCGCTGCGGGCGGAGCAGGCGCAGCGCACACGGGTGGCCGTGCTCGACGCCGCGGGGCGGTGCTTCTTGGACAAGGGCTACGCGGCCACGACCATGAAGGACGTCGCCGCGCGGGCCGGCGTCTCGGTGCAGACCGTGTTCGGGCAGGGCAGCAAGGCCTCGCTGCTGCTGGCCTGCGTCGACCGCGCGGTGGTCGGCGACGACGAGGAGCGCCCGCTGCTGCAGCGCGAGGTCTTCCTCCGGCCGATGGAGGCTCCGGACCGGGAGGGCAAGCTGGCCGCCCTGCGCGAGCTCGTCGGGGTCTACGTCCCGCAGGCCGTGCCGATGATCCAGGTGTTCGCCGCGGCGGCGACCGTCGACGCGGAGATCGCCGAGGCGTGGGCCGAGTACGAGCGCCGCCGGCTGGCCGACCAGCGGGCCCTGATCAGCACGTTCGAGCCGTGGCTGCGCCAGGGGCTGGGCGTCGACCGGGCGGCCGAGATCGCGTGGGGCCTGTTCACCCACGAACCCGTGGCGAACCTGGTGGGCGTGCGCGGCTGGTCCGTCGACGAGTACGCCGACTTCCTGGTCGACGCGGTGGAGCGGCTCCTGCTGGACTGAGCGCATGGCGAAATACCTCGTCAACGACGCCGGCGTCGCGCACGCCCGCGAGCTCATCGCCGCCCGCCGCTACGTGCTGCGCAGCGAGTGGGGGCGGGTCCAGCCCGGCGCCGAGGAGGAGAACGCCTACCTCGCGAAGCACTCCTGGGCCGAGTACGGGGCCTGGCACCTCGCGCTGACCGAGGGGGCCGGGGAGGAGACGAAGGCCCGCTACGGCTTCGTGTACGGCGACTTCCGGCGCGTGCACCGGATGGGCGTCATCGCCTGCCACTACCGGGCGGCGGAGTGGGGCCACAAGGAGATCGAGCTGGTCGCCCACGACCTGCTGCAGCTGCTGGACGCCACGCGCGCCTGAGCCGCTCAGCCGATGCCGTACCGCTCGAGCCGCGGGTCGTCCGGGATGGCCTGGCGCAGCGACGTCAGCATCCGCTCGACCTCCGCGCGGTCCGTGCCGGTCCAGAAGCTCATCGCGACCGTCCCGGGCGCCACCTCGACGAGCACCGGCGTCGTGTCCCCGCGTGGGCGGCCGACCACCGCCGGGAGGCCGTCGAGGGTGGTCACCTGCTCGCCGATCCCGGTGGAGGCCAGCAGGGGGACCACGGGGCCCTCGGGGTCCCAGACCTGGAGCACCCGCTGCTGCGAGCCGTCGGTCAGGTCGGCGGACCAGCTGAGCCGGCCGGCGACGCCGTAGGGCGCCTCCCGCCGCTGCTGCACGAGCGTCCAGCCGGGCGCGGCCGCGGCGTCCCAGCCGACGTCGTCCCCGTCGACCGAGGCGGCGGCGACCACCTGGCGTGCCTCGTCCAGCGGCATCCCGCTCGCCTCGACCGACCACTGCCGGCCCTGCACGTCCGTCCACACCCAGTGCTGGACCGGGTGCTCCACCTCGACGTCGAAGCGGCGGGCGGCCTGCCCCAGGACCGTGTCCGGCACCGAGCTGCCGAGGAGCCGGCCCTGGTCGACGTGCGCGTCGACCGGCCCGGTCACCGACACCCGCCCCGTCACCACTCCCTGCGGGTCCAGTCGCAGCGCGGTGAGCGACGGCGGGACGCAGCTGGTGCCCGCCACGTCGTGCCGGGCGTAGATCCGGGTGTACGACCAGCCGGCCGGGAGCTCGTCGGGCAGCAGGCGGACGGCGGACTCCTCCAGCGGGACCGCGGTCGTGTAGCCCGCCCCGCAGATGATCGAGCCGTCCTCCGCGACCGCCGGCGTGATCAGCGGCGGGCCGCCGTCGTCGTCGCCCCCGACGATGCCGGCGACCACCGGGACGGCGGTGAGCGCCGCGGCGGCCACGGCGACGAGCGCGGCGCGGCGGCGCCAGTCCCGGCGGAGGGTCGGGCCGTCGCCCCCGCGGCCGTCGCGCTCCCGGTCCACGCGCTCGCGCAGGGCGGCCAGCCGCGCGGCGTCGTCGCCGGGCTCGCCGCGCAGCGGGTCGGCGTCGCGCAGCAGGGTGTCGAGGTCGCGGGTCATGCGGCACCTCCGGGGGAGTCGGGCAGGGAGCAGGGGACGGCGGCGGGCGGGGCGAGCAGCGCGGCGAACCGGGTGCGGGCCCGGTGCAGGCGCACCTTGAGCGCGCCGCGGGAGCAGCCGAGCGCCTCAGCGGCCTCGGCGTGGCTCAGCCCGTCCCAGGCGATGAGGGTGAGGAGCTCGTGATCGGCGTCGGAGAGCCGGTGCAGCGCCGCGGTGACGGCATCGCCGGCGTCGGTCGCCGGCCAGGCCGGCTCCTCGTCGAGGTCGGCGCCGATGCGTTCGGCCAGGGCCTGCTGCCGGCGGCGGCTGCGCCGGACGTTGGCGCTCACGTGCCGGGCGACGCCGAGCAGCCACGGCAGGCCGTACGGCGGCACCTCGTCGAGCCGGCGCCAGGCCACCACGAAGGTCTCCGCGACGACGTCGTCGACCTCGTCGGGCAGCACGTGCCGGCGGGCGTACCGCAGCACCGCCGCGGCGTGGTCCTGCCAGAGCCGGTCGAAGCGCTGCTCGGGACGGTCGCTCACCGGGCCTCCTGGATTCCGCGCACACCCGGGAGTGTCCGGCTGGGCACCCAGGGTTACAGGTGTCCGTCGGCCGAGGTGACGGACGCCCGACCGGCCCGACTACCGTCGGCCGCGATGAACGGCGAGCGGACCCTCACCCTGCTGTCCACCAGCGACACCGACCTGCTCTCGGCCCGCGCCAGCGGTGCGGACTGGCGGCTGGGCAACCCCGCCCGCCTCGACGACGCGGGCATCGCCGCGCTGGTCGAGGGGTCGGCGCTGGTCGTCGTCCGGCTGCTCGGGGTCCGGCGGCAGTTCGAGGAGCTGCTCGCACCGCTGCTGGCCGGGCCCGCCCCCGTCGTCGTCCTCGGCGGCGAGCAGCTGCCCGACGCCGAGCTCATGGAGCTGTCCACCGTGCCGATGGGCGTGGCCACCGAGGCGCACGCCTACCTCGCGCAGGGCGGTCCGGAGAACCTGGTGCAGCTGCACCGCTTCCTCTCCGACACGGTGCTGCTCACCGGCGAGGGCTTCGCGCCGCCGGCCGTCGCGCCGGACTGGGGGGTGCTCGACCGGGACTCCACCGGCAGCGGCCCGCGGATCGCCGTCCTCTACTACCGGGCCCACCACCTCGCCGGGAACACCGCGTTCGTCGAGGCGCTGTGCTCGGCGGTCGAGGACGCCGGCGGCTCGGCGCTGCCGGTGTTCGTGAGCTCGCTGCGCAGCGTCCCCGACGAGCTGCTCGACGTCCTGCGGACCGCCGACGCGCTGGTCGTCACCGTGCTCGCCGCCGGCGGCTCGCGGCCGGCCACCGCGCAGGCCGGTGGGGACGACGGCGCCTGGGACGTCGGCCAGCTCGCCGCGCTCGACGTCCCGGTGGTCCAGGGGCTGTGCCTGACCCGCTCCCGCGCGGAGTGGCTGGCCGACGACGACGGCCTCTCGCCGCTCGACGTCGGCAACCAGGTCGCCATCCCGGAGTTCGACGGCCGGCTGATCAGCGTGCCGTTCTCGTTCAAGGAGACCGACGCCGACGGGCTGACGCACTACGTCGCCGACCCCGAGCGGGCCGCCCGGGTGGCCGGGACCGCGGTGGCGCACGCCCGGCTGCGGCACACCCCGCCGGCCGAGCGGCGGATCGTGCTGATGCTATCGGCCTACCCGACCAAGCACGCGCGGATCGGCAACGCGGTCGGCCTGGACACCCCGGCGTCGGTCGTCCGGCTGCTGGCCGCGATGCAGGGGGAGGGGTACGACGTCGGCCCGTTCGACGGGCCCGGTGCCCTGCCCGGCGTCGCGGACCTGGACGGCGACGGGCTGGTGCACGCGCTGATCGCCGCCGGCGGCCAGGACGCCGACTGGCTGACGTCGGAGCAGCTGAGCGGCAACCCGGTGCGGATCCCGGCGGCGGCCTACCGCGCCTTCTTCGCGTCGCTGCCGGCCGACCTGCGCGACGCGATGACCGAGCACTGGGGCGAGCCGCCGGGCTCGCTGTTCGTGGACGGGGACGAGATCGTCTTCGCGGCGCTGCGGGCCGGCAACGTCGTGGTGATGGTCCAGCCGCCGCGCGGGTTCGGCGAGAACCCGATCGCGATCTACCACGACCCCGACCTGCCGCCCTCGCACCACTACCTGGCCGCCTACTGGTGGCTGCGGTCGGAGTTCGGCGCGCACGCGATCGTGCACGTGGGCAAGCACGGCAACATGGAGTGGCTGCCCGGCAAGACGGTCGGCCTCTCCGCCTCCTGCGCGCCGGACGCCGCGATCGGCGACCTGCCGCTGGTCTACCCGTTCCTGGTCAACGACCCGGGCGAGGGCTCGCAGGCCAAGCGGCGGGCGCACGCCACCCTGGTCGACCACATGGTGCCGCCCATGGCCCGCGCCGACTCCTACGGCGACATCGCGCGGCTCGAGCAGCTGCTCGACGAGCACGCCAACGTCGCGGCGATGGACCCGGCGAAGCTGCCCGCCGTCCGGGCGCAGATCTGGACGCTGATCCAGGCGGCGAAGCTCGACCACGACCTGGGGCTCGCCGAGCGGCCGGAGGACGACCACTTCGACGAGATGATCCTGCACGTCGACGGGTGGCTGTGCGAGATCAAGGACTCGCAGATCCGCGACGGCCTGCACGTGCTGGGTGTGCCGCCGTCCGGCTCCGACCGGGTGGACCTCGTGCTGGCGATGCTGCGGGCGCGGCAGATCTGGGGCGGCTCGGTGGCGCTGCCGGGACTGCGCGAGGCGCTGGGGCTGGCCGAGGACGCCGGCCGGGTCGACACCGACGCCGTCGAGGCGACGGCGTCGGCGCTGGTGACGGGGATGGAGGCCGCGGGCTGGACGCCGGACGCCGTGCCGGCCGTCGTCGCCGAGGTCCTCGGCGGTCCTTCCCCGCAGGTGGAGGCGGTGCTGCGGTTCGCCGTCGACGAGGTGGTGCCCCGGCTGGAGCGCACCACCGACGAGCTCTCCGCCGTCCTGCACGCGCTCTCCGGCGGGTACGTGCCGGCCGGGCCGTCGGGCTCGCCGCTGCGCGGGCTGGTCAACGTGCTGCCGACCGGGCGGAACTTCTACTCGGTCGACCCGCGGGCGGTGCCGTCGCGGCTGGCGTGGGAGACCGGCCAGGCGATGGCCGAGTCGCTGGTGGCGCGCTATCTGGCGGACACGGGGGAGTACCCGGCGTCGGTCGGGCTGTCGGTGTGGGGCACGTCGGCGATGCGCACGTCGGGCGACGACGTCGCCGAGGTGCTGGCGCTGCTCGGGGTCCGGCCGCGGTGGGACGACGCCTCGCGGCGGGTGACCGGGCTGGAGCCGGTGCCGCTGGAGGAGCTGGGCCGGCCGCGGATCGACGTCACGGTGCGGATCAGCGGCTTCTTCCGCGACGCCTTCCCGCACGTGGTGACGATGCTCGACGACGCGGTGACGCTGGCGGCCGCGCTGGACGAGCCGGCCTCGTCGAACTTCGTGCGGGCGCACGTGGACGCCGACCTGGCGGTGCACGGGGACCGGCGGCGGGCGACCACCCGGGTGTTCGGCTCGAAGCCCGGTGCGTACGGGGCCGGCATCCTGCCGCTGATCGACTCGCGGAACTGGCGCGGCGACGCCGACCTGGCTGAGGTGTACGCGGTGTGGGGCGGCTACGCCTACGGGCGGGACCTCGACGGCGTCGAGGCGCGGCCCGACATGGAGGCCGCCTACCAGCGGGTCGCGGTGGCGGCGAAGAACGTCGACACCCGCGAGCACGACATCGCCGACTCCGACGACTACTTCCAGTACCACGGCGGGATGGTGGCGACGGTCCGCGCGCTGACCGGCCGGGCGCCGGCGGCCTACATCGGCGACTCGACCCGGCCGGAGGCGGTGCGCACCCGGTCGCTGACCGAGGAGACCGCGCGGGTGTTCCGGGCCCGCGTGGTGAACCCGAAGTGGCTGGCCGCGATGCGCCGGCACGGCTACAAGGGCGCCTTCGAGCTGGCCGCGACGGTGGACTACCTGTTCGGCTACGACGCCACGACCGGCGTGGTGGACGACTGGATGTACGAGAAGCTGACCCAGACCTACGTGCTCGACCCGGAGAACCGGGAGTTCCTCGAGCGGGTCAACCCGTGGGCGCTGCACGGCATCGCGGAGCGGTTGCTGGAGGCGGTCGACCGGCAGATGTGGGCGTCGCCCGACCCGGCGCTGCTCGCCGAGCTGCAGCAGGCCTACCTGGACACCGAGGGCGACCTCGAGGGCGGGGAGACGCCTGCCCAGCAGGGCGCTCCGGCCTGATCGCGCTGCGTACCGGCACGCCGGGCGACGAGTGCGGACCGGTCCGCATGGGGTAGTGCCGCCCCATGAGCATCCTCGGACGACTGATGGGCAAGGCTGAGACCGCGGCCGCACGTGGCGGCCGCACCGCAGGCCGTGCCGCCCCGCGCGGCCGGGTCGGCATGGGACGCACCAGCACCTCCCGCACGGGCATGCGTTCCCGGGCGACGACGGGCCGCACCACGGGCCGTGGCATGAGGGGTGGCCGCACCGCGGCGCCGACCGGAGGGCTCGGCCGGATGGTGGAGAACTTCCTGCGGCGGCGGTGACCTGCGCCCCGATTTCTCGTGAGTCATAGCTTTCTGTCACCCGTTCGGGGCACGCTGTGACCGTGAGAAGCAAGTACATGACCGGCGCGAAGCGCATCGTGGCCCTCGGCGGCTCGTCCGCCGTGGGGGTGCGGGGCGACGACCGGCCGGCCGGGGTGGCGCACGCCGTCACCCGCCTGTTCCGCCAGGACGGCGACGTCGCCCTGTGCGGCGCCGACGTCATCCCGCTGCCGCACCACGACTGGTCGCAGCCCGTCGTCGGCGTCCTGCGCTGCCGCTCCTGCGCGGAGCTCGCCTCTTAGGAGGACAGCGCGGCGGCGGCCACCAGCAGGGTGGCCGTCGCCGCGATCTCGCCCATCGCGCCCATCACGTCGCCGGTGACCCCGCCGAGGCGGGCGGTGGCCCGGGCGCGCAGCAGCTCGGCCGCGAGGACGCCGGCGGCGGCCGCGGCCAGCAGGCCCACCGCGTCGGCCGGCCCGCCCACCAGCCACGCCACCCCGCCGGCCAGGCCCGCGACCACCACCGCGCACGCGGTGAACCACGCCGGTGAGACGGTGCCCGCCACCGCTCGGCCGAGCGACGACCCCGCGGCCGTCGGGGTGCCGGGCAGCCCCGTGCGGGCCATCACCAGCCGGGCCACGACCACGGCCGTGACCGGTGCGACCCACCCGTGCGGCAGCAGCGCGCCCAGGCAGGCGACCTGCAGCAGGACCGTCAGCAGCACCGCGACCACGCCGAACGGGCCGATGTCGCCCTGGTGCATGACCTCCAGCGCCCGCTCGCGACTGCGCAGGGGGCCCAGCCCGTCGGCGGTGTCGGCCAGCCCGTCGAGGTGCAGCCCCCGGGTCAGCACGGCCAGGACCGCCACGGTGAGCACCGCCCCGGTGAACGGCGAGACCAGCCGTGCGCCGAGGACGCCGACTCCGGTGGCCAGCGCGCCGAGAACCAGGCCCACCAGCGGTGCCCACGGCAGCACGCCGCGGGTGCCGGCCGCGGCCCGGGCCGGCACCCGCAGGACGGTGAGCAGGGCGGCCGACTCCAGCGGGCCGGTCCACCTCATCGCAGCCGCTGCGGCAGGCCGGCGACGACGAACCACACCTCGTCGGCGGTGCCGGCCAGCCGCTGGTTGACCGCCCCGAGCGCGTCCCGGAACAGCCGCCCGGCCCGCGTCTCGGGCACCACCCCGAGCCCGACCTCGTCGCTGACCGCGACCACGTGCGCCGGCGTCATCGCCCAGGCGTTGACGAGGGCGTCGCACCGCCCGGCCAGCCGCTCGAGGGCGCCCGGCTCGTCGGTCCACACGCCGGTCTCGTCCATCAGCGCGGCCACCCACGTGGTGACGCTGTCCACCAGCACGGTGCCGCCGCGCAGCAGCTCGCTGGGCGCCGTCGTCTCGACCGTCGTCCAGCCGGCCGGGCGGCGGGACCGGTGGGCGGCGACGCGGGCCGCCCACTCGGCGTCGTCGTCCGACCGGACCGACGTGGCCAGGTAAGTGACGTCGGGGACGTCGGCGAGCAGCGCCTCGGCGTGCGCCGACTTCCCCGACCTGCTGCCACCCAGGACCAGGACCCGGCTCACAGCCGCAGCTCCGTGACCGTGCCGTTGTGCGGGGTGACCGCCGGCATCGCCTCCGGGCCGAGGCCCGCGGCCACGGCCTGCGCGGCGCGGATGGTGTCGCCGTGGGTGACCAGCGCCACCACGTCGGCCGGCGGATCGGCCCGCAGTTCCGCCAGGTACGCCGCCACCCGGGCGTGCAGCTGCGCCAGGCTCTCGCCGCCCTCGGCCGACCAGTGCGGGTCGGTCCAGTCGACGAGGTCCCACAGCTCGCGCGAGGGGCGGCCCTCGAGCACGCCGTAGCCCTGCTCGCGCAGCGCCGGGGTCGTGCGGACGGGCAGCCCGGTGGCCCGGGCGCAGTGCTCCGCGGTCTGCACGGCGCGGTGCAGGTCGCTGGACACGAGCGCGCCCGGACGGCGGGCGGCCAGCTCCCGCGCCGCCGCGGCGGCCTGCTGGTGGCCCAGCGCGGTGAGCGGGACGTGGCCCGTCTGCCCCTGCATGCGGCCCTCGGCGTTCCACTCGCTCTGCCCGTGGCGCACGAGCAGCAGGGTGAGGGAGGGCGCCCCGGGGTCGGCAGGCATGGTGCCCGGAGCGTAGGCGAGGGCGCGATCGGGCCCGGCGCGCGCGCCTCGTACCGTCGTCTGCGTGACCATCCCCGTGCGCCCCGGCGCCGCCCGTCCGGCCGCCCGGCCGGACCGTCCCGATCCGCTGGCCCACCTCCTGGACCTGCCCGGGGTGCGGGAGGCGGCGGACTCCGCGCGGACCGGCATCGACCGGCTGCTCGCGCACCGGCTGATGCGCAACCGGTCGGCCGAGGTGAGCACCGAGTCCGCGCTGCGGGGTGCCCGGGCGTCGGCGGCCCTGGACGGCGTCGAGGTGCCGCTGGCCGACCTGCGCGCCGGCGTGGTGGACGACCCGGTCGTGCAGGGCTCGCTGCGGGTGTCGGCGGGGCTCGGCTCGATGACCGAGACGTGGCCCCGGGCGCCGGGGCAGGTGCTCGCCCGCCTGCACGTTCTCGCCGCCGCCGACCTGGTCGACCGGGCCGCGCTCGGCCGGCCCGCCGCCCACGCCGGTCCGCGTCTGGCCGGGCTGTTCGGCCTGGTCACCGTCGAGACGGCCGTCCCCGCGGTGCTGGTGGCGGCCCTCGTGCACGGCGAGCTGGCCGCCATGGCCCCCTTCGGCTCCGCCGACGGCGTGGTGGCCCGGGCGGCCGCCCGGCTGACCGGGATCACCCGGGGCCTGGACCCCAAGGCGGTCTCGGTGCCGGAGGTCGGCTTCGTCGAGCTGGGCCGGGACGGGTACGCCCGCGCCCTCGCGGGTTACTCCTCCGGGGAGCCCGAGGGGGTCGCCGGCTGGCTCGTGCACTGCTGCCGGGCCACCGAGCACGGCGCCGCCGAGGGGCTGGCCATCGCCGAGGCGATCCTGCGCGGCTGAGGAGGGATCACGGTGCAGTACCTCGAGGTCGACGGGCTGGGCCCGGTCAGCCGCATCGGGCTGGGCACTTGGCAGTTCGGTTCCCGCGAGTGGGGCTACGGCGACAGCTACGCCGAGCGCGGCGCCCGCGAGATCGTCCGCCGGGCGCGCGAGCTCGGGGTGACGCTGTTCGACACCGCGGAGATCTACGGCTTCGGGCGCAGCGAGCGGATCCTCGCCGAGGCGCTGGGGGACGAGCGGGAGGGCGTCGTCGTCGCCAGCAAGATCTTCCCGGTCGCGCCCTTCTCGCCGGTCGTGCGGCAGCGGTGGGCGGGCAGCGCCCGCCGGCTCCGGCTGGACCGCATCCCGCTGTACCAGGTGCACCAGCCGAACCCGGTCGTCCGCGACTCGGTGACCATGCCGGCGATGCGGGAACTGCTGGACGCCGGCCGGATCGGCGCCGTCGGCGTCTCCAACTACTCCCTGGAGCGCTGGCGGGCCGCCGACGCCGCGCTGGGCCGGCCGGTGGTGTCCAACCAGGTCGAGTTCTCGCTCGCCACCGCCGGACCGCTCGACGACCTGGTGCCGTTCGCCGAGCGCGAGGACCGGGTCGTGATCGCGTACAGCCCGCTCGCGCAGGGGCTGCTCGGCGGCCGGTACACCGCCGACCACCGGCCCGGGGGCGTCCGCGCGGCCAACCCGCTGTTCGGCACCGAGAACCTGCGCCGGGTCCAGCCGCTGCTCGACCTGCTGCGCGAGGTCGCCGCCGCGCACGACGCCGAGCCGGCGCAGATCGCGCTCGCCTGGCTGCTCGGTCTGCCGCGCGTCGTCGTGATCCCCGGGGCGTCGAGCGTCGAGCAGATGGAGTTCAACGCCGCGGCCGCCGACCTCCGTCTCGCCGGGGACGAGCAGGCCGCGCTGACCGCGGCCGCGCGGGCGTTCACGCCCGTCTCGGGCGCGCGCACGGCCGTGGACGCCGTCCGCGAGCGGGTGGACGCGGTGCGGCAGCGGCTGGGGGTCTGACGCGGACCGGTGGCGGGGCGCCCTCAGGCGCCCCGGCGCCGCCAGCGGCCGGGCACGGGGCCCGGCTCGGTCAGCGCCGCGGCGGCCCGCAGCGCGCGGTGCCGGGCGTACCAGGCGAGCCCGACGACGGCTGCGCCGACGCCGACCGCGGCACCGGTCACCACCGGGGCCGGCGGGACGGAGAAGCGGGCGCGCATCGACACCGGGCGGCTGAACTCCAGCACCGGCCAGCCCAGGTCGAGCGCCGCCTTGCGCAGCCCGCGGTCGGGGTTGACCGCCGTCGGGTGCCCGACGGCCGAGAGCAGGGGCAGGTCGGTGACCGAGTCGCTGTAGGCGTAGCAGTCGGCCAGGTCGTAGGCACCCTCGGCGGCCAGCTCGCGGACGGCGAGCGCCTTGTTCTCGCCGTAGGCGTAGAAGTCGATCTCCCCGGTGTAGCGGCCGTCGACGGTCACCATGCGGGTCGCCACCACGCGGTCCGCGCCGAGCATCGCGCCGATCGGCTCGACCACCTCCGCGCCGCTGCTCGAGACGATGACGATTTCGCGCCCCGCGGCCCTGTGCTCCTCGATGAGGTCGGCGGCCTCGGCGTAGACCAGCGGGTCGACGATGTCGTGCAGGGTCTCGCGGACGATCTCGTGCACCGTCGCGACGTCCCAGCCCGTGCACATCGCGGTGATCTGCGCCCGCAGCCGCTCCATCTGCTGCGCGTCGGCGCCCTGCAGCGAGAACACGAACTGCGCGTAGGCGGACTTGAGCACGGTGCGCCGGTTGATCAGCCCACCCTGGAAGAACGGTCGTCCGAAGGCCAGGGTGCTGGACTTCGCGATGACCGTCTTGTCGAGGTCGAAGAACGCCGCCGCGCGGGTCACAAGTCACGAGGGTAAGTGGATCGACCGGCTGTGATGCAGGTCGCGCGCCGTCCACACCCGAACGGGTCATCCACAGATGCCGGCAGGGCCTGGCAGATGTTGCCGGTCCGGACGTGGGCTGGACCCCGTGCGCGCCGTTCCCGCCCCGTCGTCCCCGCCCGCCCGACCGCTCGTCGTCAGCAGTGACGCCGGCCTGGTCGACGACCTCCTCCGGCTGCTCGCCGCGGCGGGGGCGGAGGCCGAGCTCGCCACCGGCGGGCCGGCGCTGCGCCGCGCCCACCGGGCCGCGCCGCTGGTCCTGGTCGGCGCCGACGCCCTGGCCGTCCCGGCGGTGCGGGCGCTGCCGCGGCGGCCGGGGCTGGTCGTCGTGGCCGGCGCCGAGCTGCCCGCCGCCGACTGGGCGAGCGCGGTGGAGCTGGGCGCCGAGCGGGTGGCCCGCCTGCCGGCCGACGAGGGGTGGCTGCTGGCGCGGTGCGCCGCCGCGGTCCGGTCGCCGGTCGCCGCCGGCTGGCTCGTCGCCGTGGGCGGCGCCTGCGGTGGCGCGGGCGCGAGCACCGTCGCCACCGCGCTGGCGCTGGCGGCCGCTCCCGGCTCCCTGCTGGTCGACGCCGATGCCGCCGGCGGTGGTCTGGACCTCCTGCTCGGGGCCGAGCGCACCGACGGCCTGCGCTGGCCGGAGCTCACCGGTCTGCGCGGCCGGGTCGCCGGCGACGCGCTGCTTGCCTCGCTGCCGGAGGTCGACGGCGTCTGCGTGCTCGCCGCCTCCCGCGCGGAGTCCGTCGCCGTCCCACCGGAGGCGCTGACCGCGGTGGCCCGGGCCGGGCGGTCGGCGGGCGCGGCCGTCGTGGTCGACCTGCCCCGCGGCGACCCGGCGCTGACCGAGCCGGTGCTCGCGGAGGCCGACCTCGCCGTCCTGGTCGTCCCGGCCCGCCTGCGCGCGGCGTCGGCGGCCCGGCTGCTGCTCGACCCCGGCGGTCCGTGGTCGTCCGCCGTCGTCGTGGTGCGCGCGGTCCCGGGCGGGCTGTCCCGCGAGGACGTCGCCGCCGTCGTCGGCCGCCCGGTGCTCGCCGAGCTCGGGCACGACCGGGCCGTCGTGCCCCGCGGGGAGCGGGGGGAGCCGCCGCTGGTCTCGGCGCGGACGCCGCTGGGTGTGCTGGCGCGGCGGCTGCTGGCAGCGGTGCCCGTGCGCAGCGAGCCGGCGGCATGACGGGCCCGCTGCTCGAGCGCGTCCGGGCGCGCCTGGCCACCGAGCCGGGAGATCCCACGCGCGCCGCCGTCGCCGCGCTGGTCCGCGCCGAGAGCGGCGGGCTGCTGGGTGACGACGACGTCCTGCGGGCCGTCCGGGAGGCGGTCGACGAGTTGGCCGGCGCCGGACCGCTCGAACCCCTGCTGCGCCTGCCGGGCGTCACCGACGTGCTGGTCAACGGGCCCGACCGGGTCTGGGTCGACCGGGGCGACGGGCTGGAACGCACCGACGTGGTGTTCACCGACGACGACGCCGTCCGCCGGCTCGCCGTCAGGCTGGCGGCAGCGGCCGGGCGGCGCCTCGACGACGCCGCCCCCTGGGTCGACGTCGGCCTGCCCGACGGCACCCGGCTGCACGCCGTGCTGCCACCGGTCGCCGGCAGCGGGACGTGCCTGTCGCTGCGGGTGCTCCGGCGGGCCGTCCCCGACCTCGCCGCCCTCGCGCGCGCGGGTGCGTTCCCCGGCGGGAGCGAGCGGCTGCTGCGGTCGGTCGTGGCCCGCCGGCGGGCCCTCCTCGTCACCGGCGGCACCGGCGCCGGCAAGACGACGCTGCTGTCGGCGCTGCTGGAGCTGGTGGCGCCGGGGGAGCGGATCGTGCTCTGCGAGGACGCCGCCGAGCTCAGCCCCGCCCACCCGCACGTGGTCCGGCTGCTGAGCCGGCCGCCCAACGTCGAGGGCGCCGGGCTGGTCACGCTGCGGGACCTGGTCCGGCAGGCCCTGCGCATGCGCCCCGACCGGCTGGTCGTGGGCGAGGTGCGGGGGGCCGAGGTGACCGACCTGCTCGCCGCGCTCAACACCGGCCACGACGGCGGCTGCGGCACCCTCCACGCCAACCGCCCGGCCGAGGTGCCCGCCCGCCTGGAGGCGCTCGGGGTCGCCGCGGGTCTCGACCGGGCCGCGGTGCACAGCCAGGCCGCCGCCGCGCTCTCCGTCGTCGTGCAC
Organism: Blastococcus sp. SYSU D00669; assembly: GCF_054050715.1. Lineage (NCBI taxonomy): Bacteria > Bacillati > Actinomycetota > Actinomycetes > Geodermatophilales > Geodermatophilaceae > Blastococcus > Blastococcus sp. SYSU D00669. The sequence continues at coordinate 389,186 of NZ_JBJGZV010000001.1, forward strand.
GTGCGGCGGACGGGCGGGCGGCGGCGGGTGGACGAGCTCGGCGTCCTCCGGCGCACCGGCGACGGGACGGTGGTGGTGGAGCCCGGCTGGCGGGCCGACGGCGGGCCGTGCCCCGGCCGCGACCGGCTGTCCGCGCTGCTCGACGGGGACGGCGAGCCGTGACCGCGGCGCTGCTCGCGCTGTCCGCCGCCCTGCTGGCCTGGCCGGACGCCGGCTCGGTGCGCCGGTCGCGGCTGTCGGGGGGCCGCCGCCGCGGCTTCCGACGCCCGGGTCCGCGGTCGGCGCCGGTGCTGGCGGCTGCCGTCGCCGCGGTCGTCGCCGCTCTCGCCAGCACGCCGCTGGTCGCCGTCCTCGCCGGGTGCTGCGCCGCGCTGGCCGCTCGGGCGGCGGAGCACCGGCGGCGGACGGTCCGCCGGGAGACGGAGCTGGCCGCCGTGACGCAGGCGCTGGGCGCGCTGGTGGCGGAGCTGCGGAGCGGCCGGCCGCCCGACGTCGCCGCCGCGGCGGCCGCGCGGTCGTGCGGCGACGGCGTGCTGGCCGACGCCTTCGTCCGGGCCGTGCGCGACCCGCCCGCACGCCGGGCCCCTCCTCCCGGTGCGGCGGAGGCGGCGCTGGACCGGCTCGCCGCGGCGGTCCGGCTGAGCCGCTCCACCGGTGCCGCGCTGTCGGACGTCGTCGTGGCGGTGGAGGACGACCTGCGGGCCCGTGCGCGCCGGCAGCTGGAGCTGCGCTCGGCCGTGGCCGGTCCGCGGGCCAGCGCGGCCCTGCTCGCCGGTCTGCCGCTGCTCGGGCTGGCCATGGGCAGCGGCATCGGCGCCGATCCCTGGGGCGTGCTGACGACGACGGGCCCCGGGCAGGTGCTGCTGGTGGCCGGCGTGGCCCTGGAGGTGGCGGGCGTCGCCTGGTCGCGGCGGCTGGTCGCCCGCGCCGCCGGCCGAGCGGCGCCGGGGGTCCGGTGACCGGGGGAGGCGGCGTCCTGCTGGCCCTGGCCGCCGCCCTGCTCGCCTGGCCCCCACCGCGCCCGCGCGGCCCGCGCCGCCTGGCCACGGCGGCGCGTCCGGACTCGGCGCCCCGCAGCGCGCCCGCCGCCGCGTGGCAGCGCCGACTGCTGGCCGCGGCGGCCGGCTGCGCCGTCGGCCTGCTCGTCGGCGGCTCGTCCGGGGCCGTCCTCGCGATCGCCGTCGGGGTGGCCGCGGACGGGGTCCTGCACCGGGTCCCGGCGGTCGACCGGGACCGGCGCGCGGCGCTCCGGCAGGAGCTGCCGGGAGCCTGTGACCTGCTCGCCGTCTCCCTCGCCGCGGGGCTGCCGCTCGGGGCGGCCCTGGCCGCGGTCGCCACGGCCGTGCCCGAGCCGCTGGCCGCCGAGCTCCGGCGGGTGGCCGGCCTCACCCGGCTGGGCGCGCAGCCGCGGTCGGCGTGGGGTGGTGCTCCGGACGAGCTGGCCGGGCTCGGCCGGGTGCTGGTGCGCGCGGGCGAGTCCGGGTCGGCGGTGGGCCCCGCGCTGCGGGCGCTCGCGGCCGACGCCCGCGCCCTCGCCCGCACGGAGCTCGAGGCCGACGTCCGCCGGGCCGGGGTGTGGGTGCTGGCCCCGCTGGGGCTGTGCTTCCTCCCGGCCTTCCTCTGCCTCGGCGTCGTGCCGCTGGTGCTGGGCATCGCCGGGCAGGTGTTCGGGTGAGCCGCCGTCCACAGCCCCCGACGTCCTCCACAGATGCGGCCGCCCCCGCCGACGGCGGCCCGCACCGGGCGAGTGTCGACGGCGAGCGGCCCGGACGGCGGGCCCGACGCGAGGAGCCACCCGTGGAGCAGAAGACCCTTCCCCTGGAGACCGGCCGGCGTGCTCTGCGGGCGGTGGGCCGCCGCTGGGCCCGCGTCCGCGCCACCGGCGAGGCCGGCATGAGCACCGCCGAGTACGCCGTCGGCACCGTGGCGGCCTGCGCGTTCGCCGCCGTGCTCTACCAGGTCGTCACCGGCGACTCGATCGTGGACGCCCTGGGCGACCTGGTCGACTCGGCGCTGGGCACGCTGTCGTGACCGGCGGCCGCCGCCGGCTGCGCGGCGAGGGCGGCATGGTGACGGCGGAGACGGCCGTCGTGCTCCCCGTGCTGCTGCTGGTGCTGGCCGGCGCCGTCGCCGCCGTCACCGTGGTGGGCGCCCAGCTGCGCTGCGTCGACGCGGCACGGGAGGCGGCCCGGGCCGCGGCGCGCGGCGAGGCCCCGGCCGTCGTCCGGGCGATCGCCACCCGGGCAGCGCCGGAGGGGGCGGTGGTCGGCGCTGCGTCGTCGGCCGACGAGGTGCGGGTCGTGGTGTCGGCCGAGGTGCGGCCGCTGGGTCCGCTGCCCCTCCGCGTCCACGTCTCGGCCACCGCCGTCGCCGTCCCCGAGCCCGGGACGGTGCCGTGAGGCCCGACCGGGAGCGTGGCTCGGCGACGGTGTGGGTCCTGGCGCTCGCGGGGGTCCTGGCGGCGGTGGGGGCGGCCGCCGTCCTCGTGGGAGCGGCGGTGACCGCGCGGCACCGGGCCGGCAGCGCCGCCGACCTCGCGGCGCTCGCCGCGGCCGGCGCCGCGGTGCGCGGTGACCCGGGTGCCTGCGCCGAGGCCGGGGCGCTCGCCGCGCGCAACGGGGCGGAGCTGACCGCGTGCGCCGTCGGCGCCGACGCCGTCGTCACGGTCACCGTCGCGGTGCCGGTCCGCCTGGGACCCCTCGGCCTGTTCGCCGCCGAAGGCCGGGCCCGGGCCGGACCGGTCGCCGGCGGGGCGCTCGACTGACCCCGGCCGCTCAGGCCGGCGCGGGGGACAGGTGCTCGTGCACCGCCAGCCACAGACCGCCGTCGCTGCGGGTGAACACGATCGTCTCCCGCTCGTGGAGCTCCTCCTCGCCGCCCGAGGTGGACACCGTGGTCCGCACGGAGTGCGTCAGCACGGCGACGTCCCCGTGCACCTGCACGTGGGTGCCGGTGGTGGTGCACCCGAGCACGCGGAAGCCGTCCTCGGCCTCCCCCCGCTGCGACAGCCGCCGGTGCTCGTCGGTCGAGGACAGCGGCCCGGGCGGACGGCGCACCGGTGGGCGCCGTCGCCCTCGAGCTCGACGCCTGAGCCCGCCGGGTCAGAAGACCAGGTCGTCCTCACCCCGCGCAGCCGGACCCGGCTCGTCCACCGGCCCGTCGTCCTCCCGGCCGCCCTCCTCGGCGGCGGCCAGCTCGTCCAGGACGACGTCGAGCACCCGGACGGCGCCGGCCTTGTCCAGCGGGTCGTTGCCGTTGCCGCACTTGGGCGACTGCACGCACGACGGGCAGCCGCTCTCGCACTCGCAGGTCGCCACGGTCGCGCGGGTGGCCTGCAGCCACCGGCGCAGCACCGCGAAGCCCCGCTCGGCGAAGCCGGCCCCGCCCGGGTGGCCGTCGTAGACGAAGATCGTCGCCGCCCCGGTGTCGGGGTGCAGGGCCGTGGAGAGCCCGCCGAGGTCCCACCGGTCGCAGGTGGCCAGCAGCGGCAGGATGCCGATCGCCGCGTGCTCGGCGGCGTGCAGCGAACCCGGCAGCGAGATCTCGTCGACCCTGGCTCGGTCGACCGCGCGGGAGTCGAGGGTGAACCACACCGCCCGCGTGCGCAGCTGCCGCGGCGGCAGGTCCAGCGGGAACTCGGCGAGCACCTCGCCGGTCACCAGGCGTCGGCGCTGGTAGGCCACCACCTGGTTGGTCACGTCGACCACCCCGGTGTGCGCGGTGACGGTCCCGAGCCGCCGGGTCCGGTCGGTGCTCGCCACGGCCAGGTCGGTCACGTCGCGCGCCACCGTCGTCCACTCCGGGCTCTCGGCGTGCACCACCGCCACCGCGTCGTCGACGTCGAGCTCGTCGACGACGTAGGTCTCGCCGCGGTGCACGTACAGGGCGCCGGTGTGCACCGTCGAGTGGGCGGCGTCGCCGTCCACGGTGCCGAGCAGGCGGCCCGTGTCCCGCTCGATGATCGACACCGGCTCCATGCCGCTGCCGCGGATGTCCACGTCCGGCCGGCCCCGCCCGGCCCAGTACCAGCCCGCCGGCCGGCGGCGCAGCCGGCCCTCGGCGACCAGGGCCTCGAGCTGCGCCTCCGCCGCCGGGCCGCCGAAGTCGGGCAGGTCCTCCGGCCGCAGCGGGAGCTCCGCCGCCGCGCAGCACAGCTGGGGCCCGAGCACGTAGGGGTTGGTGGGGTCGGTGACCGTCGCCTCGATCGGCCGGCCGAACACCGCCCGCGGGTGGTGCGCCAGGTAGTGGTCCAGCGGGTCGTCGCGGGCCACGAAGACGACCAGCGACTCGCGCTGGGCGCGACCGGCCCGCCCGGCCTGCTGCCACATCGAGGCGAGCGTCCCGGGATAGCCCGCCAGCACCACGGCGTCCAGGCCCGCGATGTCGATGCCCAGCTCCAGGGCGTTGGTGGTGGCCACCCCGAGCAGCTCGCCGGACGACAGCAGGCGCTCGAGCTCGCGGCGCTCCTCGGGCAGGTAGCCGCCGCGGTAGGAGTCGACGCGTGGCACCAGGTCGGCGCGGCCGCGCTCGGCCAGCAGGCGGCGGGCCTGCTCGGCCACCGACTCCGCGCTGCGCCGCGACCGGACGAAGGCCAGCGTGCGCGCCCCCTGCTCGACCAGGTCGGCCAGCAGCGACGCGGAGTCCGCGGCGGCCGACCGGCGCAGCGGGGCGCCGTGCTCGCCGGTCCGCTCGGTCAGCGGCGGCTCCCACAGGGCGAAGGTGGCACCCGGCCGCGGCGAGCCGTCCTCGGTCACCGCCCGCACCGGGGCGCCGACCAGCCGGCCGGCCGCCTGGGCCGGGTCGGCGACCGTCGCCGAGGCCAGCACGAACACCGGCTCGCTGCCGTAGCGGCGGCAGATCCGCCGCAGCCGGCGCAGCACGTGGCCGACGTGCGAGCCGAAGACCCCGCGGTAGGCGTGGCACTCGTCGACCACGACGAACGCCAGCCGCCGCAGGGTGCTCGACCACCGCTGGTGGGCCGGCAGGATCCCGCGGTGGAGCATGTCCGGGTTGGTCACGATCCACCGGGAGTGGCGGCGGACCCAGTCCCGCTCCTCGCCCGGGGTGTCGCCGTCGTAGGCGGCGGGGCGCACCGAGGGGTCGGCGAGCGCGGCGACGGCGCCCAGCTGGTCGCGGGCGAGCGCCTTGGTCGGCGCCAGGTACAGCACGCAGGCCCGGTCGTCGGCGGCCAGCCGGGACAGCGCCGGCAGCTGGTAGGCCAGCGACTTGCCCGACGCCGTGCCGGTGGCGACGACGACGTGCTCGCCGGCCCAGGCCAGCTGGGCGGCCTCGACCTGGTGCCGCCATGGCGAGGGGACGCCGCGCTCGGTCAGGCGGGCCCGCAGCTCGTCGGGCACCCACTCGGGCCACTGCCGCGACTGGCTGCGCCGCATCGGCAGCCGGTGGACGTAGGTGACGGGCTGCTCGTCCTCGGACGTGCCGGCCAGGAGGGTTGCCAGCAGGTCCGCCCCGGGAAGAACCTGGTCCGCGCCGGGAGGGGGAGCCGGCCGGACCGGGTGGAGCGTGGTCACCCCACCACTCTCACACCCCGGGGCAACCGCCGGACCGCCGCGCCGGAACCAAATGTGACCAAATCAACACACAGTCGCGGGTTCCTGCACAGCCTGTGACCTCCCTTACACTCACGCGGCGTCCACAGGTCGACGGAGCCCTCCGACGCCCGGGCGTGACCTCCGCCGGCCGGCGCACCGCGCCGGCCCGGCAGCCGACCGCTTGGAGGAATACATGCCCGACAGCTCGCTGTCCGGCGGGGACGTCACCCTGGTGGTGGTCGTCCTCGTCGTCGCCCTGGCCGCACTCGGCTTCGCCGCCTACCTGGTACGGGCGGTGCTCGCGGCCGACCAGGGCACGACGACGATGCGCGACATCGCCCGGGCGGTGCAGGAGGGCGCCGCTGCCTACCTGCGACGGCAGTTCCGGACGCTGGGCGTGTTCGCCGTGATCGTCTTCCTGCTGCTCCTCGCCCTGCCCGTCGCCGAGGGCGGCTGGGGCACCCGGATCGGCCGAGCGCTGTTCTTCCTCGTCGGCGCGCTGTTCTCCGCCGCCGTCGGCTTCATCGGGATGACGCTGGCCACCCGCGGCAACGTCCGGGTCGCCGCCGCGGCCCGCACCGGCGGCTACCGGCCGGCCTTCCGCATCGCGTACCGCACCGGCGGCGTCTGCGGGATGATCACCGTCGGCCTGGGCCTGTTCGGCTCCGCGCTGGCGCTGCTGCTGTTCGACGAGACCGCCCCCGTGGTCCTCGAGGGCTTCGGGTTCGGCGGCGCGCTGCTCGCCATGTTCATGCGCGTCGGCGGCGGCATCTTCACCAAGGCCGCCGACGTCGGGGCCGACCTGGTGGGCAAGGTCGAGGCGGGCATCCCCGAGGACGACCCCCGCAACGCCGCCACCATCGCCGACAACGTGGGCGACAACGTCGGCGACTGCGCCGGCATGGCCGCCGACCTCTTCGAGTCCTACGCCGTCACGCTGGTCGCCGCGTTGATCCTCGGCCAGGTCTTCTTCGGCGCCGTCGGCATGGTGTTCCCGCTGGTCGTCGCCGCGATCGGCGTGATCGCCTCGATCGTCGGCATCCTGGCCAGCAACCCCGGCAAGAGCGACAGCAGCGGCCTGGCCCCGATCAACCGCGGCTTCTTCACCTCCGCCGTCGTCTCGCTGATCCTCGTCGCGGTCGCCTCGTTCACCGTGCTGCCGAGCGTCGCCGACGTCGACCTGGACGTGAGCCCGCAGGTGCTCGGCTTCCTGGCCGTGCTTGCCGGCATCGTGCTGGCGGTGGCGATCCAGCTGCTCACCGGCTACTTCACCGAGACCAGCCGCAAGCCGGTGCGCGACGTCGCGCAGAGCTCCCTCACCGGTCCGGCCACGGTCATCCTCTCGGGCATCTCGCTCGGCCTGGAGTCGGCGGTGTACGCCGCGCTGCTCATCGGCGGCTCGGTCTACGTGGCCTTCCTCATCGGCGGTGGCGCCGCCCTCTACGCGGTGGCCCTGGCCGGCTGCGGCCTGCTCACCACCGCCGGCGTCATCGTCTCGATGGACACCTTCGGGCCGGTGAGCGACAACGCGCAGGGCATCGCAGAGATGTCCGGCGACCTCGACGAGGACGGCGCCCGCACGCTGACCGACCTCGACGCCGTCGGCAACACCACCAAGGCGATCACCAAGGGCATCGCGATCGCGACCGCGGTGCTGGCCGCGACCGCGCTGTTCGGCTCGTACAACGCGCAGATCCTCGACGCCCTCGAGGAGGCCGGGGGCACCCTGGGCAACGCGTTCACGCTGGTGAACCCGCAGAACGTGGTCGGTGCGCTGATCGGCGCGGCGGTGGTCTTCCTCTTCTCGGGCCTGGCGATCAACGCCGTCTCCCGGGCGGCCGGCCGGGTGGTCTTCGAGGTCCGGGAGCAGTTCCGCACCCGGCCCGGGATCATGGACTACAGCGAGCGCCCCGACTACGGCGCCGTCGTCGACATCTGCACCAAGGACTCCCTCCGCGAGCTGGCCACCCCGGGCCTGCTCGCGGTCATGGCGCCGGTGGCGGTCGGGTTCGGCCTCGGCTTCGGGCCGCTGGCGGCCTACCTGGTCGGCGCGATCGCCGCGGGCACGCTCATGGCGGTCTTCCTGGCGAACTCCGGTGGTGCCTGGGACAACGCCAAGAAGATGGTCGAGGACGGTGCCCACGGCGGGAAGGGCAGCGAGGCCCACGCCGCCACGGTCATCGGCGACACGGTCGGCGACCCGTTCAAGGACACCGCCGGCCCGGCGATCAACCCGCTGATCAAGGTCATGAACCTGGTGGCGCTGCTCATCGCCCCCGCGGTGGTCGGCCTGTCGGTCGGGGACGACGCGAACACCGCCGTCCGCGCGGTCATCGCGATCGTGGCGGTCGTGGTCATCGTCGTCGCGGTCGTGATCTCCAAGCGCCGGTCGGTGGTCGTGGGCGGCGCGCCGAGCCAGAACACGGAGAACTCGCTCACCGCCAGCGCTCCCTGATCGGCAGAACCTCCGCACACCGGGATCCTCCGGCCGGCCTCCCGCCGGCCGGGGGGTCCCGGTGCCGGTTGTGGACGCCGTCGTCCGTTGTGGACGACGGCGCACGCGTCCCCGCCGCCCGCTCCTAGCGTCCGCCGCCTCCGGTCCACCCAGGACCGCCGACGACGCCGGAGGCAGGCATGTCCGCGCTCATCTCCGTCCAGCTCGACCGGGTGGAGGCCCTCGCCGCCGAGCTCGCCGCCCTCGCCCGGGCACTGGCCGACGAGACCCCGCTGTGCGGGTCGACGGCGCGCTCGCTCTCGGCCGCGCTGGGCGACCGGGCCGGCTGGTGGGCCGCCGGCGCCGCGCACGGTTTCGCCGGCCTGGCCGACGTCCTGGCCGAGCGGTGCGACGCGATCGCCGCGACGCTCGCCGGCGCCGCCGAGGAGTACCGCCGCCACGACAGGCTGCTCTCGCAGCGCGTGACGGGGCCGGTCGGCTACGCCCCGATCGCCCGGTGAGCGCCCCGTCGCTGGCGGCGGTCGCCGGCTACGACCTCCCGCTGCTGCGCGGGGCCATCGGCACCCTGGACGTCGTGGCCGGGCGGCTGCCCGCCTGGCGGGCGCGGGTCGAGGCGGTCGGCCGCGCCCTGGGGACGGCGGAGTGCTGGTCGGGCCCGGCCGCTCGCGAGGCGGCGCAGGCGGTGGTCGGCCTGTCCTGGGCCGCCACCGCCGTGTCCGCGGCCCTCGCCGACTCGCTCGACTCCTTCGCCGTCCTGCTCGCCGCCGCCGAGACGGCCGGCCCGGACGCGGCGGCGGCGCTCGCGGTCGCTGCGGCGGAGGGCGTCGTCCTCACCGACGACGGGCACGCCTCGGGGCCGGCGGAGGCGGCCGACCGGGTGGGCGCGCTCGCCTCCCGGGCGCTGGCCGCGGCGACCGCGGTCGGGACCGCCGCTGAGGCCGCCGACCGGGCGCTGCTGCCGGTCGGGGTGGTCGACGCGTTCCCGCCGGTCGACTTCGACGGGCTGGTCTCCGGGCTGCCGGCCGGACCGGTGCTGCCACCGGTCCCCCCGGACGCCGGCGCGGCGCGGGCCGCGCGCTGGTGGGCCGCGCTCTCGGCGGCCGAGCAGCAGGCCGCGATCGCCGCGTCGCCCGAGCTCGTGGGGGCGCTCGACGGCGTGCCGGCCTGGGCGCGCGACCGCGCCAACCGGCTGGTGCTCGCCGCCGCGCTCGACTCGCCCGACCCGGACGGGACGGCGACCGCGGTGGCGGCCGAGGTCCGGCGGCAGGAGGCGGCGGGCCGCCCGGTCCAGCTGTGGTCGCTGGACCTGGAGCAGGGGCTGGCCGGCGTGGCCGTCGGCGACCTGGACACCGCCGACGCGGTGGCGGTGCTGGTGCCGGGCATCCTCACGACGCCGGAGGACGACCTCTCCCGCGTGGTCGGGGACGCCGTGGACGTGGTGGCCGCGGCGCAGGCCGCCGCACCCGGGCTGGCCGTGGCCGGGCTGGCCTGGCTCGGCTACCGGACCCCGCACGACCCCCTGTCGATCCTCACCCGCGGCGACGCGCGGCGCGGCGGAGCCGCCCTGGACGACGCGCTGGACGGGCTGGCGGCCGCCCGCGGGGCGCTGGCCGCACCGGCACCGCGCACGACGGTGCTGGCGCACAGCTACGGCACGGTGGTCGTCGACGAGGCGGCGGGGGAGGAGGGGCGGCTGGCCGCCGACGCGCTCGTCCTGCTCGGCAGCCCCGGCCTGGGACGTGCCGCCGGCGAGCTGGAGGCCGCCGAGGTCTACGCGGCCGCGTCCCGCCTCGACCCCGTCTCGTGGTCGGGCTGGTTCGGCGACAGCCCGACCGGGGCCGGGTTCGGCGCCACCACGCTGCGGGCCGACCCCGGCACGCTGCACTGGGAGTACTACGACCGCGACCGCCCCACCCTCGTCGCCGTCGCCGAGGTCGTGGCCGCCACGCCCGGCGAGGCGTGAGCCGGCCCTCAAGGTGGGAAGGAGGTCGTCCGATGGGAACAGCGCACGGGATCGAGCGTTTCCGGGGGTGACGGCACGCCCACGGCGGGTCGCCACCCGGGCTTGCGTCCGAGGGGTGGCCTACCGTGGCCCGCCGAGGGGCGCACCGCGACGCGTCCACCACCGTCGGCGCTCTCGGCGCCCGCACCCCGCACCACCGACAGGAGCACCGTGCCCAGCAGGACCGCGAAGAACGGCCCCAGCACCGCCACCGGGACGAGCACGCCCGCCCGGCGGCGATCCGGCGCGTCCGGGGGCAAGCCGCTGGTGATCGTCGAGTCCCCGACGAAGGCCGGGAAGATCGCCGGTTACCTGGGCAGCGGGTACGTCGTCGAGGCCAGCGTCGGGCACATCCGCGACCTGCCGCGCAACGCCGCCGACGTGCCGGCCGAGCACAAGGGCGCCGCGTGGGCACGGCTCGGCGTCGACGTGGACAACGGCTTCGAGCCGCTGTACGTCGTCAGCCCCGACCGCAGGCAGCAGGTCAGCCGGCTCAAGCAGCTGGTCAAGGACGCCAGCGAGGTCTACCTCGCCACCGATGAGGACCGCGAGGGCGAGGCCATCGCCTGGCACCTGGTCGACACCCTCAAGCCGCGGGTCCCGGTGCGCCGGATGGTCTTCCACGAGATCACCCCGGAGGCCATCACCCGCGCCGTCGCCAACCCGCGGGAGCTCGACACCGCCCTCGTCGACGCCCAGGAGACCCGGCGCATCCTCGACCGGCTCTACGGCTACGAGGTCTCGCCGGTGCTGTGGAAGAAGGTGCTGCCCAAGCTGTCGGCCGGCCGGGTGCAGTCGGTGGCCACCCGCATCGTCGTGGAGCGCGAGCGGGAGCGGATGAACTTCCACGCCGCCGACTACTGGTCCCTGGAGGGCGTCTTCGCCGTCGCCGACCAGCGGGCCGGCGCCGACTCGGGCGAGCCGACGAGCGTCCGGGCCCGCCTGGTCAGCGTCGACGACAGCCGCGTGGCCACCGGCCGCGACTTCGACCCCGCCACCGGCCGGGTGACCGGCGACGTCGTGCACCTCGACGAGGCCGGCGCCCGCGGCCTGGCGGCCCGCCTGGAGGGCCGGCAGGTCACCGTCAGCCGGGTCGACGAGAAGCCGTACCGGCGCCGCCCCTACGCGCCCTTCACCACCTCCACGCTGCAGATGGAGGCCGGCCGCAAGCTCGGCTGGTCCTCGGCGCAGGTGATGCGGGTCGCGCAGCGGCTGTACGAGAACGGCCACATCACCTACATGCGGACCGACTCGACCAACCTCTCGAACGAGGCGATCAACGCCGCCCGCACCCAGGCGCGCGAGCTCTACGGCGACGCCTACGTCCCGGCGGAGGCCCGCCGCTACGCCAAGAAGGCCAAGGGCGCCCAGGAGGCGCACGAGGCGATCCGGCCCGCCGGCGACCACTTCCGCACGCCCGGCCAGCTCGCCTCGCAGCTGGCCCGCGACGAGTTCCGCCTCTACGAGCTGATCTGGCAGCGCACCATCGCCTCCCAGATGGCCGACGCCGTCGGGCAGACCGTGAGCATCCGGCTGGCCGGGCGCAGCAGCACCGACGAGGCGGTGGAGTTCACCGCCAGCGGCCGCACCATCACCTTCCCCGGGTTCCTGCGGGCCTACGTCGAGTCCCGCGACGAGGGCGCCGGCGGCAACGGCGACGACGAGCAGGGCAGCGACGACGCCGAGCGGCGCCTGCCCCGGGTCGAGCGCGGCCAGCGGCTGGACACCCGCGAGCTGGAGCCGAAGGGGCACACGACCACCCCGCCCGCCCGCTACACCGAGCCCAGCCTGGTCGCCCGCCTCGAGGAGCTCGGCATCGGCCGCCCCTCGACGTACGCGTCGATCATGCAGACCATCCAGGACCGCGGGTACGTGTGGAAGAAGGGGTCCGCGCTCGTCCCCTCCTTCGTCGCGTTCGCCGTCGTCAACCTGCTGGAGCAGCACTTCGCCCAGCTGGTCGACTACGACTTCACCGCCTCGCTCGAGGACGAGCTCGACGAGATCGCCAGCGGCAGCCTCGGCCGGGTCGACTGGCTGACCGAGTTCTACTTCGGCGGCGAGGGCCGGCACGCCGGTGGCATCGCCGAGGCCGGCGGCCTCAAGCAGGTCATCGGCCAGCGGCTGGAGGAGATCGATGCCCGCGGGGTGAACTCCATCCCGCTGCGCGCCACCGGGCCGCAGGGCGAGCCGGTCGTCGTCCGCGTCGGCCGCTACGGCCCGTACCTGCAGGCCGGCGGCGAGGACGGGCCGCGGGTCAGCATCCCCGAGGACCTCCCACCCGACGAGCTCACCACCGACAAGGTCGCCGAGCTGCTGGCCGCCCCGAGCGGCGACCGGGAGCTGGGCACCGATCCCGACAGCGGCCACCCGGTCGTGGTCAAGGCCGGCCGCTACGGGCCCTACGTCACCACCGTCGTGCCCGAGGGAAGCAAGGAGTCCCCGCGCACGGCCAGCCTGTTCGCGTCGATGTCGCCGGAGACGGTGACCCTCGACGAGGCGTTGAAGCTGCTCACGCTGCCGCGCACCGTCGGCACCGCGCCCGACGGCGAGGAGATCCAGGCGCTCAACGGCCGGTACGGCCCCTACCTGAAGAAGGGCAGCGACTCCCGGTCGCTCGAGGGCGAGGACAAGCTCTTCACGACCACGCTCGAGGAGGCGCTGGCGATCTTCGCCCAGCCCAAGCAGCGCGGCCGGCGGGCGGCGGCCACGCCGCTCAAGGAGCTCGGCCCCGACCCGGTGACCCAGGGGCAGGTCACCGTGCGCGAGGGCCGCTTCGGCCCCTACGTGACCGACGGCGAGACCAACGCCAGCCTGCGCAAGGGCGACGACGTCGAGGCGATCACCCTCGAGCGGGCGGCCGAGCTGCTCGCCGACCGGCGCGCCCGCGGGCCGGCCACCAAGAAGAAGGCGGCCAAGAAGACCGCGAAGAAGACCACCGCCAAGAAGACGACGGCGAAGAAGGCGACGGCCGGCAAGGCGACGACCGGCAAGGCGACGGCCCCGGTCTCGGCCGGCTGATGACCGGCACCGGGTCGCTCGACCCGGCGAGCTGGCACGGCCGCCGGACGTCGTTCGGCTCGGTGGCCGCCGAGTACGCGGCGCTGCGTCCGGGCTACCCGGCCGACGCGGTCGACTTCCTGCTCGGCGCCCCGCGGCGGGTCCTCGACCTCGGCGCGGGCACCGGGCTGCTCACCGAGCGCCTGGTCGCGGCCGGGCACGAGGTCGTCGCCGTCGACCCGTCGGCGGAGATGCTGGCGCAGCTGACCGCCCGGCTGCCCGACGTCGCCGCGCTGGTCGGCTCGGCGGAGGTGGTCCCCCTGCCCGACCGCGACGTCGACGCCGTCGTCGCCGGGCAGGCCGCGCACTGGTTCGACCCGGTCCCGGCCGCCGCGGAGCTGCGCCGGGTCCTGCGCCCCGGCGGGGTCGTGGGGCTGATCTGGAACACCCGCGACGAACGCGTGCCGTGGGTCGCCGCCCTGGGGGAGCTGCTCGCCGGCGAGGCCCGCGGCCACGAGGCCGACCAGACCGTGGTGGCGGAGTTCGCCGCGGCGCTGCCGGCCACCGTGACCTCCGCCGGGTCGAGCTGGGTGCAGCGGTCGACGCCCGAGGACGTCGTCCGGGGGATCGGCACCCGCAGCTACGTGGCCACCCGGGAGCCCGCGGCCCGCGAGGCCTTCCTCGACCGCGTGCGGCACCTGCTCGCCACCCATCCCGACACCCGCGGGCGCGACGTGCTGGAGCTGCCGTACCGCACGGCGGCGCACCGGCTCATCCCCGGCTGACCGGCGGGGCGGCCCCCTCGGCGATCGCCCGCAGGGCCGCCACGTGGGCCTCGAACGCCGCCCGGCCGGCGGCGCTCAGGCGCAGCCAGGTCCGCGGGCGCTTGCCCAGGTAGCCCTTGCGGACCTCGACGTAGCCGGCCTGCTCCAGGCTGCTCACCGTCTTCGACAGCAGCGAGTCGCTGATCTGCACGCCGTCCCGCACGAACCCGAACTCCGCCTCCTCCGTGGCCGCCAGCGTGGCCACCACCGAGAACCGCACCGGGGCGTGGATGTGCTCGTCGAGGGCGTGCCGGGGGTGGCCGGGCGGGCCGCTCACCGCGGCAGCTCCCGCCAGGCGCCCACCAGGCAGGGAGCGGCGACCAGCAGCGCACCGGCCAGCCAGAACGGCCAGGCCTCCGGCAGCGCCGTCCGGCCGACGGCCAGGCCGACGGCGAAGACCGCCGCCCAGGCGCCCATCGTCAGGCCGAAGCGGTGGGAGAACCCCGGTGGGGCCGAGCGGCGGGCCGCCACGAGCGTCCAGACCGCGCCGGCCACGGCCGCCACGAAGACCACCGTCGCGGCGGCGATCCCCCGGTCGGACCCGGCGAGCGGCTGCGCGACGAAGTAGCCGGCGCTGGCCAGGCCGAGCGTGGTCAGGAAGCCGGCCGTGGCCGGGCCGGTCTCCCGGCGGACCCGGTCGGCGGCGCGGTCGGCCTCGGCGAGCCGGGCCGCGGCGGCCTCGGGGGTGGGGACGGACACGGTCGCCTCCTGACGTCGGTGACGAGAGCATGGCAAGTACTTTCCTGAGCGTCAAGTACTTTCCGGACGGCGGCCGACCATGAACACCCGCCGGAAGGGCAGCACCGTCGTCCCGTCCGGCCGCCGCGGGTAGGCCGACCGCAGCGCGGCGGCGTACTCCGCGGTGAGCGCGGCCGCCGACCCGTCGTCCAGCCGGCCCAGCACCGGTCGCAGCACGGTGCTGCGCACCCAGCCCAGCACGGGATCGGCGCCCTGGAGCACGTGCAGGTACGTCGTCTCCCAGACGTCGGACGCCAGCCCCGCGGCGGTGAGCACCTCCAGGTAGGCGGTGGGGTCGAGGACGGCGTCCGGCCGGGGCGCGACGTCGGCCACCCGGGCGGCCCACCGCGGGTCGGCGCACAGCCCGGCGAGCAGGGTGTGCGTCGGTGCGCGGAAGTTGCCGGGCACCTGCACCGCCAGCTCCCCGCCCGGTGCCAGCAGCCCCGCCCAGGCGGCCAGCAGACCCTCGTGCCCGGGCACCCAGTGCAGGACGGCGTTGCTCAGCAGGACGTCGACCGGGGCGTCCGGCGTCCACTCCCGCACGTCGCCGAGCGCGAAGCGGACCCGACCGCCGACGGCGTGCGCCGACGCGGCGGCGAGCATCTCGGGGGAGGAGTCGATCCCGGTGATCCGGGCGGCCGGCCAGCGGCGGGCCAGAGACGCCGTGAGCGCCCCCTCGCCGCACCCCAGGTCGACGACCTCGCGCGGCCGCTCCGACCGCACCCGGGCCAGCAGCTCGGCGAACGGACGGGCCCGCTCACCGGCGAACCGCAGGTAGGCGGCGGGATCCCAGGTGCCGGGGCCGGCCGGCGGAGAGGCGTCCACCGTGCCGAACCTAACGCCGTCCGACGCCCCGTCGGAGGCGCGAAGTACCCGGAACGGTCGCCGCCGCCCGGTACCGTGAGGCGGCCCAGGGCCAGCTCCGCCCACCTCGACACCCACCGGGAGCCCCCCGATCAGGTCCGATCCGCCCCTCCCGGCGCCGCCGCCCGGCGACGAGCCGCCCGCGCAGCCGGACGAGCGGACCGTCGTCCCCCCGGACGGTCTGCCGCCCGGCGGCACACCCGTGCCCGCGGACGCGCCGATGCCGCTGGCGGACCTGGACACCACGGCGGGCCAGGTTGCTCCCGGTGCCGCGCAGACCGCCCGCGACGCCGCCCCCGACGACCTGGGCGGCGACGCCCTCGGGCTGTTCGCCAAGATCCGCGCCGTCCTGCGGGTGCGGGACTTCCGCCGGCTGTGGGAGTCGATGGCGCTCTCCAGCTTCGGCGACTGGCTGGGCCTGCTGGCCATCACGGCCACCGCGACCTCGCTGGTCGACAGCTTCGCCGGGCAGAACTTCGCGCTCGGCGCGGTGCTGCTGTTCCGGCTGCTGCCGACGATCGTGCTCGGCCCGCTGGCCGGGGCATTCGCCGACCGGTTCGACCGGCGCAAGACGATGGTCGTCACCGACATCCTGCGGTTCGGCCTGTTCGCCTCGATCCCGATCGTCGACAACCTGATCTGGCTGTTCGTCGCCCAGTTCGTCATCGAGGCGCTGAGCATGTTCTGGATCCCGGCGAAGGACGCCGCGGTCCCGAACATGCTCCGCAAGGACCAGATCGAGCCGGCCAACCAGCTCTCGCTGGTCACCACCTACGGGCTCACCCCCGTGGCCGCGGCGATCGTGTTCGCGCTGCTCACCACCCTCGGCGGGTCGATGACCTCGCCGCTGCCGTGGCTCGACGAGACCGACCTCGCGCTGTACCTCAACGCCCTGACGTTCCTGGTCGCGGCGGTCGTGATCTGGAACCTGCCCTCGATCAGCGGCCGCCGGGAGGAGGGCGCCGTCGTCCAGAGGGAGAGCTTCCTCGGCTCGCTGAAGCACGGCTTCTCCTTCGCCGGGCACACCCCGCTGGTCCGCGGCCTGGTCATCGGCATCACCGGGGCCTTCGTCGCCGCCGGCGTGGTCATCGCCACCGCGCAGGCGTTCGCCGCCTCCCTGGGCGGCGGTGAGGCCGCCTACGGCCTGCTGTTCGGCGCCGTCTTCATCGGGCTGGGCCTGGGCATCGGCATCGGCCCGAGCATCGCCCGCGACCTCTCCCGCGAGCGGCTCTTCGGCGTCGCGATCGTCGGCGCCGGGCTGGTCGTGCTGCTGCTCGCGTGGACCTTCACGCTGTGGATCGCGCTGCTGCTCGTCGTCCTCATGGGCTTCTTCGCCGGCATCGCCTACCTGGCCGGGTTCACCCTGCTCGGCACGGAGGTCGACGACGCCGTCCGCGGCCGCACGTTCGCCCTCGTCCAGTCGCTCGTGCGGGCCGCGCTCATCCTGAGCCTCGCCGTGGTGCCCTTCGGGGTCGGCCTGTTCGGCCGCCACGGCGTCGACCTCGGGCCGGTCGAGTTCGAGATCACCGGCGACCGGATCATGCTGTTCGTCGCCGGGCTGCTGGCCGCCCTGGTCGGGGTGGTCGCCTACCGGCAGATGGACGACGGCCGGCCGGTGCCGCTGGTCGCCGACGTCGTCACCGCGCTGCGCCGCGACACCACCGCCCGCCGCCGCCTGGCCAAGGGCGGCGTGCTCATCGCGTTCGAGGGTGGCGAGGGCGCCGGCAAGTCGACGCAGGTCCGCCGCCTCCAGGAGTGGCTGACGCACGAGGGGCTGGTGGCCCGGGCCACCTTCGAGCCCGGCGCGACGCCCTCGGGGGCCGGCATCCGCTCGATCGTGCTCGACCGCGCCCACACCGGCATCTCGCCGCGGTCGGAGGCGCTGCTCTACGCCGCCGACCGCGCCCAGCACGTGCACGACGTGCTGCGGCCCGCGCTCGACGCCGGCGAGGTGGTGATCACCGACCGGTTCGTCGACAGCTCGCTGGCGTACCAGGGGGCCGGGCGCACCATCCCGCTGGAGGACGTCCGCGGTCTGTCCCGCTGGGCGACCCAGGGGCTCGTGCCCGACCTGACCGTGCTGCTCGACCTGCCGCCCGAGGTGGGCCTGGCGCGGGCCCGTGGACGGGCCGCCGCGGACCGCCTCGAGTCCGAGTCGCTGGACTTCCACCAGCGGGTGCGGCAGACCTTCCGGGCGCTGGCCGAGGCCGAGCCCGACCGCTACCTGGTGCTCGACGCCACCCGCGCGCCCGACGAGCTGGCCGCCGCGATCCGCGTGAAGGTGGCCGAGCTGCTCTCCGGGGTGGAGCTGCAGAAGCTGCCCGAGGACCCGCGGCTGCGTCCGCGGGCCGACGCCGTCGAGCACGCCGCCGGCGCGCACCACCCGCACGCCCAGACCGGCTCGACCCCCCAGCTGCACCCGTGAGCGGGGCCGTCGTCGCCGAGGACGTCTGGGCGAGGGTCGTCGGCCAGACCGCCGTCGTCGCGGAGCTGCAGGCCGCCGTCGCCGACCCGGCCGCGATGACCCACGCCTGGCTGTTCACCGGCCCGCCCGGCTCCGGGCGCAGCGTGGCCGCGCGCGCCTTCGCCGCCGCGCTGCAGTGCCCCGACGGCGGCTGCGGGCACTGCCACGCCTGCCGCACCGTGCTGGCCGGCACGCACGCCGACGTGCAGACCGTGGTGCCCGAGGGGCTGTCCATCGGCGTCGCCGAGGTCCGCGAGATCGTGCGCATCGCCGGCCGGGCGCCGTCGCAGGGGCGCTGGCAGATCGTGCTGGTCGAGGACGCCGACCGGATGACCGAGCAGGCGTCGAACACCGTGCTCAAGATGCTCGAGGAGCCGCCCGCGCGCACGGTCTTCCTGCTCTGCGCGCCGAGCCTGCACCCCGACGACGTGAGCGTCACCATCCGCTCCCGGTGCCGCGTGGTCGGCCTGCGCACGCCGCCGGTGGACGCCGTCGCCGACGTGCTGGTGCGGCGGGACGGCGTCGACCCGCCGCTGGCCGCGTGGTCGGCCGCGGCGGCCGGCGGGCACGTGGGCCGCGCCCGGCGGCTGGCCCGCGACGAGGCCGCCCGGCTGGCCCGCAAGGCCGTGCTGGACGTCCCGCTGCGGCTGGTCTCGCTGGCCGCCTGCCTGGACGCCGCCGACGACCTGGTCAGCTCCGCCAAGGAGGAGGCCGACGAGGCGGCCGCCGCGCTCGACGGCGTCGAGACCGAGGCGGTCAAGGCCAGCCTCGGCGTGGGGGCCCGGGGGCCGGGCGTCGCCGCCGCCAGCCGCGGCGCCGGCGTGCTCAAGGAGCTGGAGAAGAAGCAGAAGTCGCGGGCCACCCGCCTGGGCCGCGACTCGCTGGACCGGGCGCTGGTCGACCTCGCCGGGCTCTACCGCGACGCGCTGGTGCTCGCCGCCGGCGCCGGCCAGGCGCCGTCGCTCAACCACCCCGACCGCCGCGCCGACGCCGAGGAGCTCGCCGCCCGCATCGGCGCGGAGGGGGCGCTGCGCCGCATCGACGCGATCCTCGCCTGCCGCCGGGCGCTGGAGCAGAACGTGAAACCGCAGGTGGCGCTGGAGGCGCTGACCGTCGCGCTGCGGCTCCCCGCGTCCTGACCCGCGCCCCTGCGCGGGACGGCCGCGCCGGTGCCGTAAGCTCGGGCCCGCACGTCCGCCGCCTTAGCTCAGTCGGTAGAGCATCTCACTCGTAATGAGAAGGTCGTCGGTTCGATTCCGACAGGCGGCTCTCCCCGCTCCGGCGTCCCGCCGCGCGCCGCTGGCAGGATGCGCCGGTGGACAGAGCCCTGGCCAGCGCCATCGCGCACCGCTGGCACCCGATCGCCGCCCCCGTCTCCGACGAGAACGTCGCGCTGCTGCTCGGCCGGCTCGGCGTCCCCGACGGCGGGCGGGTGCTCGACCTCGGCTGCGGGCTCGGCCACTGGCTGTGCGCCGCCCTCGAGCGCGCGGCGACGGCCACCGGGACCGGCGTCGACACCTCCGCGGTCGCCCTCGACCAGGCCCGTGCCACGGCGGCCGGGCGGGGAGTGGCCGACCGGGTCACCTGGCAGCACGGCGACGCGGCGGCGTGGGACGGCGACCCCGCGGACGCCGTCCTCTGCATCGGCGCCACGCACGCCTTCGGCGGCCTCGGGCCGACGCTGGACGCCGTCCGCCGGCACCTGGTGCCCGGCGGGCGCCTGCTGCTCGGCGACGGCTTCTGGGAGACGCCCCCGGCGCCGCAGGCGCTGGCCGCCCTCGGCGCCGAGCCCGGCGAGCTGCCCGCCATCGGCGACCTGCTGCGCACCGCGCGCGAGCACGGCTTCGAGCCGGGGTTCGGCCACCTCAGCACCGCGGCCGAGTGGGACCGCTACGAGTGGTCGTGGACCGGCGCCCTCACGGCGTGGGCGGTCGAGGAGGCCGACCCCACCGACCGGGAGGACGCCCTCCGGCTGGCCGACGCCCACCGCCGCGAGTGGCTGGAGGGCTACCGCGGTCAGCTCGGCTTCGTCACCGTCGTCCTGCACGACGCGCGCCGCTGAGCCCCCGAGCAGCACGACGGCGGCAGCCACGCGGCGCGAGCCGGTGGGTGCCGACGTCGGAGGTGCTCGCGGCGCGGCCCGGGTGGCCGGGCCGGCCGGCTCAGGTGTGGTAGCCCTCCTTCTCGGCGCGCTCGAGGGAGTTGCGGATCTCCTCCTCGGCGGCCGTCCGGTCCACCCACTCGGCACCCTCCACCGACTTGCCCGGCTCGAGGTCCTTGTAGGTCTCGAAGAAGTGCTGGATCTCCAGCCGGTCGAACTCGGGGACCTCGCTGATGTCGGTGAGGTGGGCCATGCGCGGGTCGGTGGCCGGCACGCAGAGGACCTTGTCGTCCCCGCCCTTCTCGTCGGTCATCCGGAACATCCCGATCGCGCGGCAGGTGATCAGGCAGCCCGGGAACGTGGGCTCGTCGAGGATCACCAGGGCGTCGAGCGGGTCGCCGTCCATGCCCAGGGTGTTCTCGATGTATCCGTAGTCCGCCGGGTAGCGGGTCGAGGTGAACAGCATCCGGTCGAGCCGGATGCGTCCGGTGGCATGGTCCAGCTCGTACTTGTTCCGCTGGCCCTTCGGTATTTCGATCGTCACGTCGAACTGCACGGCAGTTAGTGTGTCCCACGGCGACCCGGTGGATTCGACGCAGGGTCCCTGTGGGGGGTGGGCACCATCGCGTCGAGCGGTTCGACGGTCGTCACGGCGAACTACTCGAGGTTCCGTCGCCGGCTGATCCTGGCCGGTGCGGGCGTCGTCGTCCTGATCGCCGCGGTGGTCGCGACGCTCCTCGTCGTCGTCCGCGACGACGCACCCTCCTCGGCCGTCGCCGAGGCCGCGGCGTCGGCCGTGCTGCCCGAGCTCGGGCAGGGCGCGCCGGTCCTCCCCGAGCTCTCCGCCGACGCCCCGGCGCCCGACCCGGCCGCGCTGTCGGCGACCCTCGCGCCGCTGCTGGCCGACCCGGCGCTGGGCACCGGCGTCTCGGTCGAGGTCGTCGACGCGGCCACCGGCACGAGCCTGTTCGCCCAGGACCCCGGCTCGCCCTCGATCCCCGCCAGCACCGCCAAGCTGCTCACCGCCGTCGCCGCGCTCACCACCCTCGACCCGTCCGACACCCTCGAGACGCGGGTCGTCGCCGGCGCCGCCCCCGGTGAGGTCGTCCTCGTCGGCGGCGGCGACCCGACGCTGTCGCGCACGGCCCCGTCGCAGAGCTACCCCGGCGCGCCCACGATGGCCGACCTGGCCGCGCAGGTGCTGGGCGCGCTGCCCGCCGGCACGGCGGTCACCAGCGTCGTGGTCGACAACTCCCTCTACAGCGGCCCGCTCACCGCCAGCGGCTGGGCGGCCGGCGACGCCCCGTCCAGCTACGCCGCCCCGGTCACCGCCACCGCCGTCGACGGCGCGCGGGTGGCGCCGGGCTCCGACGCCCGCAGCGGCCAGCCCGGCCTCGACGCCGGGGCGGCCCTCGCCGACGCGCTCGGCGCCCCGGGCGCGGGCATCGTGCTCGGCCAGGCCCCCGAGGGCGCCCAGGTCCTGGGCACGGTGCGGTCGGCGCCGATCGCACGCCTGGTCGAGCAGGCGCTGTCGGCGTCGGACAACATGCTCGCCGAGGCGCTGGCCCGGCAGGTGGCGCTCGCCCGCGACCTGCCCGCCAGCTTCGAGGGCTCGGCCGAGGCCGTGATCGGTGCGCTGCGGGACGCCGGTGTCGACGTCACCGGCGTCGAGCTCTCCGACGGCAGCGGGCTCTCCCAGCTGGACCGCCTCCCGGTCGGCCTGCTGACCGCGCTGCTCACCGACGTCGTCGACGGCACGCTGGCCGAGGCCGGCCCCGTCCTGTCCGGGCTCGCCGTCGCCGGCTGGGACGGCACCCTCGCCGACCGCGGGGACGACGACCCCGCGACGGCGCCCGGCGCGGTGCGGGCCAAGACCGGCACCCTGCAGGGCGTCAACGGCCTGGCCGGGACGGTCGTCACCGAGGACGGCCGGCTGCTGACCTTCGCCGTCCTGGCCGACGCCGCCACCGGCAGCGTCCCCAGCGCCGAGGCCGCGCTGGACCGGATCGCCACCGCCCTCGCGGCCTGCGGCTGCGGCTGACGGGAGCCCGTCGGCTCCAGCGCGTACGTTGAGGCGATGACGAGCCCTTCCTCGATGGTCGACTGGGACCTCGCCGGTCGAACCGCCCGCAAGCTGGTCGGCCCCGGTCCCGAGACCACCCGGGAGGAGGCCGCCGCCGTCGTCCGGGAGCTGCACGAGGCGGCGCGCACCGCCGTCGCGCACGTCGAGGGCCTGACCGGGCTCAAGCCCGCGGCGGGCGGCCCGCTGCCGGAGGTCGCCGTCGTCGACCGGCCGGGCTGGATCGACGCGAACACCGCCGGCATGAAGGCGCTGCTCGACCCGCTGGTCGACGCCCTCACCGAGAAGCAGGGCACCCGCCCCGGCCCGATCGCGACCGCGATCGGCTCGCGGGCCACCGGCGTGCAGGCCGGCGGGATCCTCGCCTTCCTCTCCTCGCGCGTGCTCGGCCAGTACGAGGTCTTCGGCACCGGCGGCCGGCTGCTGCTCGTCGCGCCGAACATCGTCGACGCCGAGCGCAAGCTCGGCGTCGACCCGAGCGACTTCCGGCTGTGGGTGTGCCTGCACGAGGTCACCCACCAGCTGCAGTTCACCGGCGTGCCCTGGCTCCAGGGGCACCTGGAGGAGCAGATCGGCGAGTTCGTCGAGGCCACCGACCTCACCCCCGAGGTGCTCCGCGAGCGGCTCACCGACGTGCTCAGGAGCCTGGGCGACGCCGTCCGGGGTGGGGACGGCGAGAGCGAGGGGCTGCTCGCCCTGGTCCGCGACCCGCGCCAGCGCGCCGTCCTCGACCGGGTGACCGCCGTGATGAGCCTGGTGGAGGGGCACGCCGAGTACGTCATGGACGGCGTCGGCCCCGACGTCGTCCCCTCCGTGACGACCCTGCGCAAGCGGTTCGCGCAGCGGCGCAAGGGCCGCGGCCCGTTCGACCGCGTGCTGCGCCGGCTGCTCGGCCTGGAGCAGAAGATGAAGCAGTACGCCGACGGCCGCACGTTCGTCGGCGGCGTGGTCGACCTCGTCGGCATGGACGGGTTCAACCGCGTGTGGGAGGGCCCGGCCAACCTCCCGCTGATCGACGAGCTCACCGCGCCGCAGAAGTGGGTCGACCGGGTGTTCGGTCGCCCCGCGATCACCGCCTGAGGCGCCCGTGAGCGGCCCGAGCCCGGCGGTCGCGCAGCTGCGCACGGCCGTCCGGCCCGGGCTGACCCGCTCGACGGAGCCGGTGCTCGTGGCGTGCAGCGGAGGAGCTGACTCCGTCGCCCTCGCCGCCGCGATCGCCTTCGAGGCGCCCCGCGCCGGCGTCCCGGCCGGCGCGGTGACCGTCGACCACGGGCTGCAGGCCGGCTCGGCCGAGCGCGCGGCCGCCACCGCGGACCTGCTGCGCAAGCTGGGCCTCGAGCCGGTCGCCGTCCTGCCCGTGGCCGTCGGGACGGACGGCGGACCGGAGGCGGCCGCCCGGACCGCCCGGCAGGCGGCCCTCGCCTCGGCCGCGGCCGAGCACGGCGCCCGCGTCGCCCTCGGGCACACGCTCGACGACCAGGCCGAGTCGGTGCTGCTCGGGCTCGGCCGCGGCTCGGGGCCGCGCTCGGTCGCCGGGATGGTGGAGCAGAAGGGGATCTGGTGGCGGCCGCTGCTCGGCGTCCGCCGCGCCACGACCCGGCAGGCCTGCGCCGACCAGGGCCTGCCGGTGTGGGACGACCCGTGGAACACCGACCCCGCGTACACGCGCGCCCGGCTGCGCGGCGAGGCGCTGCCGCTGCTGGAGGAGGTCCTCGGCGGCGGCGTGGCACCGGCGCTGGCCCGCACCGCCGCGCTGCTGCGCGAGGACCTCGACGCCCTCGACGCGCTCGCCGCCGCCGAGGGCGCCCGGCTCACCGGACCGGACGGCCTGGACGCGCACGGCGCGGCCGCGCTGCCGGCAGCGCTGCGCCGCCGGGTGCTGCGCGGCTGGCTGCTGACGGGCGGGGTGCCCGACCTGCAGGCGGTCCACCTGCACGCGGTGGACGCGCTGCTGGTGGCCTGGCGCGGGCAGGGACGGGTCGACCTACCCGGCGGTGCGGGCGTCGTCCGGGCGTCTGGCAGGCTGGTGCTGCGCGCTCCGGGCACCGGCGGAGGCGCTCGCCCGCACCCTCCCGAGGAGCACCGTCCGTGACGAAGCCCGCCTCCGCCCCCGCACCGCTGGGGAACGACCACGGCTACGGCCCCGACATCGACCACGTCCTGCTCACCGAGGAGCAGATCCAGGAGAAGATCGTCGAGCTGGCCGAGCAGGTGGCCGCGGACTACGCCGGCCGGGAGGTCCTGCTGGTCGGCGTGCTCAAGGGCGCCGTCCTGTTCATGAGCGACTTCGCGCGGGCTCTGCGGCTGCCGACGCAGATGGAGTTCATGGCCGTCTCCTCCTACGGCTCGTCCACCAGCTCCTCCGGCGTCGTCCGCATCCTCAAGGACCTCGACCGCGACATCGCCGGCAAGCACGTGCTCGTGCTCGAGGACATCATCGACTCCGGCCTGACGCTGTCCTGGCTGCTCAAGAACCTCGGCGGCCGCCAGCCGGCCTCGCTGGAGGTCTGCGCGCTGCTGCGCAAGCCCGACGCGGTGAAGGTGGAGGTGCCGGTGAAGTACGTCGGCTTCGACATCCCCAACGAGTTCGTCATCGGCTACGGCCTGGACTACGCGGAGCGCTACCGCGACCTGTCCTACATCGCCACGCTGCGCCCGGAGGTCTACTCCGGCTAGCGCGTTCCTCCTCCCGGGTCAAGTTCAGGCGATGCACGGCCCGCGACCAGGTTTTGCGCAGCGTCCCCGGTGTACCGTCGGACCCGACGACGCCGAGCCGTGCGCCGGGGTGCCCGCCCGGGTCGCCGGCGGCGTCCCCGGACGATCAGGAGGGTCGACGGGTAGCCGGGCACCCGGCCGCCCGGTCTCGGTATGGAACGTAAGAAGATCTTCCGCTCCGTGTGGTTCTGGGTCGTGCTCGTCGTCCTGCTGGCGGTCGCGTTCTCGTCCCTGTTCCGCGGCGACGGCGGCTACACCGAGGTGCGCACCTCCACCGCGCTGGAGCAGTTCTCCAGCGGCAACGTCGAGTCGGCGACGATCAACGACAAGGAGCAGACGCTCGACCTCGACCTGCGCAACGCGGTCGACGGCTCCACGAAGATCAGCGCGTCCTACCCGATCGGTGCCTCCGACGACATCTACGACCTGGTGTCGGGCACCGGTGACGGCAACGGCGACGGGGTCAGCTTCACCACGAACGTGACCCAGGAGAGCGTCTTCGTCTCCATCCTGGTCAGCTTCCTGCCCTTCGTGATCCTCCTCCTGCTGCTGTTCTGGCTGTTCAACTCGATGCAGGGCGGCGGCCGGGGCGTCATGGCCTTCGGCAAGTCCAAGGCCAAGGTGGTCAGCAAGGACACCCCGAAGACGACGTTCGCCGACGTCGCCGGCGCCGACGAGGCCGTCGAGGAGCTCCACGAGATCAAGGACTTCCTGCAGAACCCGGTCAAGTTCCAGGCCGTCGGCGCGAAGATCCCCAAGGGCGTGCTGCTGTTCGGCCCGCCCGGGACCGGCAAGACCCTCCTCGCCCGCGCGGTGGCCGGCGAGGCCGGCGTGCCGTTCTTCTCGATCTCCGGCTCGGACTTCGTCGAGATGTTCGTCGGCGTCGGCGCCAGCCGGGTCCGCGACCTGTTCGAGCAGGCCAAGCAGAACGCCCCGGCGATCATCTTCGTCGACGAGATCGACGCCGTCGGCCGGCACCGCGGCGCCGGCATGGGCGGCGGGCACGACGAGCGCGAGCAGACCCTCAACCAGATGCTCGTCGAGATGGACGGCTTCGACGTCAAGGGCGGCGTGATCATGATCGCCGCGACGAACCGGCCCGACATCCTCGACCCCGCGCTGCTGCGCCCGGGCCGCTTCGACCGGCAGATCGCCGTCGACCGGCCCGACCTGGAGGGCCGCAAGCAGATCCTCGCCGTCCACGCCAAGGGCAAGCCGCTCGCCCCCGACGTCGACCTCGAGACCGTCGCCCGGCGCACCCCCGGCTTCACCGGTGCCGACCTGGCCAACGTGCTCAACGAGGCGGCGCTGCTCACCGCCCGCACCAACGGCTCGGTCATCACCGACCCGACGCTCGAGGAGGCGATCGACCGCGTCATCGCCGGCCCGGAGCGCAAGACCCGGGCGATGAGCGAGAAGGAGAAGAAGGTCACCGCCTACCACGAGGGCGGGCACGCCCTCGTGGCGCACGCGCTGCCCAACCTGGACCCGGTGCACAAGGTGACGATCCTGCCGCGCGGCCGCTCCCTGGGGCACACGCTGGTGCTGCCGACCGAGGACAAGTACACCCAGACCCGCTCGGAGATGATCGACACCCTCGCCTACGCGCTGGGCGGCCGGGCGGCCGAGGAGCTGGTGTTCCACGAGCCGACCACCGGCGCGGGCAACGACATCGAGAAGGCCACCGCGATGGCCCGGGCGATGGTCACCCAGTACGGCATGAGCGCCAAGCTCGGCGCGGTGAAGTACGGCCGGGACGACTCCGAGCCGTTCCTCGGCCGCGACATGGGTGGGCACCCGGACTACTCCGAGGCCGTCGCCGCCGACATCGACTCCGAGGTGCGTGCGCTGATCGAGGCCGCGCACGACGAGGCGTGGGAGATCCTCGTCGAGTACCGCCAGGTGCTCGACAACCTCGTGCTCGAGCTGATGGAGAAGGAGACGCTGTCCAAGGAGGACATGGCCCGCATCTGCGCGCCGGTCACCAAGCGTCCCTCGCTCGCCCCGTACAACGGTTTCGGGAAGCGCACGCCGTCCGACCAGCCGCCGGTGCTCACCCCGGCGGAGCGGGCGGAGCAGAACGGGAACGGCCACGTCAGCGGCGACACACCGGTAGGTGACGTGGGCGCCCCCGTCCAGCGATGACGGAGGACAGGCACGGCGGCATCGGCAGCGCGGTCCGGGGCGTCGACCGGCCGCGCGCCGAGGCCGCCGTCCGGGAGCTGCTCATCGCCGTGGGGGAGGACCCCGACCGTCCCGGGCTCAAGGACACCCCCGCCCGGGTGGCCCGGGCCTACACCGAGATCTTCGCCGGCCTCTGGCAGGACCCCGGCGAGGTCCTCGCGACCACCTTCGACGAGGACCACGACGAGCTGGTGCTGGTCAAGGACATCCCCATGTACTCGACCTGCGAGCACCACCTGGTGCCGTTCCACGGGATCGCGCACATCGGCTACATCCCCGGGGACGACGGCCGGGTCACCGGGCTGTCCAAGCTGGCCCGGCTGGTCGAGGTCTACGCCCGGCGTCCGCAGGTGCAGGAGCGGATGACCTCGCAGATCGCCGACGCGCTGTCCGACGTCCTCAAGCCGCGCGGCGTGCTGGTGGTCATCGAGGCCGAGCACCTGTGCATGGCCATGCGCGGCATCCGCAAGCCCGGGTCGCGCACCGTCACCTCGGCGGTGCGGGGCATCTTCCGGGAGAACCCGGCGACGCGCAGCGAGGCGATGAGCCTCGTCCTGGGCCGGTGAGCCGCACCGAGCTCCCGCACCCCGGCCGCTGCGTGGTGATGGGGGTCCTCAACGTCACCCCGGACAGCTTCTCCGACGGCGGCTGCTTCGCCGACCACGACTCCGCCGTCGCCCACGGCCTGGCCATGCACGCCGCCGGCGCCGACTACGTCGACGTGGGCGGGGAGTCCACCCGCCCCGGCGCCGACCGCGTGGACGCCGCCGAGGAGTGCCGGCGCATCCTGCCGGTGATCGCCGACCTCGCCGCCGAGGGCGCGCGGGTCAGCGTCGACACCACCCGCGCCGAGGTCGCCGAGGTCGCCCTCGACGCCGGCGCGGTGCTGGTCAACGACGTGAGCGGCGGCCTGGCCGACTCGGGCATGGCCAAGCTGGTCGCCGACGCCGGCGTGCCGTGGGTGCTCATGCACTGGCGCGGCCACAGCCGGCAGATGTACGCGGCCGCGCAGTACGGCGACGTGGTCACCGAGGTCTGCGCCGAGCTCACCGCCCGGGTGGAGGACGTCGTCGCCGCCGGGGTGGCGCCCGGCCAGCTGGTCCTCGACCCCGGGCTCGGCTTCGCCAAGAACGCCCCGCACAACTGGGCGCTGCTCGCCGGGCTGGACCGCGTCGTCGGGCTGGGCCTGCCGGTGCTGGTCGGCGCCTCCCGCAAGACCTTCCTCGGCCGCCTCCTGGCCGGTCCCGACGGCGAGCCGCGCCCGGCCGAGCAGCGGGACGCGGCCACCCTGGCCACCACCGTGCTCGCCGCCGAGGCCGGCGCCTGGGGCGTGCGCGTGCACGACGCCGCCGCCTCGGTGGACGCCGTGCGCACCGTCGCCGCCGTGCGGGAGGCCCGCCGCCGTGGCTGACGCCCACCCGCCCCGCCGCCCCGACCGCATCACCGTCACCGGCCTCTCCGCGCACGCCCACCACGGCGTCTACGACTGGGAGCGCGAGCGCGGGCAGACCTTCCGCGTCGACGCCGTCCTGGAGCTGGACACCGCGCCGGCCGCCGCCGGTGACGACCTGGGGAAGACGGTCAACTACGCCGAGCTCGCGCAGGAGCTGCACGCCGTCCTCACCGGCGAGCCGGTGGACCTGCTCGAGACGCTGGCCCAGCGGCTGGCCGACGTCTGCCTCGCCGACGCGCTGGTCGACGCCGTCGAGATCACCGTGCACAAGCCCGACGCCGACCTCGGCGTGCCGTTCGACGACGTCACGGTGGCGATCCGCCGCGAGCGCCGGTGAGCCGCGCGGTCCTGTCGCTGGGCGCCAACCTCGGCGACCGGGCCGGCACGCTGCGCGCCGCCTTCACCGCGCTCCAGGACGAGGGCCTGGTGGCCCGCTCGGTGCTCTACGAGACCCCGCCGTGGGGGCCGGTCGAGCAGCCGCCGTACCTCAACGCGATCGCCGTGGTCCGCGGCCCGCGCGACGCCGCCGGCTGGCTCGCGCTGGCGCACGAGCTGGAGCAGGCCGCCGGGCGGACCCGCGAGGTCCGGTGGGGCGCCCGCACGCTCGACGTCGACGTCGTCACGGTCACCGGGGACGACGGCGTGCCGGTGGTCTCCGACGACCCCGCGCTGACCCTGCCCCACCCGCGGGCGCACGAGCGGGCGTTCGTGCTGGTGCCCTGGCTGACCCTCGACCCCACCGCGCAGCTGCCCGGCCACGGCAGCGTGGCCGACGTCGTCGCCGCCCTCCCGCGGGAGGACGTCGAGGCCGTCGTGAAGTGGGAGCACCTCCGTTGAGGCCGGTGAACCGGCGGGACCTGGCCGTCGCGGCGGTGGGGCTGGCCGTCGCCTCCTGGCTCCTGGTGCGCACCTTCTACGGCGACCTGCCGCCGCTGGACTGGTGGCTCGGCGTCCCGCTGGGCGTGCTCGCGGTGGCCGAGGTGCTCGGCGCGCGCACGCTCAAGGCACGCCTCGCCGCCGAGCGGGAGGCGCGCTCGGCGCAGCGGCGCGGGCAGGCGGTGGCCGAGCGCCCCGGCGGGCCGGTGCGGCCGGTGGAGCCGATGCTGGTCGCCCGCCTCGCCGTCCTCGCCCAGGCCAGCGCCTGGGTCGGCGCCGTCTTCGTGGGGGTGTGGGCCGGCGTGCTCGCCCACGTGGCCTCGCAGGTGGGCACGCTGCAGGCAGCCGGCGGGGACACCCTGGCCGCCGTCGTGGGCGTCGTCTCGGCCGCGGCGCTGGTCGGCGCCGGGCTGTGGCTGGAGTCGGTCTGCCGGATCCCGCCCGGCGGCGACGACGGTCCGGGCAGCGGCGTCCGGGCCTGAGCGAGGACCCCTCTGCCCCCCACGCCTCGCACGCTCGGCGCGGGCCCCTGCCGAGGGGCCGTCCGATCACACCGCGCCGGCGGTCTCCGGCTGGACGCCCTCCACCGAGCGGCGCAGCGCGGCGTGCAGCGACGCCGGGGTGAGCACGCCGCAGAACCGGTCGCCGTCGAGCACGGCCACCCAGCCCGCCTCCAGCTGCAGCATCGTCGAGAACGCCGTCTTCAGCGACGCGTCGACCGGCACCCAGGCCTCCATCCGCTTGGCCGCCGTCGCCACGGTGCCGGCACCGGCCGCGCGCTCGGCGGACAACCAGCCGTGCAGGTCGCCGGCGTCGTCGAGGACGACGGCCCACCGCGCCCCGGTCCGCTGCATAGCGGCGCGGGCGTCGGCGAGCCCGTCGGCGACGTGCACCACCGGCGGCTGCTCGAGGTCCTCCAGCGCGATGCCGGTGACGGCCAGCCGCTTGAGCCCGCGGTCGGCGCCGACGAAGTCGGCCACGAAGTCGCTGGCCGGCTTGCCCAGCAGCTCCGCGGGCGAGGCGAACTGCTCGACGTGCCCGCCCTGGCTCATCACCGCGATCCGGTCGCCGAGGCGCACGGCCTCCTCGATGTCGTGGGTGACGAAGACGATCGTCTTGCGGACGTCGGCCTGCAGCCGCAGGAACTCCGACTGCAGCCGCTCGCGCACCACGGGGTCCACGGCCGAGAACGGCTCGTCCATGAGGAGCACCGGCGGGTCGGCGGCCAGGGCCCGGGCGACACCGGCCCGCTGCCGCTGGCCGCCGGAGAGCTGCGCGGGGTAGCGGTCGCCGTAGATGCCGGGGTCGAGGCCCACCGAGTCGAGCAGCGCGTCCACCCGCTCCCGCGTCCGGCGGCGGTCCCAGCCGAGCAGCCGCGGCACGGTGGCGACGTTGGTGCGGATGGTCTGGTGCGGGAAGAGCCCCACGTTCTGGATCACGTAGCCGATGCGGCGGCGGAGCCGGTCGGGGTCGACGCGGGTGACGTCCTCGCCGCCGAGCAGGATGCGGCCGGTCGTCGGCTCGATGATCCGGTTGATCATCTTCATCGTCGTCGTCTTGCCGCACCCCGACGGACCGACCAGGACGGTGAGCTCGCCGGCGGCGAAGGTGAGGTCCAGCTCCGCCACGCCCACGGTCCCGTCGGGGTAGACCTTGCTGACGCCCTCGAGCCTGATCTCCTCGGCCGATCCGCCGCCCGCGGTCGGCGCGGCCGACGACGTCGCGCCGGGGGGTGGGGGCGCAGTAGCGTCCACGAGGTGCCTTTCCAGGTGAGCGCCCGGTGCTGAGCGCGGTGGTGGCGGCCGATGCCGCCCCGAACCCGTGGTTCAGCCCTTCCTACGTGGTGGACAACTGGTCGTCCATTCTGCGGTACCTGGGCGAGCACGTGCGGCTCACCGTCCTGGCGGTGCTGATCGGGGCGCTCATCGCGCTGCCGCTCGCCCTGCTGGCCCGGCGCAGCCGCTGGCTCGCCGGCCCGGTGCTCGGGCTGTCCACGATCATCTACACGATCCCGTCGCTGGCGCTGTTCGCCGTCCTCGCGCCGATCACCGGGCTGTCGTTCAGCACCGTGCTGATCGGGCTGGTGCTCTACTCGCTGGTCATCCTCGTGCGGAACTTCCTGGCCGGGCTGCTCGCCGTCCCCGCCGACGTGCGGGAGGCGGCCCGCGGGATGGGCTACGGGCCGGCGCGGATGTTCGTCCAGGTCGAGCTCCCCCTGGCGCTGCCGTCGTTCATGGCGGGGCTGCGCATCGCCACGGTCTCCACCGTCGCCCTCGCCACGGTCGGCGTGATCGTGGGCCACGGCGGGCTGGGGCAGCTCATCGTCGGGGGCTTCAACGCCAACTTCTACCGGGCGGAGATCGTCACCGGCGCGGTCGGCTGCGTGCTGCTCGCGCTGGTCGCCGACCTGCTGCTCGCCGGGGTCGAGCGGGTGGTCACGCCCTGGTCGCGGGTGCGCGCGTGAACGCCTTCGAGCGGGCCCTCGTCTACCTCAACGACCCGTACAACTGGACGCGGACCAACGGGGTCCTCGAGCTGCTCGTCGAGCACCTCGTCATCTCCGTCGTCGCGGTGCTGCTGGCCATGCTGGTCGGGCTGCCGATCGGGATCGCGCTCGGCCACAGCGGCCGCGGTGGCGGCTTCGTCGTCGCGCTGTCCAACGTCAGCCGCGCCGTGCCCACCCTGGCCCTGCTCACGATCTTCGCCGTGACGCCGATCGGCTTCGGCAACCGGGCCACGACGATCGCGCTGGCCGTCTTCGCCGTCCCGCCGATCCTGACCAACGCCTACGTCGGGTTCCGCGAGGTCGACCGCGACGTGCGCGAGGCGGCCCGGGCCATGGGGATGAACACCCGCCAGGTGATCACCCGCGCCGAGCTGCCGCTGGCGGTGCCCCTGCTCCTGGTCGGCATCCGCACCGCGACGGTGCAGGTCGTCGCGACCGCGGGCCTGGCCGCCCTCGTCGGCGGCGGCGGGCTCGGCCGGATCATCAGCCTGGGCTTCGGTCAGGGCGACTACGGCCAGGTCGTCGCCGGCGCCATCCTCGTGGCCGGGCTGGCCCTGCTCACCGAGCTGCTGCTGGTGGCGGTCTCGTGGGCGGTCACCCCGGGCCAGAAGCGGCTGCCCTTCGCGCCGCGCCGCCGCGTCGCCACGGCCACTCCCGAGCCGACGGCGTCCGGCGTCCCCCTGTGACGCCCGTAACAGATCCACAAAGCCTGCAAAACCGCATTGCCTCGGTGCGGATATCCGGGGTTCGATGACCGGCGCGGGACACCTCCCGCCAGACACGCGTGGCGGTCGACACCCCGGCCGCCCGGGACACAGAAGGCGGCGAGCCATGAAGCGGCGTGCCCGGTACCTCGTTCCACTCGCGCTGGCCTCGGTGCTGGCCACGGCGGCCTGCGGGGAGTCCGGCTCCTCCGGCACCGGGGGCGGCTCGGAGGGGGGTGGCGAGGCCTCCGGCGACGCCTGCGCCCCGGTCGCCGGCGACCAGCTGGTCGTGCTCGAGGACGACCAGCAGCTGCAGAACGCCGACAACGTCATCCCGGCGGTCAACGCCCGGTTCGCCGAGGCCAACCCGGCGGTGCTGCCGGCGCTCGACGCGGTCTCGGCGGCGCTGACCACCGAGGACCTCATCGAGATGAACGCGGCGGTCGACGTCGAGCGGCAGAGCGCCGAGGACGTCGCCGCGGCCTGGGTCGAGGAGAGCGGCGTCACCGACGGCCTCGAGCAGGGCAGCGGGACCGTGGTGGTCGGCGGGGCGAACTTCACCGAGTCGACGATCCTGGCCAACATCTACGCCGGCGTGCTCACCTCGGCCGGGTTCACCGCGTCGGTGCAGGAGGTCGGCGCCCGCGACGTGTACCTGCCGGCGCTGCAGGAGGGCACCCAGATCCAGGCCTTCCCCGAGTACCTGTCCACGGTGACCGAGGCCCTCAACGTGCAGGTCAACGGCCCCGACCCCGAGCCGGTCGCCAGCGGCGACGTCGACGCCACGGTCGAGGCGCTCGGCCCGCTGGCCACCCAGCAGGGCCTGGCCTTCGGCGAGCCCTCCGAGGCGGCCGACCAGAACGCGTTCGCCGTCTCGCAGGCGTTCGCCGACGAGCTCGGCGTCACCACGCTCTCGGAGCTGGCCGAGGCCTGCGGCGACGGCTCGCTCGTGCTGGGTGGCCCGCCGGAGTGCCCGACGCGGCCGTTCTGCCAGCCTGGTCTCGAGGACACCTACGGGCTGGAGTTCGCCGAGTTCACCCCGCTCGACGCCGGTGGCCCGCTGACCAAGGCGGCCATCCAGCAGGGCGAGGTCTCGATCGGTCTCGTGTTCAGCTCCGACGGCGCTCTCGCCCAGCAGTAGGAGGACCCCCGTGCCCCCCACCGCTCGCACGCTCGCGGTGGGGCCCTGCACGGGGGCCGTTCCAGCACGTCACCGGTACCAGCCGCCGGGGGGTAGCTGCTCGCCGGCCTCGACCGGGACGGCGGTGCGGTTGCCCTCCGGCGCCAGGGGGCAGGTCCACCGCGGGTCGTAGGTGCACGACGGGTGGTAGGCGAAGTTCAGGTCCACCACCAGCCGGCCGCCGGCGCCACCGAGGTCGGCGCCCTTGATCGTGTCCAGCAGGTAGCGGCCGCCCCCGTAGGTCGTCCGGCCCGCGCTGCCGTCGCGCAGCGGCACGAACACCCCGCCGCCGTAGCCGCCGAGCCACCAGACGTCGACCGGCCCGAGCGCGCCGAGCGCGACGGTGCCGAGCCGGTCCATCGGCAGCTCGCCCTCCCCGGTGGGCAGCCGCAGGCGCTGTGGCTCGGCCGGTCGCAGCTCCGCCTCGAACCGCAGGGCCGGGTCGTACGGCGTGAAGGGCAGCCCGCCGAACCGCGTCCGCGCCTCGGGGCCGAACGGCGAGTCCGGGTGGCCGGCGAGCAGCTCGTCGCGGCCGTCCCGCCAGGTCCGCCAGCCCCGCTCCGGGTCGGGAGCCGCGCGGGCGGCGGCGTAGAGGCCGGTCACCCGGCGGCGCCAGTCCAGCAGCGACAGCGACATGGCGGCCACTGTGCCCGACGCCGCTGCGCGCCGTCGTCGTCCTCCCGTCCCCGACTACCGTCCGCCGCTACGCTGTCACCATGCGGGGGGACCGGGACGACGACGTCGCCTGGGGGTCCCCTCGGCGGGTCGGCGGCGGTGGGCTCCTGCCCAGGCCGACGCTGCGCACCGCCGGGCTGGTGACCGGTTTCCTGCTCGCCGCGGCGGCCACCGCCGTCGTGTTCCTGACCGACAACCCGCAGTACCTCCGCCTCGCCGTCCTCGCTGCCGCCTGGGCGTTCGTGCTCGCCGCCTTCCTGGCCGGTCGCCGCCGCGCCGAGGCCGCGGCCGCCGCCGCGCGGGAGGACGAGATCCGCCGGGGCTACGAGCAGGAGCTCGACCGCGCGGCCCTCGCGTCCCGCGAGTACGAGCACGAGCTGCGCCGCGAGGCCGAGGAGTCGATGGCCGCGGAGCTGACCGCGCTGCGCGCCGAGCTGGCCGAACTCAGCCTGCTCAAGCACGAGGTGGCCCGCGTCGCACGGCTGGGCACCGACCTGCCGGCGCTCTCGGGCCTGCGGGCCGAGCTGGCCGGCCTGGCGGGCCTGCGCGAGGACGTGGCGCAGCTGACCGCGCTGCGCGCCGACGTCGCCAAGCTCGACGCGCTGCGGGCCGACGTCGCCGCCCTCTCCGCGCTGCGCGACGACCTGGCCCAGCTCGGCGAGCTGCGCGCCGACGTGGGCCGGCTGCGCGCCGAGCTCACCGAGCAGCTCAACGGCGAGATGCTCATCGAGCGGATCATGCTGCGCACCCAGTCCTCCCGGGCGCCCGGCGAGGCCGACGGCCCGCGCACCGTCGAGGCGCCCGCGCCCTGGGAGGGCGACCGCCCGCCGCGCGAGCTCACCGGCGGCTGGCCCGCCGTCCGGCTCGACGGGCTGACCGAGACCCGGCAGGCCGAGCACGTCCGCGTCGACCGCCGGGCCGCGAACGGTCACCCGCGGGAGCAGGCGGCGCCGCGCACGACGGCGTTCCCGCTGAGCACCCCGGCCAGCCCCCGACCGGCGCCGTCCCCGGCGCCGTCCCCGGCGTCCGTGCGGCCGGCGCCGGCGTACTCGCCGCCACCCACCCCGCCCACGCCGCTGGAGTGGCTGGCCGACCGGTCCCTGGTGGAGCCCGCCGACCTGCAGCCGCCGCACCGGTCGCGGCACGCCGCCGCGGAGCCGGACGACGTCCCCGTGCCCCACGAGCGGTCCGCCGCCGTGAGCGACCTGCTGCCGCCGGTGCCGCCGCGGCGCCGGCGCACCGACGAGCCGTTCGACGACCGCACCGCCGAGCGCCCGGCCGCCCCGGTCACGAGCTACGAGCCGGTCGTGCGGCCCTCGCCGTCCCCGCGGCCGCGGCCGACCCCCGCGCCGGCCCCGCCGGTGCCCATGGCCGACGCCGGCGACCTAGTCGGGCACCAGCGGCTGGCGGAGATCCTCGCCGACAACGGCGTGCAGCCGGCGACGGGCGGACGGCGCCGCCGCCGCTACCGGGACGACGACGAGCCGGACGACGTCCTGGCCCGCGTCCTCGGCCGCAACGGGAGCTGAACCGGCTCAGCGCGGGCCGCGCGAGAGCCCCCCGCCGTCGATGACGAGCGTCTGCCCGGTGACCCAGCCGGCGCCGTCGCCGAGCAGGTAGGCGGCGGCCTCGCCGACGTCCTCGGGGACGCCGAGCCGCTTCAGCGGGTAGTTGG
The DNA here is from genome assembly GCF_054050715.1 of Blastococcus sp. SYSU D00669. Classification (NCBI taxonomy): domain Bacteria; kingdom Bacillati; phylum Actinomycetota; class Actinomycetes; order Geodermatophilales; family Geodermatophilaceae; genus Blastococcus; species Blastococcus sp. SYSU D00669. The sequence goes on from NZ_JBJGZV010000001.1 coordinate 425,231, forward strand.
CAGCGACCTCGTCCTCGCGGCCCTCGAACAGCGCCCCGGCGAATCGGGTCTTCACCACCGCCGGGGCGACCGCGTTCACCCGCACCGTCGGGCCGAGCTCCACGGCCAGCTGCGTGGTCAGGTTGATCAGCGCGGCCTTGCTGACGCCGTAGGCGGCGATGTTCTCCGACGCCCGCAGCCCGGCCACCGAGGCGACGATCAGCACCGATCCGCCGTGCTCGGCCATCCACTGCCGCCACGCCTCCTGCACCAGGCCGAGCGACGAGACGACGTTGGTGTCGAGCACCTTGCGGAACGCGTCGAGGTCGAGGTCGACCACCGGCCCGTAGACGGGGTTGACGCCGACGTTGCCGACCAGCATGTCCAGGCTGCCGAAGGTCTCGACGGCGGTGCGGACGGCGGTGGCGCGGTGCTCGGCGTCGCCCGCGTGACCCGGGACGGCGACCGCCACGTCGGGACCCCCCAGCGCCGCCACCGCCTCGGCCAGCGCCTCGGGCTTGCGGGCGGTGAGCACCACCCGCGCGCCGCGGTCGACCAGGCTCTGCGCGATCGCGAGGCCGATGCCCCTGCTCGCGCCGGTGACCAGGGCGGTGCGCCCGTCCATGGGGCGGTCGGCTGCTGCCACGTGTCCTCCTCGGTGAGGCCGTCACCGTAGGCAGGGCCCCGGCGTGAGCGAGCCCACACCCCTCCTGCGTTGCACCGGGCCGGACGCGGTCACACACTCGCCATCGGCACCTCACCTGCGTGACACATCCGGTTGCAGCAGGGCCGGCGCCACCGCACGGCCAGCGACACCCCGAGGGGCCACGACGGCTGAACCGCCTGAAGGGTCTCGAAGCCCGATCAGTCCGGTACCCGGCAGGGACTGGAACGGAAGGTGCACCATGCCTGCTGCCCGCAGGAACCCCCGCGCCGCCGGCCTCGCGCCCGCGGCCAGCGCCCCGGCCCGCCTCCGCGTGGGCGTCGTCGGCGCCGGCCGGGTCGGCGCCGTCCTCGGTGCCGCGCTCGAAGCCGCAGGTCATGACGTCATCGCGGCCGCCGGTCTCTCCTCCGCCTCCGCCGAGCGGGCCGCGCGCCTGCTGCCCGGCGTGCCCCTCCTGCCCACCGACGAGGTGGTCGCCGCCAGCGACCTCGTCGTCCTCGCGGTGCCCGACGACACCCTGCCCGGCCTGGTCGCCGGCCTCGCCGAGACCGGTGTCTGGCGGCGCGGGCAGCTCACCTTCCACACGTCCGGCGCGCACGGCCTCGCCGTCCTCGCGCCGGCGCAGCTCGCGGGCGTGCTGCCGCTCGCGCTGCACCCGGCCATGACCTTCACCGGCGCGCCGGAGGACGTCGACCGGCTGACCGGCACCCCCTTCGGGGTGACCAGCCGGCCCGAGCACCGGGCGGTCGCCGAGACCCTCGTCCTGGAGATGGGCGGCGAGCCGTTCTACGTCGCCGAGGAGGACCGGCGGCTCTACCACGCGGCCCTCGTCACCGGCGCCAACCACCTGGTGACCCTGGTCGCCGAGGCCGCCGACCTGCTGCGCGCCGCCGGCGTCGGGGAGCCCGGCCGGGTGCTCACCCCGCTGCTCACCGCGGCGCTGGACAACGGCCTGCGCCGCGGCGACCGCGGGCTCACCGGCCCGGTCAGCCGCGGCGACGTCGGCACCGTGGCCGACCACCTGGACACCCTCAACGAGCGCGCCCCGGCGTCGGTCGCCGCCTACGTCGCCATGGCGCAGCGCACCACCGAGCGGGCGCTGGCCGCCGGCCGGCTCAAGCGCCACGAGGGCGCGCCGCTGCTCGACCTGCTCTACGACGCGGCCGACACCTCGAGCTCGAGGTGAGCACCCTCGTGACCCCCGCCGTCGCCGAGTCGGTCGCCGACCTGCGCCGGCTCCGGGACCGGCTGCCCGCACCCGTCGTCCTGGTGCCCACCATGGGCGCCCTGCACGAGGGTCACCGCACGCTCGTCCGCGCCGCGAAGCGGTACGGCGGCAGCGTCGTCGTCTCCGTCTTCGTCAACCCGACCCAGTTCGGCCCCGGCGAGGACTTCGACCGCTACCCGCGCACCTGGGACGCCGACCTGGCCGCGCTCGCCGAGGAGGGCGCCGACGCCGTCTTCCACCCCGGGGTGGACGAGGTCTACCCGCCCGGCTCGGTCGGGGTGACCGTGCAGCCCGGGCCGCTGGGGTCGGTGCTGGAGGGCGCCGTCCGCCCCGGGCACTTCGCCGGGGTGCTGACCGTCGTCGCCAAGCTGTTCGGGCTGGTCCGCCCCGACGTCGCCGTCTTCGGCGAGAAGGACTACCAGCAGCTCACGCTCATCCGGGCGATGGCCCGGGAGCTCGCGCTCGGCGTCGAGGTGGTCGGCGTGCCGACGGTCCGCGAGGACGACGGGATGGCGCTGTCCAGCCGCAACCGCTACCTGTCCCCGGAGGAGCGCACGCGCGCCGCCGCCCTCTCGCAGGCCCTCCGCGCCGGGGCCGACGCCGGGCCGCGCGGGGCTGCGGCGGCCCTGGCCGCCGCCCGCGAGGTGCTCGCCACCGCGCCGGAGCTCGTCCTCGACTACCTCGAGCTGACCGACCCCGACCTCGGCCCGGCCCCCGCGGCCGGCCCGGCCCGCCTGCTGGTCGCCGCCCGGGCCGGCAGCACCCGACTGATCGACAACCTCGCAGTGACGCTGGGAGACGCCCGATGATGCGCACGATGCTCAAGTCCAAGATCCACCGCGCGACGGTGACCCAGGCCGACCTGCACTACGTCGGCTCGGTGACCATCGACGAGGACCTGCTGGACGCCGCCGACCTGCTCCCCGGCGAGCAGGTGGCCATCGTCGACGTCACCAACGGCGCCCGCCTGGAGACCTACGTCATCCCGGGCGAGCGGGGCAGCGGCGTGATCGGGATCAACGGCGCCGCCGCGCACCTCGTGCACCCCGGCGACCTGGTGATCATGATCAGCTACGGGGTCATGGACGAGACCGAGGCCAAGAGCTACATCCCCAAGGTCGTGCACGTCGACGGCGCCAACCGCATCGTCGAGCTCGGGGGCGACCCCGCCGCGCCCGCCCCGGGGGTGCTCGGGCAGGTGCGGGGCGACACGATCAAGGGGTGACCACCCTCACGGCCACCGGGCTGCCGCTGCGCCTCACCGCCCCCGCCCCGGGGTGGGAGCTCACCGCCGACGTCTGCGTCGTCGGCTCCGGGGTGGCCGGGCTCTGCGTCGCGCTGCACGCGCGGGCGGCCGGCCTGTCGGTCGCCGTCGTCACCAAGGTCCTGGTGGACGACGGGTCGACCCGGTGGGCGCAGGGCGGCATCGCCGCCGTCCTCGACCCCGCCGACAGCCCTGAGGCGCACGCCCGCGACACCCACGTCGCCGGGGTCGGGCTGTGCGAGCCGGCGGCGGTCGACGCGCTGGTGCACGAGGGCCCGGAGCGGCTGCGCCAGCTCATCGGCTGGGGGGCGGCGTTCGACCGCGATCCCGCCGGCCACCTGCTGCTCACCCGCGAGGGCGGGCACTCGGCCAACCGGATCGTGCACGCCGGCGGCGACGCCACCGGCGCCGAGGTGATGCGCGCGCTGGTCAGCGCGGTGCACGCCGACCCGGGCATCACGCTGGTCGAGCACGCGATGGTGCTCGACCTCCTGCGCGACGCCGACGGCCGGGCCGCCGGCGTCACCCTGCACGTGCTGGGGGAGGGCACCGAGGACGGCGTCGGCGCCGTCCGTGCCCGCGCGGTCGTGCTGGCCACCGGCGGGATGGGGCAGGTCTACGCGGCGACCACCAACCCGTCGGTCTCCACCGGGGACGGCGTCGCGCTCGGCCTGCGCGCCGGCGCGGTCGCCACGGACCTGGAGTTCGTGCAGTTCCACCCGACCGCGCTCTACCGCGGGCCCGGCGCGCGCGGCCGGCAGCCGCTGGTCAGCGAGGCGCTGCGCGGCGAGGGCGCGGTGCTGCTCGACGGGGCGGGACGGCGGTTCATGAACGACGTCCACCCGATGGCCGAGCTCGCGCCGCGCGACGTCGTCGCCAAGGCGATCACCCGGGTGCAGCTGCGCGACGGGGTGCCGCACGTCTGGCTCGACGCCCGGCACGTGCCCGACCTGGTCGACCGCTTCCCGACGATCGTCGCCAGCTGCCGCGCGGCCGGGATCGACCCGGTCACCGAGCTGGTCCCGGTCACCCCCGCGGCGCACTACGCCTCCGGCGGCCTGGCCACCGACCTGTCCGGGCGGACGACGGTGCCGGGCCTCTACGCCTGCGGCGAGGTGGCCTGCACCGGCGTGCACGGGGCGAACCGGCTGGCGTCGAACTCGCTGCTCGAGGGCCTGGTGTTCGCCGCGCGCATCGGGGAGTCGCTGGCCTGCGAGCTGCCGACGCCCGAACCGGCCCGCGAGGAGGCGCCGGCGTCGGCCGGGCTGCTCGACCCGGCCGGCCGCGACCGCGTCACCGGCACGATGTCGCAGCACGTCGGCGCGCTGCGCACCGGGGACGGGCTGGCGTCGGCCGTGGACACCCTGGCGGAGCTCGCCGCCGGCCTCGGCCCGCTGCCGCCGGGCGTGCAGAGCTGGGAGGCCACCGACCTGCTCACCGTCGCCGGCGCGCTGGCCGCCGCGGCCGCCGCCCGGGAGGAGACCCGCGGCTGCCACTGGCGGGAGGACCACCCCGACACCGAGGAGGACTGGCGGGTGCACCTCGACGTCCGGCTCGACGACGCCGGCCTGCTGCAGCTGACCCGGCGTCCGGTCGGCACCCCGGTGGGGGGTGGCTGGTGAGCGACGACCCGGCGGACCTGACCGGTACCGGGCTGTCCGAGGCGTGGGTGGCCGAGCTGGTCGAGCGCACCCTCGCCGAGGACCTCACCGGCGGCGCGCCGCTGCCCGGCCCGCCCGACCTCGCCGTCTCCTACGACGTCACCAGCGCCGCCACCGTGCCGCCGGCGCAGCCGGGCACCGCCGACCTGGTCGCCCGCGCCGCCGGCGTGGTCGCGGGCCTGCCCGTGGCGGCCCGGGTGTTCCTCCGGCTGGCCCCCGGCGCCACGCTCACCGCGTCGGCGTCCGACGGCGACCGGGTGGAGCGGGGCGACGTCCTGCTCACCGTGCGCGGACCCGTCCGGGCGCTGCTGGCCGCCGAGCGCAGCGCCCTCAACATCGCCAGCCGGGCCAGCGGCATCGCCACGCACACCCGCGCCTGGGCCGACGCGATCGCCGGCACCGGGGCGCAGGTGCTCGACACCCGCAAGACCACCCCGGGTCTGCGGCCGCTGGAGAAGTACGCGGTGCGCTGCGGTGGCGGCACCAACAAGCGGATGGGTCTCTACGACGTCGCGATGATCAAGGACAACCACGTGGCGGCGGCCGGCTCGGTGGCCGCGGCGGTGGCCGCCGTCCGGGAGCGCGCGCCGCGGGTGACCGTGCAGGTCGAGGTGGACACCCCGGCGCAGGCGGTCGAGGCGGTCGAGGCCGGTGCCGGCTTCCTGCTCTGCGACAACATGCCCCCGGCCGTGCTGCGCGAGGTCGTCGCCCTGGTCGGCGACCGGGCGGAGCTGGAGGCCACCGGCGGCCTGACCCTGGCCGTCGCGCGCGAGGTGGCGGAGACCGGCGTCGACTACCTGTCGGTGGGCGCCCTGACGCACAGCTCGCCGATCCTCGACCTGGCCCTCGACCTCCGGGCGGGCTGAGCGGTGCTGCTCTGCGTCGACGTCGGCAACAGCCAGACCGTGCTCGCCACCTTCGACGGCGAGCACCGGGTCGGCTGCTGGCGGGTCACCACGCACCCCCGCGCCACCGCCGACGAGCTGCGCATGACCTGGCGCGGGCTGCTCCGCGACGCCGAGATCACCGGCGTCGCCGCCTGCTCCACCGTGCCGGCCCTGCTGCCGTCGCTGCGGCAGCTGCTGGACTCCCTCGAGGTCCCGGTCGTGCTCATCGGCCCGGGCGTGCGCACCGGCGTGCCGCTGCACGTGGACAACCCGCGGGAGGTCGGCGCCGACCGGGTGGTGACCGCGCTGGCCGCGCACGAGCTGTTCGGCCGCTGGCCCGACGGGCGCGGCCGGCCGGTCGTCGTCGTCGACTTCGGCACCTCCACCAACGTCGACGCCGTCGGGCCGGACGGGCAGTTCCTCGGCGGCGCGCTGGCGCCCGGCGTCGAGGTGAGCCTCGACGCGCTGGCCTCCCGGGCGGCGCAGCTGCGCTCGGTCGAGCTGACCGTGCCGCCGCAGGCGATCGGCAAGAACACCGTCGCCGCGCTGCAGTCCGGGCTGGTGCTCGGGTTCGCGGGCCTGGTCGACGGGCTGGTGGCGCGGATCGCCGCCGAGATCGTGGCCCAGTTCGGCGCCGCGCCGGTCGTCATCGCCACCGGCGGCCTCTCACCGCTGGTCGTGGACAGCTGCCGCTCGATCGGCGAGCGCGAGCCCGACCTGACCGTGCACGGGCTGCGGCTGGCGTTCGAGCGGCATCAGGGGGCGGGACGGCGTCCGGCCTCCCCGTAGGCTGTCGGGCGTCATGACCGAGGAACTGCCTGGCCCGCCCGACGACGAGCTCCCCGAACAGCTGCGCGTGCGCCGCGCCAAGCTGGACCGGCTCCGCGAGTCCGGGACCGACCCCTACCCGGTGGCCGTGCCCCGCACGGCCACGCTGGCCGAGGTGCGGGAGAAGCACCCCGACCTCGAGCCGGACACGATGACCGGCGAGCGGGCCGGCGTCACGGGGCGGGTGATCTTCGTCCGCAACACCGGCAAGCTGTGCTTCGCGACGCTGCGCGAGGGCGACGCCGAGCTGCAGGTCATGCTCTCCCTCGACAGGGTCGGCGAGGAGCCGCTCGCCGCGTGGAAGGCCGACGTCGACCTCGGCGACCACGTCTTCGTCGAGGGCGAGATCGGGACGTCGCGGCGCGGCGAGCTGTCGGTCTTCGCCGACCGCTGGCAGCTGACCGCCAAGGCGCTGCGCCCGCTGCCGGTGGCGCACAAGCCGATGAGCGAGGAGCTGCGGGTCCGGCGGCGCTACGTCGACCTCATCGTCCGCGACGAGGCGCGGCGCACGGTGCGCCAGCGGGCGACGGTGATGGCCGCGCTGCGGGCGGGGCTCACCGCCCGCGGCTACCTCGAGGTCGAGACGCCGATGCTGCAGACGGTGCACGGCGGCGCCGCGGCCCGGCCGTTCCGCACCCACATGAACGCCTTCGACCTCGACCTGTACCTGCGCATCGCGCCGGAGCTGTTCCTCAAGCGGTGCATCGTCGGTGGGCTGGACCGGGTCTTCGAGATCAACCGGAACTTCCGCAACGAGGGCGCCGACAGCTCGCACTCGCCCGAGTTCGCGATGCTCGAGTGCTACCAGGCCTACGCCGACTACCAGGTGATGGCCACGCTCACCCGCGAGCTGGTCCAGGAGTCCGCCGAGGCCCTGTTCGGCGACCACGTGGCCCGCCACCACGACGGCACCGAGATCGACCTGTCGGGGGAGTGGCCGCAGGTGCCGCTCTACACCGCGGTGTCGCAGGCGCTCGGCGAGGAGGTCACGCCCGGAACGCCGGTCGAGCGGCTGCGCGAGCTCGCCGAGCGGCACGACGTCGGCGTCGACCCGAAGTGGGTGCCGGGCAAGGTCGTCGAGGAGATCTTCGAGGCGCTGGTCCAGCACACGCTGCAGGAGCCGACCTTCGTCATCGACTACCCGGTCGACACCTCGCCGCTGACCCGGGCCCACCGGAGCACGCCGGGCCTGGCCGAGAAGTGGGATCTCTACATCGCCGGGGTGGAGCGGGCGACGGCCTACTCCGAGCTGGTCGACCCGGTGGTGCAGCGCGAGCGGTTCACCGCCCAGGCGGCGCTGGCCGCGGCCGGCGACCCCGAGGCGATGGTGCTCGACGAGGACTTCCTCGAGGCGCTCGAGTACGGCATGCCGCCCACCGGCGGGATGGGCATGGGGATGGACCGGCTGATGATGACCCTCACCGGTCTGGGCATCCGCGAGACCATCCTTTTCCCACTCGTCCGTCCGATTTCCTCCTGAGGCTTCCGCAACTGGTTGCGAACGCAACGGTCCATTTGCGTCCCTAAAGTGTGAGGGCGCGTTGCGCTATTGGTTTCCCGGTGGCAGTCGTGGTGAAATGGATCCGCACGGGGAACCGGGCGGAATTGTCGCCCGGACCACACGGATGAATCGAGGAAACTGAATGGCTCGCAAGGTTCAGGTGATCCTGAGCGACGACCTCGACGAGAATCTCTCCGCGGACGAGACCGTCAGCTTTGCCCTGGACGGCACGAACTACGAGATCGACCTCTCCGAGAAGAACGCCAAGGAACTGCGCGACGTGTTCTCGCGCTACGTCCAGGCGGCGCGCAAGGTCGGCCGTGCGGGCCGCGCCTCGGGCGGGGGCCGGTCGCGTGCCACCGGCGGTGGCCGGATGGACCGCGAGCAGGCCGGGGCGATCCGTGACTGGGCGCGCAAGAACGGGCACCAGGTCAGCGACCGCGGCCGCATCCCGGCCAGCGTCGTGGAGGCCTACGAAGCCGCGCACTGAGGCATCTGCAGTTCCTGCGCCGGCCCGGTTCCCCGAAAGGGAGCCGGGCCGTCGTCGTTCCCGGGCCTACCGAGGGGTAGGCGGTGCGGACGGGAACGGGTGGGACGGCGGGCGGCGTGTCCGCTGACGGCGTAACCAGGTCGGAACACCCCTGCGCCAGCATCGGTTGGACCGGGCAGCCACCCACCGCCCCACGCCTCCGGGCCGACGGGACGGCGTGGTCCGTGACTACAGTGGAATGACCGGTGCGCCAGCGCGCCGACTCCAGTCGGATGTTCCGTCCGGACACCCGGAGGAACCAGCCGGACCAGCCGGTCAGAGGAGAAGCAGCAGATGTTCGAACGGTTCACCGACCGAGCCCGCCGAGTCGTCGTCCTGGCCCAGGAAGAGGCCCGGATGCTCAACCACAACTACATCGGCACCGAGCACATCCTCCTGGGCCTGATCCACGAGGGCGAAGGTGTCGCGGCCAAGGCGCTCGAGTCCCTCGGCATCTCGCTGGAGGGCGTCCGCCAGCAGGTGGAGGAGATCATCGGTCAGGGCCAGCAGGCCCCGTCCGGGCACATCCCCTTCACCCCGCGGGCCAAGAAGGTGCTGGAGCTGTCGCTGCGCGAGGCGCTGCAGCTCGGCCACAACTACATCGGCACCGAGCACATCCTGCTCGGCCTGATCCGCGAGGGCGAGGGCGTGGCCGCCCAGGTCCTCGTGAAGCTGGGCGCCGACCTCAACCGCGTCCGCCAGCAGGTCATCCAGCTGCTGAGCGGCTACCAGGGCAAGGAGCCGGCCGCCGCCGGCGGGCCCGCCGAGGGCACGCCGTCGACCTCGCTGGTCCTCGACCAGTTCGGCCGCAACCTGACCCAGGCCGCGCGCGACTCCAAGCTCGACCCGGTGATCGGGCGGGCCAAGGAGATCGAGCGGGTCATGCAGGTCCTCTCGCGGCGGACCAAGAACAACCCCGTCCTCATCGGCGAGCCCGGCGTCGGCAAGACCGCCGTCGTCGAGGGCCTGGCCCAGGCGATCGTCAAGGGCGAGGTCCCCGAGACGCTGAAGGACAAGCAGCTCTACACCCTCGACCTCGGCGCCCTCGTCGCCGGTTCCCGCTACCGCGGTGACTTCGAGGAGCGGCTGAAGAAGGTCCTCAAGGAGATCCGCACCCGCGGCGACATCATTCTGTTCATCGACGAGATCCACACCCTCGTCGGGGCGGGCGCCGCGGAGGGCGCGATCGACGCCGCCAGCATCCTCAAGCCGATGCTGGCCCGCGGTGAGCTGCAGACCATCGGCGCCACCACGCTCGACGAGTACCGCAAGCACCTCGAGAAGGACGCCGCCCTCGAGCGGCGCTTCCAGCCGATCCAGGTGGGCGAGCCGACGCTGACCCACACGATCGAGATTCTCAAGGGCCTGCGCGACCGCTACGAGGCGCACCACCGGATCAGCATCACCGACGGCGCCCTCGTCGCCGCCGCGACGCTGGCCGACCGGTACATCTCCGACCGCTTCCTGCCGGACAAGGCGATCGACCTGATCGACGAGGCCGGTGCCCGGATGCGGATCAAGCGGATGACCGCCCCGCCGGACCTGCGCGAGTTCGACGACCGGATCGCCGGCATCCGCCGCGAGAAGGAGTCGGCGATCGACGCGCAGGACTTCGAGAAGGCCGCGTCGCTGCGCGACAAGGAGAAGCAGCTCCTGGCCGAGAAGGCCGAGCGCGAGAAGGCGTGGAAGGCCGGCGACATGGACGTCGTCGCCGAGGTCGACGACGAGCAGATCGCCGAGGTGCTGGCCAACTGGACCGGGATCCCCGTCTTCAAGCTCACCGAGGAGGAGACCACCCGTCTGCTCCGCATGGAGGACGAGCTGCACAAGCGGATCATCGGCCAGGAAGAGGCGATCAAGAGCGTCAGCCAGGCCATCCGGCGCACGCGTGCGGGCCTCAAGGACCCGCGCCGTCCGGGCGGTTCGTTCATCTTCGCCGGCCCCTCGGGTGTCGGTAAGACCGAGCTGGCGAAGGCGCTCGCGAACTTCCTCTTCGGTGAGGACGACGCGCTCATCCAGATCGACATGGGTGAGTTCCACGACCGCTTCACCGTTTCCCGGCTCGTCGGTGCGCCTCCCGGGTACGTCGGTTACGACGAGGGTGGCCAGCTGACCGAGAAGGTGCGGCGCAAGCCGTTCTCGGTGGTTCTCTTCGACGAGATCGAGAAGGCGCACGCGGACGTGTTCAACACGCTCCTGCAGGTGCTGGAGGACGGTCGACTCACCGATGGTCAGGGCCGCATCGTGGACTTCAAGAACACGATCCTGATCCTCACGACCAACCTCGGTACCCGTGACATCTCGAAGGCGGTCGGCCTCGGTTTCCAGGCCGGGAACGACACGCAGTCGAACTACGAGCGCATGAAGGTGCGGGTCCACGACGAGCTCAAGCAGCACTTCCGGCCCGAGTTCCTCAACCGCATCGACGACATCGTCGTGTTCCACCAGCTGACCGAGGCCGAGATCATCCAGATCGTCGACCTCATGCTCGCCCGCGTGGAGAGCCAGCTGTCGAACAAGGACATGGCGCTCGAGGTCACCGAGAACGCGAAGAAGCTGCTCGCGCACCGCGGCTTCGACCCGGTGCTGGGCGCCCGGCCGCTGCGCCGGACGATCCAGCGCGAGATCGAGGACGCGCTGAGCGAGAAGATCCTCTACGGCGAGCTGGCCGCCGGCCAGATCGTGGTGGTCGACGTCGACGAGGCGGAGGGCGCGCAGCAGAAGTTCACCTTCCGCGGCGAGGCCAAGCCGATCGACCTGCCCGACACCCCGCCGGTCGCCCTCTCGGGCGGCGACGAGGAGGGTCCGGCCGCCGCCCAGGCGGAATGAGAAACACCCCGTCCTCCTCACCCCTCGCACGCTCGGGGTGAGCCTCTGGACGGGGCCGCGCAGAGGCCGCTCCACCCGCACGGGTGGGGCGGCCTCTGCCGTTCCCGGGCCGAGATAGCGCCGCGCCGGGCGGTCTGCGAGCCGCCGGGATGGCAGTTGGGGCACGGGACACGCGCGAACACGCCGGCAGGGCGTGCACGGAACGCCTTCTCGGCACCGAGAGGGGCGCCGGGCCGTCACCCGCGCGGTGTGGTCGCCGCCTGCACGGCACACCGCGAGGGGGACGACCACCCGACGATGGGCGCCGCGCCGGGCGGTCTGCGAGCCGCCGGGATGGCAGTTGGTGCACGGGACACGCGCGAACACGCCGGCAGGGCGTGCACGGAACGCCTTTTCGGCACGCGCCGCGGCGGGGTCAGGCCTGCGGCAGGGTGAACCGGCCGTCGGGGGTCTGCTCGACCAGGCCGTCGACGAGCAGCGAGTCCAGGCAGCGCGAGCGCTGGACGGCGTCGTCCCAGGCGGCGTCCAGCTCGGCCGCCTCCACCGGGTGCGCGGCCGCGCGGAGCACGTCCAGCAGCCGCCCGCGCACCTGCCGGTCGGTGCCGGCGAACTTCTGCACCCGCCGCGCCGGCCCGTCGTGCGCCGGGTACCCGGCCAACCGCCAGGCGCAGCGGTCCCGCACCGGGCACGCGGGGCAGCGGGGCGTGCCGGCCACGCAGACCAGCGCCCCCAGCTCCATGGCCGCGACCGAGAACCGCACCGCCCGAGCCGGGTCGGTCGGGGCCAGCTCGGCGACGTCGGTCAGGTCGGCGGCGCGCGCGTTGCCCGCCTCCGCCCTGCCGTGCACGAGGCGGGCGACCACCCGGCGCACGTTGGTGTCGACCACCGGCTGCGGCCGGCCGTGGCCAAAGCAGGCCACCGCCCGCGCGGTGTAGGTGCCGATCCCCGGCAGCGCCTCGAGCGCGGCGACGTCGTCGGGCACGGTCCCGCCGTGCCGCTCGGTCAGCGCCACCGCCGTCTCCCGCAGGCGGAGCGCCCGGCGCGGGTAGCCCAGCTTGCCCCAGGCGCGGATGACCTCGGCCGGCGTGGCCGCCGCCAGGGCTGCCGGCGTGGGCCAGCGGGAGATCCACTCCTGCCACACCGGCTCCACGCGGGCGACCGGCGTCTGCTGCAGCATCACCTCGCTGACCAGCACCGCCCACGCGTCCACGCCAGGCCGGCGCCAGGGCAGATCCCGGGCCGCGGTGGCGTACCAGTCGACGATGACCTCACCGGTCTCGCTGAGGCTGCCCACGACTCCCCAGTCTGCCGTCCGCGCTGAGCGGCGTGCCGAGCCGGTCGGCGGAGGCGCCGCCGTTTACCGTCGGCGCGTGTTGCACCCGGTGGGCCCGCTCCCGGCTGCCGTCTACTGGCGGCGCCGGGCGCTGGTGCTCACCCTCCTGGTCTCGGTCCTCGGCGGCGGTGGCTGGGTCGGCCACGCCCTGGCCACCGGCCGGTTCGACGAGGGGACGACGACGGCGTCCTCGACCCGTCCGGCCCCCTCGGAGCCGCCCGAGCCGGCGCTGGAGCAGGTCGTCCCCTCGTCGGTGAGCGTGCTCCTCCCCGGCACGACCCCGATCGCACCGCAGGAGACCGGCGCACCGGCGGCCCCGGAGGCGTGCGCCGACGCCGTCCTCGCGGTCGAGGTCCGGACACCCGGAACCGCCCCGGCCGGCGCGCAGGCCACCTTCGAGCTCGTCGTCACCAACACGCAGGCGACGCCGTGCGTCCGCCCGCTCGACAAGCAGCTGCAGGAGATCGTGCTCCTCGACGCCGCCGGCGCGCGGCTGTGGGGCAGCAACGACTGCATCCCCGAGACCAGCAGCGACCTGCGCACGCTGGCTCCGGGCGAGGCGGTGTCGTTCCCCGTCGTGTGGAGCGGGCTGACCAGCGAGCCGACCTGCACGGCGCCGCGGGTCCCCCCGCCGCCGGGCAGCTACGTGGTGCGGGCCCGCATGGACACCGCGATCAGCCCCGATGCCGGGCTCGTGCTCGCCTAGCTGTAGCGGTCGAGGATCGACGTCTCGGCGAGCCGGGAGAGGCCCTCGCGGATGCCGCGCGCCCGGGCCTCGCCGACGCCCTCGACGGCCAGCAGGTCCTCGATGGTGGCGGCGAGCAGCTTCTGCAGCCCGCCGAAGTGGTCGACCAGCCGGTCGATGATCCCGGCCGGCAGCCGCGGGACGCGCGCCAGGAGCCGGTAGCCGCGCGGGCTCACGGGGGAGTCCAGCGCGTCGGGGGAGGTGGGCAGCCCGTAGCAGCGGGCCACGGCGGAGAGGTCGAGCAGCTCGGTGGCCGACAGCGCGCGCAGGTCGGTGAGGACCTGGTCGATCGTCCGGGGCCGGCGGCCGCCGCCGGGCAGGTAGTCGCGGACCAGCAGGCCGCGGTCCTCCTCGACGCCGGCGAGCATCTCGTCGAGCTGCAGGGCCAGCAGGCGCCCGTCGGTGCCCAGCTCGACGACGAAGCCCTCGATCTCGTCGGCGATCCGGCGGACCATCTCCAGCCGCTGGCTGACGCTCATCGCGTCCCGGACGGTGACGAGGTCCTCGATCTCGAGCGCCGACAGCGTGCTGGCGACCTCGTCGAGGCGCAGCTTGTAGCGCTCCAGCGCGGCCAGCGCCTGGTTGGCCCGCGCCAGGATCGTGGTCGGGTGCTCCAGGGTGTAGCGGCGCCCGGCGACGTACACCGAGATGATGTGCATCGACTGGCTCACCGAGATCACCGGGAAGCCGGTCTGGACCGCCACCCGCTCCGCCGTGCGGTGCCGGGTGCCCGACTCCTCGGTGGGGATGGTCGGGTCGGGCATGAGGTGCACGCCGGCGCGGACGATGCGCGTGCCGTCGTAGGAGACGATCACCGCGCCGTCCATCTTGGCCAGCTCGCGCAGCCGCGTGGCCGACAGCGCCACGTCGAGGGCGAACCCGCCGGTGCACAGGGACTCGACCACGCGGTCGTACCCGAGCACGATGAGGGCGCCGGTGCGGCCGGCCAGGATGCGCTCGAGGCCGTCGCGCAGCGCGGTGCCGGGGGCGATGCGGCCGAGGAGCTCGCGCAGTGCGACCTCGGGGTCCACAGCGGCTGGCACGAGCGCTCCTGACGGGTCGAGACGGTGCGGCGGCTGAGTCTACGTGGCCCGCGACGGGGAAGTCGGGCTCGGGATCGCGGACGGCGCGTGCTCACCCACCGAACAGCCGCGCGAACGCGGCGCCGAGGTCGGGCACCTCGACCAGGCGCATCCCCGGTGGGGCGGTGCCGGCGTCCTCGGGGACGAGCGCGACGGTGTACCCCTGGCGTGCCGCCTCGGCCAGCCGCCGGCCCGTGCCGCCCACCCGGCGGATCTCGCCGGAGAGGCCGACCTCGCCCAGCGCGACCAGACCAGGCGGGAGCGGCTGGTCCTTCGCCGCCGACGCGATGGCGAGGGCCAGCGCGAGGTCGGCGGCCGGCTCGGCGATGCGCACCCCGCCCACCGACGCGGCGAAGACGTCGGCCTCGGCCAGGCGCACCCCGCCGCGGCGCTCGACGACGGCGTTGACCATCGCCACCCGCTGCGAGTCCAGGCCGCTGACCGCCCGCCGGGGCGACCCACCCCCGGCCGACGTGGCCACCAGCGACTGCACCTCCGCCAGCAGCGGCCGGCTGCCCTCGAGCGTCACCGTGACGCAACTGCCCGGCACCGGCACCGCGCGGCGGGAGACGAACAGCGCCGACGGGTCGGGGACCCCGACCACCCCGGCGTCGCCGATCTCGAAGCAGCCGATCTCGTCGGCCGGCCCGAACCGGTTCTTGGTCGCCCGGATCAGCCGCAGGGTGGAGTGCCGCTCGCCGTCGAAGGAGATGACGACGTCGACCAGGTGCTCGAGGGCCCGCGGCCCGGCGACGTTGCCGTCCTTGGTGACGTGGCCGACCAGGATCGTCGTCATGCCGCGGGCCTTGGCGACGCCGGTCAGCGCGCCGGCCACCGCGCGCACCTGGGTGGCGCCGCCGTCGGTCCCGTCGACCGCGGGGGAGCGGACGGTCTGCACGCTGTCGAGGACCAGCAGGGTGGGGTCGACGTCCTCGACGTGCGCGAGGACGGCGGACAGCTCGGTCTCGGCGGCCAGGTAGAGCTGCTCGTGCAGGGCGCCGATGCGCTCGGCCCGCAGCCGCACCTGCGCGGCGGACTCCTCGCCGGAGACCACGAGCGCGGGGCCGTTGGCGGCGGCGACCCGCTGGGCCACCTCGAGCAGCAGCGTGGACTTGCCCACCCCCGGCTCGCCGGCGACCAGCAGGACCGCGCCGGGCACCAGCCCGCCGCCCAGCACGCGGTCGAACTCGGGGATGCCGGTCGGCTGGGCCCTCGCGCCCTCCAGCTGCACCTCGGCGATCGGGCGGGCGGGCGCGGTGACCGGCCCGGCGCTGACCGAGCGCAGGGGTGAGGACGAGGCGCTGCCGACCTCCTGCAGGGTGCCCCACGCCTGGCACTCGGGGCAGCGCCCGACCCACTTGGCCGAGGCGTACCCGCACTCGGTGCAGCGGTGGGCGGGGCGGGACTTCACTCCGGCGGGGGGCACCGGCCGACGGTAACCGCGGCCGCCGACAGTCTCGGGGACGTCGGGGGCGGGGCGTCAGCCCTCGCCCTCGCCACCCTCCTCGCGCTGCGTGGCGATGCCTCCGCTGACCTCGGTGTTCTCCTCTTCGCCCTCGTTCTCCTCGTGGTGGAAGTCGAAGGCCTCGCCGCGCTCCTCGGCCTCGTCGGGGGCGGCCACGGGGACGTCGAGGGTGACCTCGCCGGCCTCCGCGAAGGTGAACGTCAGCTCGACGGTCTGCGACGGCAGGAGCTCCTCGCCGAGGTCGACCAGGGTGACGGTCTGCGAGTTCTCGCCCAGGTAGACCACCGAGTCGGCGGGGATCGTGATCCCCTCGCCCGCGCCGGTGGTCGTCCCGTCGTCCGGGGCGGGGGCCCCGGTGCCCGACGCGGAGCCGGTGAGGCGGATCCGGGAGAAGGAGGTGCTGCTGATCTCGGTGAGCGTGTCCTCCTGGTCACCGTCGTTGACGATGGCCATGCGGAGCTCGGCGTCGTCACCGGGGGAGTAGCTGCCCGCGTTCGGGTAGGCCAGCTCGACGGCGCGCAGCTCGATCTCGCCGATCTGCGCCGACGGGCCCACCTTGTCGCGCAGCTGCGTGGCGGTCTGGTTGACCTGACCGGCGCTGCACGCGGAGAGCGCCATCGGCGAAACGAGCAGGACACCCACCGTGGCGGCGCGCAGTGCGCGGTTCACAGCCGTCGACCTCCCAGGCCTACGCCCCCGTCCCGGGCCGGGGCCGGAGGGGGCTGATCGCAGTTCTCGAGTCGCGCTGAGAGTAACGGTCCACCCAGGATGTCCGCCTGGAGGTGAGGCGGTGGGCGGGAGCGCGCGTCCCAGCGCAATGGACCCGGCGCTGGGGCCCTACCCCGCACGCGCGCCGGCCACCCGTCGGTGGTGCTTCGCCGACCAGCTCGGCCCGCACTTCCTCGACCGGCCCGACCAGCCGGTCCTGCTCGTCGAGTCGCGCGCGGTGTTCTCCCGCCGCCGGTTCCACCGGCAGAAGGCGCACCTCGTGCTCTCGGCCCTCCGCCACCGCGCCGCGGAGCTGGGCGACCAGGCGCGGCTGGTCCGGGCGCGGACGTACGGGGAGGCCCTCGACCGCTGCGCCGAGCCGCTGTCGGTCTGCGCGCCGACCACCTGGGGCAGCCGCGACCTGGTGCTCCGCCGCCCCGGGCTGACCGTCGTGGCACCCCGCGGGTTCGTCACCACGCACGCGGAGTTCGCCGTGTGGGCCGAGGGCCGGGGACGGCGCCGGCTGCTGATGGAGGACTTCTACCGGGACAGCCGCCGCCGGACCGGGGTGCTCATGGAGGGCGCCGAGCCGGTCGGGGGCAGCTGGAACCTCGACCACGACAACCGCGAGCCACCACCCGCCGACGGCGACGTCGGGGTCCCCGAGCCCTGGTGGCCCGAGGAGGACGAGATCGACGAGCAGGTGCGCGCCGCCCTCGACCGGTGGGCGGTCGAGGGCGACGTCGCGTTCGTGGGGGACGACGGACCGCGGCTGTTCCCCGTGACGCGGCAGGAGGCGCTGCTGCGCCTGGAGCAGTTCCTCGACGAGCGGCTGGGCACGTTCGGCCCGTACGAGGACGCCATGCTCTCCGGCGACCGCTGGATGGCGCACTCGCTGATCAGCCCGGCGCTGAACCTGGGACTCCTCGACCCGCTCGAGGTCGTGCACGCCGCCGAGGACCGCTACCGCCGGTCGCTCGCCGAGGGCGACCCGCTGCCGCTGAGCAGCGTCGAGGGCCTCGTGCGCCAGGTGATGGGCTGGCGGGACTACGTCTGGCACATGTACTGGCACCTGGGGCGCGGGTACCGCGACGCCAACGCGCTCGCGGCGCACCAGCGGGTGCCGGACTGGATGGCGGAGCTCGACGACGGCGCGGTCGACGCCGCCTGCCCGTCCGACGTCCTCGGCAACCTCCGCCGCGACGGGTGGGTGCACCACATCCCGCGGCTGATGGTGCTCGGCAACTACGCGCTGCAGCGGGGATCGACCCGCGCGAGCTGGCGGACTGGTTCCACCGCACCTTCCTCGACGGATACGACTGGGTGATGGTCGCCGACGTCGTCGGCATGAGCCAGCACGCCGACGGCGGAGCGCTCGTCACCAAGCCCTACGCCGCCGGCGGGGCCTACATCGACCGCATGAGCGACTACTGCGGCGGCTGCGTCTACTCCCCGCGCCGCCGGCTCGGCGAGGACGCGTGCCCCTTCACCGCCGGCTACTGGGCCTTCCTCGAGCGCAACCGCGCCCTGCTGTCCGCCAACCAGCGCATGCGCCGATCGCTGCAGGGCCTGGACCGGCTCGGCGACCTCCTGCCGGTGGTGGAGCAGGAGCGCCTGCGCGGCACCGCCGCCCCGTAACCGGTCACCCGGGCGGGCGACCGGCCCTCCGGTTCGGCGCTCGGCCTGCCGATGAGGGAGGGACGGGCCGGACGAGCGAGGAGAGCGGGTGCCGACAGGTCTGCCGTTCGACGACGTGCTCGCCGCTGCCCAGGCCGGTGCCGCGTGGGCCTTCGAGGTGCTCTACCGCGACCTCGCGCCCGCGGTCACCGGCTACCTCCGGCTGCACGGCGCCGCGGAGCCCGACGACCTGGCCAGCGAGACGTTCATCGGCGTCTTCACCGGTCTGGCCGGGTTCTCCGGCGACGAGTCGGGGCTGCGGTCGTGGGTCTTCACGATCGCCCACCGGCGGCTGCTCGACGACTGGCGGCGGCGCAGCCGCCGACCGCAGGTGGTCGACGAGCCGGGGGACCTCTCGGCCTCCCTGGGCGGGGACGTCGAGGACGACGCGCTGGTCCGCATCGGCGCCGACACCGTCCAGCGGCTGTGCGGCGAGCTCCCCGCCGACCAGCGCTCGGTCCTGCTCCTGCGGATCCTCGCCGACCTCACCGTCGAGCAGGTCGGCGAGGTGCTCGGCAAGTCCGTCCCCTCGGTCAAGGCGCTGCAGCGGCGCGGCCTGCGCACGCTGCGCGAACGGCTCGAGGCGGAGAACTCCTCCGAACGGGTGCCCACCGCCGCGCACCCCTCCGGGCCTCTCCGGCGATGACGAGGGTGAGATGACCACAGCAGCCGACGACCGCGCCGTCGAGGAGGCCTTCGAGGCCTACCTCGCCGGCCGACCCGTTCCCGAGCAGGGGGCCGGACTGGCCGCCTTCGCGGACGCGGTGCGCTCGAGCACGTCCCGGCCGGGACGTCCGAACGCGGCCCTCGCCGACCTGCTGGCCACTGGTCTCCTCACCGACCAGCCCAGCCCGTCGCGCGCGACGGCGCCTCGCACCCGGAGACGCATCACCATGTTCTTCCCCGCCCTCCTCGCCAAGATCGCCTCGGCCGGCGCCGTCGCCCAGGTGGCCACCGGCGCGGGCATCGCCCTCGTGGCCTTCACCGGCGCCGGCACCGCCGGCGTCCTCCCGGACCCCCTCCAGCACGGCTTCGCCACGGTCGCCGAGACCGTCGGCATCACCGGGGTGGACGACCCGCGGGAGGAGAGCACCCGAGAGGACCGGACCTCCGTCCAGGACCCCGCGCTCACCGAGGGAACCGGCACGACGACCGGGACCGAGGCCACGACCGCGCTCGACGGCGGCACCGGGGACGTCGCCGAGACCCCGGTCGCCCCGCCGACGACCCCGGAGCAGTGGGCCGAGGAGGGCCCGCGCCCCGACCAGTCGTTCGGCGACTGGGTCAGCTACGGCGCGACCCGGGGCTGGGCCACCGGTGAGGCCGTCCGCGAGCACGCGCGCAACAAGGGCGAGCGCGTGCCGGAGGAGTACGCGGAGACGCCGGTCGAGACCCCCGAGGAGACGGTGACCGAGCCGCAGCCGGAGACCGCCGAGTCGTCGACGCCCGACACCGGTCGCGGCAACGGCAACGGCAACGCCGGCGGGAACGGCAACGGCGGCGGCAACGGCGGCGGGAACGGGAACGGCCGCGGCAACCGCTGACCGCTAGGCGACCGACGCGCCGCCGACCAGCAGCAGGACGACGTCCAGCACGGTCAGCAGCATCACCGCCGGGAACGCCGCCCGCCGCCACCGCGGCGACCCGGCGAGCGCCGCCACGACGACGGCGGGCAGGGCCAGCACCACGCCGGCCCAGCCCGCCGTCGTCGGCGCTCCGGGCGGTCCCAGCACGAGCAGCAGCGTCGCGGCGCCGAGCAGCACCGCGCCGGTGACCGCGGACGCGGTCGCGCCGATCCGGTGCGGCAGGCCGCGGACGCCGGTGGCGAGGTCGTCCTCGAGGTCGGGGGCGACGTTGGCGAGGTGCGCCGCGCCGCCCAGCGCCGCCCCGGAGGCGACCAGCCACCACGGCGCGGCCGGGGTGCCCGGGGCCGCGGCGACCACGCCCGCGGGCAGCGCGCCGAACCCGACGAGGTACGGCACGGCCGAGGCGGCGGTGCGCTTGAGCCCGGCGTTGTAGGCCCAGCCGCTGGCCACGAGCAGCAGCAGGAGCAGACCGGGCACCACGCCGAGCAGCAGCGAGAGGACGACGGCCAGCGCGGCCGCCGCGAGCGCCGCCACGCGCAGCGTCGACGGGGCGACGGCGCCCTGCACGACCGGCTTGTCGGGTCGCGCGACGGCCTGGTCGCGGTCGGCGTCGAGCCAGTCGTTGCTCCACCCGATCGACGCCTGACCTGCGAGGACGGCGGCGCACAGCAGCACCGCGCGGCCGCCGCCGACCCCCGCGGCGACCCCCAGCAGGGTGGCCACGAGGGTCACCGCGACCGTGGGTCCGGCGTGCGTGGCGAGCACCAGGCCACGGGCCCGGGTGAACCCACCAGGCACACCAGTCACGCGCTTGTCAACCCCCTCCGGTTACTTCATCTGCCTTCTGACCTGCAGATTTACGGCCTTCGCCCGATCCGCCCGTCAGTCTTCCGTGGTAGCCTGGAAACAGCGAAAGGGGTCACACACACATGGGCTTCACTGTCGGCGAGACCGTCGTCTACCCGCACCACGGGGCCGCGCTCATCGAGGCCATCGAGAAGCGCGTCATCAAGGGTGAAGAGAAGGCCTACCTCGTGCTGAAGGTCGCCCAGGGCGACCTGACCGTGCGCGTGCCGGCCGACAACGCAGAGATCGTCGGCGTCCGCGACGTCGTCGGCCAGGAGGGTCTCAACCGGGTCTTCGAGGTGTTGCGCGCCCCGCACACCGAGGAGCCGACGAACTGGTCGCGCCGGTACAAGGCCAACCTCGAGAAGCTGGCCTCGGGCGACGTCAACAAGGTCGCCGAGGTCGTCCGCGACCTGTGGCGCCGCGACAAGGACCGCGGTCTCTCCGCCGGCGAGAAGCGCATGCTCTCCAAGGCGCGCCAGATCCTGGTCAGCGAGCTGGCGCTCGCCGAGGGCACCAACGAGGACAAGGCCGAGGTGCTCCTCGACGAGGTCCTCGCCAGCTGAGCTCGACCCCGAGCTCCGCAGCACACCTCCAGACCGCTCCCGTGCACGCTGTCGGCATCGTCGCAGCGGCCGGGAGCGGTCTGCGTCTGGGGGCGGACCGGCCGAAGGCGCTGGTCCCCCTCAGCGGCCGGCCGCTGGTCTGCTGGGCGGTCGACACCCTGCGCGCCGGCGGCGTCGCCGAGGTGGTGGTCGCCGTCCCGCCGGGGGAGCGGGACGCCTGCGCCGCCGTCCTCCCGCCCGGGGTCCGGCTGGTCGCCGGCGGTGCCAGCCGCACCGCCTCGGTGCGGGCCGCCCTGGCCGCCGCCGGCGAGCGGGCCGACGCCGTCCTGGTGCACGACGCCGCCCGGCCGCTGACCCCGCCGGCCGTCGTGGCCCGCGTCCTCGCCGCGCTCGCGGCCGGGTCGCGCGCCGTCGTCCCGGTCCTGCCCGTCGTGGACACCACCGTCGTGGTCGACGACGACGGCGTCGTCACCGACGCGGTGCCCCGCGGCCCGCTGCGCCGGGTGCAGACCCCGCAGGGCTTCGACCGGGGCACGCTGGTGGCGGCCTACGCCGACCTCCCGGACGACGCCGACCTCACCGACGACGCCGCGGTGGTCCGCGCGCGCGGCGTCCCCGTGCACACCGTCGACGGCGACGAGCGCGCCGCCAAGGTGACCGTGGCGCACGACCTCGCGGTGGCCGAACTCCAGGTGCGGGCGTGACCGGGCTGCCGCGCGTCGGCATCGGCACCGATGTCCACCCGATCGAGGCCGGCCGCCCGTGCTTCCTCGCCGGCCTGGAGTGGCCCGGGGCCGACGGCTGCGCCGGCCACTCCGACGGCGACGTCGCCGCGCACGCGCTCACCGACGCGGTGCTCTCCGCCGCCGGACTGGGCGACATCGGCGGCCTGCTCGGCACCGACGACCCGCGCTGGGCGGGGGCGTCGGGCACCACGGTCCTCGAGCACGTCCGCGCGACGCTGGCCGCCGCGGGCTGGCGGGTGGGCAACGCCGCCGTGCAGCTCATCGCGCCCACCCCCAAGGTGGGCCCGCGGCGGGCCGAGGCCGAGGCGGCGCTGTCGGCCGCGCTGGGCGCACCGGTGAGCGTGAGCGCCACGACCACCGACGGCCTCGGGCTCACCGGACGCGGCGAGGGCCGGGCCGCGGTGGCGACCGCGCTGGTGGTCAGGGCTGACGGCACGGAGCGGTCCGTAGACTCCGAGCGGTGAGCCTCCGCCTGTACGACACGGCCACCCGAGCCGTGCGCGACTTCACGCCCCTGCGTGCGGGACGGGCCTCCATGTACGTCTGCGGGCTGACCGTCCAGGGGCCGCCGCACCTCGGGCACGTGCGCGCCGCGCTGGTCTTCGACGTCCTGCGCCGCTGGCTGGAGCGCGGCCACGGGTTCGACGTCACGCTGGTCCGCAACGTCACCGACATCGACGACAAGATCCTCGCCAAGGCCGCCGAGCACGGCGTGCCGTGGTGGGCGTGGGCCTACGAGAACGAGCGGGCCTGCACCCGCGCCTACGACGTCCTCGGCGTGCGGCCGCCCACCTACGAGCCGCGGGCCACCGGCCACGTGCCCGACATGGTGCAGCTCATGCACCGGCTGATCGACAGCGGTCACGCCTACGCCGCCGACGGCGACGTCTACTTCGACGTCCGCTCCTTCCCCGAGTACGGCGCGCTCACCGGGCAGAAGCTCGACGACCTGCAGGCCGCCGACGACGTCGTCGACGCCGACCGCAAGCGCGACCCGCGCGACTTCGCGCTGTGGAAGGCGCACAAGGAGGGCGAGCCGGAGACCGCCTCGTGGCCCACCCCGTGGGGCCGCGGCCGGCCGGGCTGGCACCTGGAGTGCTCGGCGATGGCCGGGCGCTACCTCGGCGCGGACTTCGACATCCACGGCGGCGGGCTGGACCTGCGCTTCCCGCACCACGAGAACGAGCAGGCGCAGTCGCGGGCGGCCGGGGACGGCTTCGCCCGCTACTGGGTGCACAACGGCTGGGTGACCCTCGGCGGCGAGAAGATGAGCAAGTCGCTGGGCAACACGGCGCTGGTCGACGAGGTGGTCAAGCGGGTGCGGCCGGTCGAGCTGCGCTACTACCTCGCGACCCCGCACTACCGGTCGACGATCGAGTTCACCGAGCCCGCGCTGCACGAGGCCGCCGGTGGCTACCAGCGCATCGAGTCCTTCGTCCGCCGCGCGACCGAGCGGGTCGGGACGTCGGCCGAGCCGGTGGTCTCCCCGGAGTTCGCCGCCGCCATGGACGACGACCTCAACACCGCTGCGGCGATGGCCACGGTGCACACCGAGGTGCGGGCCGGGAACGCCGCGCTCGACCGCGGTGACGAGGAGCAGGCGGCGACGGCGCTCGCCGCGGTGCGGGGCGCGCTCGACGTGATGGGGCTCGACCCGTTCGACCCGCAGTGGGCGGTCGGCGGCGGCGACCGGCTCGCCGACGTCACCGACGGGCTGGTGCAGATGGCGCTGGAGCAGCGGCAGGCCGCGCGGGCGCGCAAGGACTACGCCGCCGCCGACGCGATCCGCGACCAGATGGCGAAGCTGGGGGTCACCGTGGAGGACACCCCGCAGGGGCCGCGCTGGGAGCTGAGCCGCTGATGGCCGGCAACAGCCAGCGCCGCGGCGCCCGCGCCTCGGGCGGCAAGAAGGGCGCGACCAGCGGCACCGGGGGCAAGGGACGCCGGGCGCTCGCCGGGCGCGGGGCGACCCCGCCGGCCGAGATGCGGCCCGGGCACCCGGCGCAGCGGCGGGCGGCCGCCGACGCCCGGCAGCGCGCCGACCGCGCCCGCCAGCGCCAGCGGGCCGAGGAGGCCCCGGAGCTGCTGCTGGGCCGCAACCCGGTCGTGGAGGCCCTGCGGGCCGAGATCCCGGCGACGGCGCTGTACGTGGTGACCGATGTCGGTCGGGGCGGCGGGGCGGGTGGCAAGCAGAGCACCGACGAGCGGATCGCCGAGGCGCTCCAGCTGGCCGCCGACCGCGGGCTGCCGCTGCTCGAGGTCGGCAAGGCCGAGTTCGACCGGATGTCCGGCGGCGCGCTGCACCAGGGCATCGGCCTGCAGGTGCCGCCGTACGCCTACGCGCACCCCGACGACCTGCTCGCCGCCGCGCACGACTCCGGCCGCCCGCCGCTGATCGTGGCCATGGACGGCGTGACCGACCCGCGCAACCTCGGTGCGGTGGTCCGGTCGGCGGCCGCGTTCGACGCGCACGGCGTCGTCGTGCCGCAGCGCCGGGCCGTGGGCATGACCGCCTCGGCGTGGCGGACCAGCGCTGGTGCCGCCGCCCGCCTGCCGGTCGCCCGGGCGGTCAACCTGCCCCGGGCGCTGGCGTCCTACCAGGACGCCGGGCTGATGACCGTGGGCCTGGCCGGCGACGGCGAGGTCGACCTGCACGAGTACGACGGCTTCGCCGATCCGGTCGCGCTCGTGGTGGGCGCCGAGGGCGCCGGCCTGTCGCGGCTGGTGCGCGAGCGCTGCGACGTCGTCGTCCGCATCCCGATCGGGCGCGACACCGAGTCGCTCAACGTCAGCGTCGCCGCCGGCATCGCCCTGTACGTGGCGGCCCAGGCGCGGCTGTGACGCCGCCCCGGGCGACCGCGCTCGGGCTGGAGCCGCACCCCGAGGGCGGCTGGTTCCGCCGCACCTGGACCTCGCCGGCCGAGCTGACCGGCCGGCCCGCCGCCACCGCGATCCTCTTCCTGCTCGCGCCGGGGGAGCGCTCGGCGCCGCACGTGGTCGACGCCGACGAGCTGTGGCTCTGGCACGGCCCGGGGCCGCTGGTGCTGCGGCTCGGCGGCGAGCCCGTCGTCCTCGACGCCGGCAACCCGCAGGTGCTGGTGCCGGCGGGCACCGAGCAGGCCACCGACCCGGTGACCGACGAGGTGCTGGTCAGCTGCGTGGTCTCGCCCGGCTTCGAGTGGAGCGGCTTCCGCCTCACCGGAGGCTGAGCGCGCAGGAAAGCTACGCTGTCGGACTCCGACTCAGCCGATGAGCTGGGCGGTCGTGTAGATCAGCAGGCCGGCGAGGCCGCCGACCACGGTGCCGTTGACCCGGATCCACTGCAGGTCGCGGCCCACCTGCAGCTCGATCCGCCGGCTGGTCTCCTCGGTGTCCCACCGCTGGACCGTCGTCCCCACCAGGTCGGCGACGTCGCCGGCGAAGCGCTCCACCAGGTAGCCGGCCACCGTGTGCGCGTGCCTTTGAACAAGCTCGCGCACGGTCGGGTCGGTCTGCAGCAGCCGGGCGAGGTCGCGGATCATCCCGGTCACCCGCGAGCGCAGCTCGGAGTCGGGGTCGGCGGCGGCGGACAGCACGGAGTTCTTCGCGTTGGTCCACAGCGACCCCGACCAGTGGCGGACGGCGGGGTGCTCGAGCAGCTCCTTCTTGAGCTCCTCGACGCGGGCGGCGGTCGACGGGTCGGTGCGCAGCGCGTGGATGTAGGCGCGCAGCCGGCGGTCGTAGGAGCGGCGCAGCTCGTGGTAGGGGTCGGCGCCGACCTCCTCGAGGAACTGCTGGACGCCGTTGAAGGCGCGGGTGAACACGCGCTCGTCGACCCAGTCGGGCACCCAGGCGGGGGAGGACTCGCCGAGCTGGGCGCGGAACACCACCCGGTTCTCGTCGAGGAAGCGCGCCAGCCCGCGCAGCGCCACCGACAGCACCTCCTGGTGCCGGTCGCCGTCGACCACCAGCTCCAGGGCGCGCGCGACGACCGGCGCGGCGGGCGTGCCGTGCAGCTTGCGGTCGACGAGGGTCGCGACGGCCGGCTGCAGGTCCTCGTCCTTGAGCAGGTCGGTGAACGCCCCCAGCGCCGTGGCGGCGTCGCCGGCCAGCCGCTCGGCCCGCCCGGGCGCGGCCAGGAAGGCGCCGAGCCGGCCCGGGACGTCGACGGTGGTCAGCTTGTCCTCGATCACGGCGCGGGTCAGGAAGTTCTCCTGCACGAAGGTGCCGAGGCTGGCGCCGATCTGGTCCTTCTTGCGCGGGATGATCGCCGTGTGCGGGATCGGCAGCCGCAGCGGGTGCCGGAACAGGGCCGTGACGGCGAACCAGTCGGCGAGCGCGCCCACCATCGACGCCTCGGCGGTGGCCCGCACGTAGCCGACCCAGGCGCCGGCGTCCTCGCCGATCAGGACGCAGGCCAGGAACACCGCGGCGGCGAACAGGAACAACCCGGTCGCCAACCGCTTCATGCGCGCGAGGTCCCGGGCCCGCTGCGGGTCGTCGAGGGAGCCCGCCAGCGGGGCGGACGGTCGGGGGGCCGGCACCTGAACCAGCCTAGGCACCGGGGCCGGTCCGTGCCGGGGTCCGGGCAGCGGACGGCCCCGGCACCGCAGGGGGCCGGGGCCGGGGCGGGGGGCCGTCGGTCGCGGGGACGACGCAGCGGTCAGCTGGTCGACGTGCCGAGGGTGACCCTGACCTGCTCGGTCTGGTCGCCGCGGTGGACGGTGAGCGTCACCTCGTCCCCGGGGGTCGAGCTGCGGACGGCGGCGGTCAGGTCGGTCGAGGTGGTGACCGCGCGGTCGTCGATCGCGGTGATGACGTCGCCGGCCTGCAGCCCGGCCTCCGCGGCCGCGCTGCCCTCCTGCACCGAGACGACCTCGGCGCCGGCGCCGACCTCGCTGTTCTGCCCGTCGGTCGCGGTCTGCGCGCTCACGCCGAGGACGGCGTGGCTGGCCGAGCCGTCGGCCATGATCTCCTTCGCGATCCGCTCGGCGACGTTGCTGGGGATCGCGAAGCCGACGCCGATGTTGCCGCTCTGCGTCGACTGCTGGCCCGGCAGGTCCGACGTCGCCACCGAGGCGATCGCGGTGTTGATGCCGATCACCTCGCCCGCCGCGTTCACCAGCGCGCCGCCGGAGTTGCCGGGGTTGATCGCCGCGTCGGTCTGGATGGCGTCGATGACCGTGGCGTCGCTGGAGCTCGAGCCGGTCTGCACCGCCCGGTTCGTCGCGCTGACGATGCCGTCGGTGACGGTGTTCTCCAGGCCCAGGGGGGCGCCGATCGCCACCGCGAGGTCACCCACCTGGACGTCGTCGGAGTCGGCGAACGTGGCCGGGGTCAGGTTGCTCGCGCCGTCGAGCTTCACGACGGCCAGGTCGCTGGAGGGGTCGGTGCCGACGACCGTGGCGTCGTAGAGCGTGCCGTCGGAGGTGCGCACCTGGATGTCGGCGTCCGTCGTCCGGCTGTCGAGCGTGACCACGTGGTTGTTGGTGAGCACGTAGCCGTCGTCGGTGAGGACCACGCCCGAGCCGCTGCCCGCGCCCGAGGACGTGGTCACGTAGATGGTGACGACGCTGGGCGCGGCCTTGGCGGCCGCGGCGGTGGCGGTGGTCGCGGTGTCGGGGTCCTTGATGACCACGCTCTGGGCGGCGGTGGCCGAGGAGCCGCCGGCGGACGACGGGTCGACCAGCGCGACCACGCCCGCGCCCGCGCCGCCGCCGATGAGCGCACCGGCGACCAGGCCGGCGACGCCGATGCGCAGCCGCCCGGTGCGGCGGGCCGGCGGCACGGCACCGGGCAGCGGACCGCCCGGGTAGGAGGGCACGCCGTAGTGGTGGGTCGCGGGCGGCACCTGCGCGCCGTGCTGAGGCGGCACCTGCGTGCCGTGCTGCGGCGGCACCTGCGTGCCGTGCTGCGGCGGCACCTGCGTGCCGTGCTGCGGCGGCACCTGCGTGCCGTGCTGCGGCGGCACCTGCGTGCCGTGCTGCGGCGGCACCTGCGTGCCGTGCTGCGGCGGCGGCCAGGCCCCCGCGGGCGTCGGGGCGGGGTGCGGCGCGGCCGGGGGCGCCCCGGCGGGCGTCGTCCGCGGGTCCTGGCCGGCCGGCTGTCCGAGCTCGTTCACTTCTGCTGTCCTCCCTCCGCGCGGCCGTCCGGCCGGCGTCCTGCAACCGAGGTTCGGCCGACGGCCTGGCGCGGTGCTGGAGGGCAGCTGTGAGTGTGCTGGACGGGGCTCAGGTGCCGGTGCGGACCTCGCCGGCGGCGCTCTCGGGGGCGCGGGTGGCGGGCGGCACCAGGACCAGCGGCGACGTGCAGTGCCGCAGCAGCCAGCGGTGCGCGCCGTCCAGGCCGCGGTGGAAGCGGCCGCTGTGGCCGACCCCGGCCACCAGCAGCGGCGTCGGGCAGGCCCGGTCGAGCACGTCGACGCCCTGGGCGCCGGGCATGGCGACGCGCTCCACCTCGACGTCGGGGAACCGCTGGGCCCACTCGTCGCCCAGCGACACCCGTGGGTGGGTCTCGAGCAGCACCAGCCGGCGGCCCGAGCGCTGCGCGGTCGCCGCCGCGAAGGCGGCCACGACGTCGTCGTCGGCCGGCTCGTCGCTGCCGAGGACGGCGACGACCGGACGGTCGGGGTCGGGCTTGCGGCGCGACCGCGGCACGACCGCGACCGGCTGCGGGGATCGGGCGGCGACGTGGGCGGCCACCGAGGCACGCACGATCTCGTCGGCCGCGCCGGTCGTGGAGATGCCCAGCACGAGCAGCTGCGCCGCGGCGCCGGCCCGCAGCAGCGCCGTCGTGGCGTCGCCGGGCACGACCTCCGTCGCCGCGGTCAGGCCGGGCGCGGCGTGCCGGGCCGCGGTGTAGGCGGTGGCGGTGATCCGCCGGGCGTGCGGCAGCTCCGGCGGGGGCGCGCCCGGGCCCGGTGGGTCGCCGAGGTAGTCCGCCGCGTGGACGATGCGCAGCGGCGCCCCCCGCGCGGCCGCCTCCGCGGCGGCCCACCGGACGGCGGCCAGCGACACCTCGCTCCCGTCGACCCCCACCACCACCTCGCGGACCGGCGGGTCCGCGGCCTGCCGGTCGCCGGCGGCAGGGTTCCGTTCCGTGTGGGTGGTCGAGGTCGAGGTCGTCACTGCGCACCCCCTCCGGGCGAGGCGGTCCGGCGCCGGGAGCGGCGCCGGCTTCCAGGAGAAGCGTGCTCGCGGTCGCGCGCGGAGGGAAGACCCCGGGGACCCACGTGCATGCGGCGCCCGGACTGGGTAGTGCCGCTGCGACGAGCGGGAGCGGGGGGTCGGGGTCCGGCCTGAGCGACCGTGGATCGCCCTTGTCCGGTCTTGCTCACGCAGGAGGCCTCCCCGTGCTCACCCGCGGTCCGTTCGCCCGGCTCCTCCTCGGGGTCGGCATCCTCTGCGGTCTCGGCCTCGCGCTCGCCGGCGGCGTCGTGCTGCGCGGGTCGGGAGTCGTCGCCGTCGTCCTCGCCGGCGGGGTCGCCGCCTGCCTGGCGGCCGGGGTCGCCCGGGAGACGTCCGGCCCGTCGCGGATCTCCCCGTGGGAGGCGGCCGGGCTGGCGGGGGGCTGGACGGTCGCCGGCCTGCTCGTCCTCGCCGGGACGGCGGCGGTCGCCGGCGGTCTGGCCGCGGTGCTGCTCGGCGCCGTCGGGGGGCTGGTCGGGCTGGCGGTCTGGCTGCTGCGCGCGCACCGCAGAGAGCGGGAGAGCTCGTCCGGCCCGGCCGCGGCGCGGCCCGCGAACCCCGCGCCGGTGCTGCCGACGCGCCCGGTGGCCGCGACGCCCGGCCACACGGCCACCGCGGGTGTCGCCCGGCTGACCCTGCCGGTGTCGCTGCTGCCGACCGACGCGCTCGGCCGGGAGTGGCTGCGCACCACCTCCGCCCTGGCCGGCTGGCTCGACCCGGCGGCGCGCGAGTCGATCGTCCGCCGCCGCCAGGAGGCCCTCGACGAGCTCGAGCGGCGGGACCCCGAGGGCTTCGCCCGCTGGCTGGCCGCCGGGCCGGCACCCGGCAGCGACCCGGCCGACTACGTGCAGGGCGGTTCGCCGCGCGGCCTCGACTGACCGCTCACACGTCGACGGTGAGGCGGACGGTCACCACGTCGCCGACGTCGACGCCCTCGCTGCGGCGGACCGCCTCCTTGACCGGCACGACGTAGCCGCCGTCCTCGGGCCACAGCGACGTCGTGAAGCTCGTGGCGCCGATCCGCGCCGCGACCGGGATCATCCCCCAGCCGTAGGAGACCAGCGGGGACACCGCCTCGAGCTCGCCGCACCGCTCGTCCGGGACGGACGCGAAGTGGAACGGCGCGGGCCCGCGCCAGTGCCAGATCTCGCCGCTGAACTGCAGGTCCACGGCCGCAGAACAGGCAGCCACGGCCACGACCGCGGGCCGCGGAGCCGCCGGACGTCATCCGGTCGGGACGACGTGCTGCCGCCGCCGGTTGCCCACCCTGGTCTCCCGCACCGAGGGGAGGTCGCCGGTGAGGCCGGACCCGGGGGAGAGCACTCCGACGCAGCTCGTCGCGGTCGAACCCGCCGCCGAGCCGGAGGCCGAGCCGCCCGCCCCGGCCGGGCGCAGCGACCCCACCCCGCTCCGGGGCTCCTCCGCGGCGCTGGAGTTCCTCTCCGTCCTGGTCCTCTCGGTGACGACCATCCTCACCGCGTGGTCGGCCTTCGAAGCCAGCAAGTGGGGCGGGGAGATGTCGATCGCCTTCAGCCAGGCCTCGTCGGCCCGGATCGAGGCCGCCCGCGCCGACGCCACCGCGCACTCCCGTCTCACCAACCAGGTCGGGCTGTGGACCGAGTGGGTGGTCGCGGAGGGCACCGGGAACCCGGCGCTGGCCGCTTTCGTCGCCGATCGGTTCCCCGAGCCGCTGGCGACCGCGCACCAGGAGTGGCTCGCGGCCGGCGGCGCCACGCCCGGGGCGCCCGAGTCGCCGTTCCAGCTGCCGTCGTACGTCCTCCCGGAGGCGCTCGCGGCCGCGGCGGCCGACGAGCGGGCGGACGGGCTGTTCGCCACGGCGCTGGAGAACAACCAGCGCAGCGACAACTACACGATCCTCACGGTGCTGTTCGCCGCCGTGCTGTTCTTCAGCGCGATGTCCGGCCGCGCCCGGGCGTACCGCTCGCAGCGGCTGCTGCTGGGGACCGGTCTGCTGCTCGGCGTCGTCGGGCTCTTCTTCCTCGCCACCTTCCCCAAGCTGGTCTGACCGGGAGGGCGGCGGTGGACGACGGACTGCGCCGGCTGAGGACACCGCACGCGGCCGCGGTGGCCGGCATCCTCTTCGCGCTGCTCTTCACCGCGAGCGTGGTCCTGCTGCGCACCGCCGTCCCGGCCGATCCGTTCGCCGGGACGGGCTGGGTCGACGCGGGTCGCACCAGGGTCCGGGTGGCCGTCGGCCTCGTGCCGTTCGCGGGCATCGCGTTCCTCTGGTTCATCGCGGTGATCCGCGACCGCCTGGGCGCCCACGAGGACCGGTTCTTCGCCACCGTGTTCCTCGGCAGCGGGCTGGTGTTCCTCGCGATGGTCTTCGTCGCGACGGCCGTCGCCGGGGCCGTCGTCGCCGGGGCGACGGTCCAGGAGGCGCAGGGCTACCGCCCGGACGTCGTGCACTTCGGACGCGGGATCATGCTGCAGATCAGCAACGTCTACGCGCTGCGGATGGCCGCCGTCTTCATGATCTCCCTGGCCACGATCTGGCTGCGCACGGGGCTCCTGCCGCGCTGGCTCGCGGTGCTCAGCTACGCCGCCGCCCTCACCCTGCTGACCGTGGTCGGTCTCAGCCTCTGGGCCGTGCTGGTCTTCCCGGCCTGGGCGCTGACGGTCAGCGTGCTGCTCCTCGCCCGGCGCGACGGCGGCGTCCACCCCGCCCCTACTCTTGACCCGGGACGTGGTCCCGTGGTCCGCCGGCGTGGCGCAACTGGTAGCGCACCCGACTTGTAATCGGGCGGTTAGGGGTTCGAGTCCCCTCGTCGGCTCCGTCGCGGCGTGCCAGGGTGGGCGGGCCGCCGCCACCGCGGGCGGCGGCAGGCGAGGAGGCCACCCGTGAGCGACCACGTGTACCGGCTGAGCGAGATCGTCGGCAGCAGCAGCACCAGCGTCGACGACGCGATCAGGAACGCGATCGCCAAGGCCGCCCAGACGGTCCGCAACATCGACTGGTTCGAGACCACCCAGATCCGCGGGCAGGTCGTCGACGGCCAGGTCGCCTACTACCAGGTCGGCCTCAAGATCGGCTTCCGCGTCGAGGACTGACCGGTCCTTCAGTCGAAGCTGCCCGCGCCGTCCTGCCGGTAGGGGGAGCGGCGCTCGCGCTCCTCCTGCTCCCGGCGCTCCTCGCGCACCCGCGCGGCCGTCCCGGCCCGGTAGCCGGCCTTGGCCACGCGGTGCTCCGTCGTCTCCGTCATGAAGGCGACCGAGAAGATCAGCCCGAGGACCAGCCCGCCGACGGCCGCCGACACCCGGTAGCCGAGGGGCACCGGGACGGCGACGAGGCACAGCACCACCAGCGGCGAGAGCTGCACGACGGCGCGGGCCAGGTGCCGCAGCCACCACGTGCGCGTCGTGGTGTCCTCGAGGACCCACGGCGACAGCTCGCGCGGCAGCCCGCCGCCCAGGGCGTACCAGAGCCACTGCCAGGGGGCGGGACGGCGGCGGTGCTCGGTGCGCACGCCTCGACGGTAGGCCGGTGCGGCGACCGGTGGGCCCCGCGTTGCACGAGATCGGTGAGCGGCGTCACACTGCGCTGGTCCGTGCCGAGGAGGTCCGCGTGCAGATCAGCCAGGTGCTCCGCCGCAAGGGCCACGAGGTGGCCACCGTCGACGCCGCGGTGAGCGTGCGCGACGCGCTCGCGCTGCTCGCCCAGCACGGCATCGGCGCGCTCGTCGTCTCCGCCGACGGCAACCGCATCGACGGCATCCTCTCCGAGCGCGACATCGCCCGCGGCCTGCACCAGCACGGCGCCGGCCTGCTCGCCGAGCCGGTGTCCAGCGTCATGACCGCCGAGGTGCACACCTGCCCGCCCACCGCGAGCGTGCACGACCTCGCGCAGACGATGACCGACCGGCGCGTCCGCCACGTGCCGGTGGTCGACGGGGAGCGGCTGGTCGGCATCGTGTCGATCGGCGACGTCGTCAAGGCGCGGCTGGACGAGCTCGAGGCCGAGCGCGCCTCCCTGGTGGACTACATCCAGCACGCCTGAGCCGCGAGGCGCCCCACGTAACGTGGGGGAGTGGACGAGCGCCGGCTGGGAGTCGCCTCCGGGATCACCGCCTACGCGCTCTGGGGCCTGTTCCCGCTGTACTTCCCGCTCCTCGAGCCCTCCAGCGGGCTGGAGATCGTCGCCCACCGCGTGCTCTGGTCGCTGGTCTTCATCGCCCTGCTGCTCACCGTGGTCCGCCGCTGGGGCCTGGTCCGCGCCGCGGTCCGCGACCGGCGCACGATGCTGGTCCTCGCCGGGGCGGCGGTGCTCATCGCGGTCAACTGGCTGGTCTTCGTCTACGGCGTCAACTCCGGCCACGTCGTCGAGACCTCGCTGGGCTACTTCATCAACCCGCTGGTCAGCGTGCTGCTCGGCGTCGTGGTGTTCGGCGAGCGGCTGCGGTCGCTGCAGTGGGTGGCGGTCGGCACCGCCGCCGTCGCCGTCGCCGTCCTGACGATCGACTACGGCCGCCCGCCCTGGATCGCGCTCGTGCTCGCGGCGACCTTCGGCCTGTACGGCCTGATGAAGAAGCTCGTGCGCGTCGAGGCCGCCCCGGGGCTGTTCCTGGAGACCGCGCTGGT
Organism: Blastococcus sp. SYSU D00669; assembly: GCF_054050715.1. Classification (NCBI taxonomy): domain Bacteria; kingdom Bacillati; phylum Actinomycetota; class Actinomycetes; order Geodermatophilales; family Geodermatophilaceae; genus Blastococcus; species Blastococcus sp. SYSU D00669. The sequence goes on from NZ_JBJGZV010000001.1 coordinate 459,120, forward strand.
CGCCGTCCCGGCGGTCGTGTTCCTCGGGGTGCTGCAGGGCGGCGGCGACGGGACGGCGTTCGGCGAGGGCGCGGGCCACTTCGCGCTGCTGGTCAGCTCCGGCGTGGCGACGGCGATCCCGCTGCTGCTCTTCGCCGCCGCGACCCGGCGCATCCCGCTGTCCACCGTCGGCCTGCTGCAGTACCTGACCCCGCTCATGCAGCTGGCGATCGGCGTCTTCGTCCGCCACGAGCCGATGCCGCCCGCCCGCCTCGCCGGCTTCGTCGTCGTGTGGGTCGCGCTGGCCGTGCTCACCGTCGACAGCCTGCGCACGGCCCGGGCCGCCGCGCGCCGCCCGGCCGCCGAGACGCTCCCCGCGCCGGTCTGAGCACCCGTCGGCCGCAGGGGTCGAATCTGTCGGTGCCGGGAACTACCGTCGTGTCATTCGCACCGCGTCGACAGGCGCGGTGGAAGCCGGTCAGGAGACGCACCCATGAGCACCGACCCGGCCCCCGTGGTCTCCCCGCCACGGGCCGAGGGTCCAGCAGGGGAGACGACCGCGACGACGGGCCTGACCCGCCGCGAGCACGACATGCTCGCCTTCGAGCGCCAGTGGTGGCGGGCGGCGGGCGCCAAGGAGACGGCGATCCGGGAGCAGTTCGGGGTGACGCCGACGCGCTACTACCAGGCGCTCAACGCCCTCGTCGACCGTCCGGACGCACTTGCCGCCGATCCGTTGCTCGTCCGGCGGCTGCGCCGGCTGCGCAGCGCCCGGCGACGTGGCCGTTCACCGGATGTCCTGGGCAACGGGGGTCCGGCCGTCTAGATTTGGTCACCGTGGGGAGGCACGCGGCGCCAGGCAGTGACGTACCGGACCGGGGGGACGCCCCGGTGGCCGGTGGCCGTCGGCGTACCGACGTGCCCGACCTGCGCCGTCCGGCGGGCGAGCTGAGCGACCACCCCACGACCCCCGGCCGGCGCCGGGGCGACCGCGAGGACCTGCCGCACGAGCACGCCGTCCCGACGCCGGTCAGCCGCCGGCCACCGGTTCCCCCCGTGCCGCCGCGCCGCGTCGGGCCGCAGACCACCGTCGCCCCCTTCGCCGTCCCCGGTCCGGAGGCGCAGCCCGACAAGTACTCGCCCGAGCGGCTGGCGGAGACGCCGCTGCCGGGCACGCCCCCGCCCGGCCTGCCCCTCGGCGGCGCCGCGCAGCGTCCGCAGCCGCCGGCCCGGCCGGTGCCGCCGCCGTCCCTCCCGGACGGCCACCCGTCGGCGCCGATCTCCGAGTGGCCGCCGTCGCGCCCGGCCGAGCCGCCGGCCCGCCCGGCCGAGCCGCCGGCCCGTCCTGCCGCGGCCCGTCCGGGGGCCGCCCGCTCCGAGCCGGTGACCCGGACGGCGGAGACCCCGGTCGGGGAGACCCGCGCCGAGCGCTCGCCGCACCCGCCGGTCGCGCCGAAGCCGGTCCCCGCCCGCTCCGCCGCCCCGGAGCCGTGGGCCACCGGGCCCACCGGTGCCCGCGCCGACGAGCCCCGCCCCGCGTCGGCGGCACTGGCCGCCGGTCTCGGCACCGCCCCGCGCCCGGCCGGCCTCCACCCCTCCGGCCCCGTGTACGGCGACTGGACGCGCCCGAGCCGCTCCGGCGGGGAGTCCGGCCGCGTGGCCCCCGGGCCGATCCCCGCCTCCGACGAGTTCCCGGCCCCGGCGCCGGCCACGTCCGCCATCCCCGAGCGCGAGATCACCCGCGGTCGCGTCGTCGGCGCCCAGGACGACCTCGACGACCGGTACGACGGCGACCGGTACGACGACGAGCCGTACTCCGACGAGCTCGCCCGGGCCGCCGGTCCGGTCACGTCCCCGGACACCGGGCCGTCGACCCAGGTCCGCGGCGGCCGGGCCGCCGACCGCGCCCGGCGCCAGGCGATCGACGTCGAGCGGCGCAAGGAGCTCAAGCGCCAGGGCGAGACGATGACCGCCCGCGCCTACCTGGACGGCGACGACGACCCCGCCCGCCGCTCGCCGAAGCGCGCGGTGCTGGCCCTGGTCGCCGTGGTCCTGGTCGCGCTCACCGTGCTCGGCGTGTACTCGTTCACCTCGCCCGAGACGCAGGAGACCGCGTCGGAGGACCCGGCGCCCACCAGCGCCCCGGCGCCCGACACCGGGATCGCCGACGCGACCCTGCCGCCGCTGGACGTCGGCGCCGGGTCGTCGGCCACCGAGGAGGCCCCCGCGGCCCCGGTCCGCGTGCCGGTGACGGTGCTCAACGCCACCGAGGTCACCGGCCTGGCCGGGCGGATCGCCGGTCAGTTCTCGGGCGCCGGGTGGGAGGCGCCCGTCACCGGCCAGTACTCCGGCGACGACGTCGCGGCCACCACCGTGTTCTTCACGGAGGGCGACGAGACGCAGCAGGAGGCCGCCGCCCAGCTGAAGGAGCAGTTCCCGGAGATCACCGGCGGGCCGGCGGTGCGGTTCTTCGAGATGCCCGCGGGCGCCCCGGCCGGGCTGGTCGTGGTGGCCGCCGGCGAGTGGCAGCCCTGACCCGGTCCGTCTCACGACTGACGCACAGCTGGTTCCGGAACACCGTCCGTTCCTCGCCCGTTGGCCGTCGCGTGCGTCCCCTCCGCGGGCCCGTGCGTCCCCGCCCGCGATCCGCCGGCCGGTCGACGCTCGCCGCCCTGCTCTCCGTGCTGCTGACCGGTGCGTTCGTCGTCCTGCTGCCGGCCGCCCCGGCCGGCGCCGCCGACGACGTCCGCAGCGAGGAGGCGCGCGTCCCCTCGGGCTCCGGCGCGGACGCCGTCGAGCTCGACACCACGCTCTACTTGCCGTCCTCGGCGACCGCCGACGACCCGGCGCCGGCGGTGGTCCTCGCCCACGGCTTCGGCGGCAGCAAGGACTCCGTCGCCGTCGACGCGCAGTTCCTCGCCGAGCGCGGCTTCGTCGTCCTCACCTACTCCGCCCGCGGTTTCGGCGAGAGCACCGGGCAGATCGGCCTGGACGACCCGCGCTTCGAGGTCGCCGACCTCTCCACCCTCATCGACCGGCTGGCCGACCGGGACGACGTCCTGCAGGACGCCGAGGGCGACCCGCGCGTCGGCGTCGCCGGCGCCTCCTACGGCGGCGCGCTGTCCCTGCTCGGTGCCGCCTACGACGACCGGGTCGACGCGATCGCGCCGCAGATCACCTGGAACTCGCTGACCGCCGCCCTGTTCCCCTCCCAGACCGGCACGGCCGACGCCGACACGGTCGCTGCCACCCCGCAGACCGAGGGCACCGGCGTCTACAAGCGGCTGTGGGCCGGCATCTTCTTCGGCGAGGGGTCGGCCGGCCTGCTCAGCATCTTCACCGGCGGGGACGACGACGAGGACGGCGAGGGGGCCGGCGCCGCGACGGCCGACGGCGCGGCGAACGGCGCGCCCGCGCAGCTGCCGGAGATCGACCCCGCCGGCATCGACCCCGAGCAGGCCGAGCAGGCACTGCTGTGCGGCCGGTTCCGCGCCGACATCTGCGCCGCCTACCAGGAGGCCGCGGCCACCGGCACGCTCACCCCGGCGATCCAGGCCGTGCTCGACCGCAGCAGCCCTGCCGGCGTCCTCGACCGGATCACCGCGCCGACGCTGCTCGTGCAGGGCACCCAGGACTCGCTGTTCGGCCTCGGCCAGGCCGACGCCAACGCCCGCGGCATCGCCGCCAACGGGACCCCGGTCAAGGTGGTCTGGTACGCCGGCGGCCACGACGGCGGGGCCTCGGACCGCGTCACCGAGCGGCTGCGGGAGACCGTCGCCGGCTGGTTCGACTGGCACCTGCGCGACGAGGGCGACGACGCCCGCGGCACCGACCCCGGCACCGGCTTCGAGTTCCCGGCCCCGACCGGGCTCGGCGGCACCGGTGGCGGGTTCGTGCAGGGCGGCAGCCAGAGCGTCGTCACCGACGCGTACCCGGGTCTGGACGGCGCCGCGCCCGGCGAGCGCACCACCGTGCAGGTCAGCGGCCCCACGCAGCCCGTGGTCACGCCCGCCGGGGGCACCCCGGCGGCGATCACCACGCTGCCCGGCCTGGGCGCGCTCGGCACCGCCCTCGGCGGTCAGGCGGTCGAGATCCCCGGCCAGTTCGCCGCGTTCGACAGCGCGCCGCTGGACGCCGCCGTCGAGGTCGTCGGCGCCCCCACCGTCGAGCTGACGGTCACCTCGCCCACCGGGACCGCGACCCTGTTCGCCAAGCTCTACGACGTCGGCCCCGACGGTTCGATGACGCTGCCCTCCGGCCTGGTGGCCCCGCTGTCGCTGACCGAGGTCTCCGCCGACCCGGCCGACCCCACCGTCGTACCGGTCACCCTGCCGGCCATCGACCACCGCTTCGAGGCCGGGCACACGCTCCGGGTCGTGGTCAGCACCACCGACCAGGCGTTCGCGCTGCCCGCCGAGGCGGCCGTCTACGGCGTGGGCCTGGCCGCCGGGCTCGGCGACGCCGCCACCGACCTCGCCGTGCCCACGGTCACCGGCACCACCGAGGACACCGCCGGCACGTCGCGCTGGTGGGTGCTGCTCGCCGTCGTCGTCGGGCTCCTGCTGCTCGGCTGGCTCGCCGCCGTGCTGTGGGGCCGCCACCGGCGCCGGCAGATCTCCGAGGTCGACCCCGACGGCGAGGACGTCCCCCTCCGCTTCTCGGGGGTGACCAAGGCCTACAAGGACAAGTTCGTCGCCGTCCGGGACCTGTCGTTCGAGGTGCGGCGCGGCCAGGTCCTCGGCCTGCTCGGGCCCAACGGCGCGGGCAAGACGACGTCGCTGCGGATGCTCATGGGCCTGATCCGGCCGACCGCCGGGCGGATCACCGTCTTCGGCCACGAGGCCGGGCCGGGCGCGCCGGTGCTGTCGCGGCTGGGCTCGTTCGTCGAGGGCACCGGCCTGCAGCCGCACCTGTCCGGGCGGGACAACCTGCGGCTGTACTGGGCGGCCACGGGCCGGCCCGAGGCCGACGCGCACATGGACGAGGCGATCGAGGTCGCCGGCCTCGGCAAGGCGATCGACCGCCCGGTGCGCCGGTACAGCCAGGGCATGCGGCAGCGGGTCGCCATCGCCCAGGCGATGCTCGGCCTGCCCGACCTGCTGGTGCTCGACGAACCGACCAACGGGCTCGACCCGCCCCAGATCCACGCCATGCGCGAGGTGCTGCGCTCCTACGCGCAGACCGGCCGCACGGTGATCGTCTCCAGCCACCTGCTGTCGGAGATCGAGCAGACCTGCACCCACGTGGTGGTCATGGCCAAGGGCCAGAAGATCGCCCAGGGCACGGTCGAGGAGATCGTCGGCACCGGCGGGGCGGTGCTGGTCGGCCTCGCCGACGACGCCGACACCGACCGCGCGATCGCCGTCCTCGAGGCGCTGCCGGGCGTGACCGCCGGGCGCACCGACGAGGGCCTGGTCGCCGACCTCGGCGGCGGCACCAGCCGCGCCGTGGCGCTGCAGGCGCTGATCGCCGACGGCATCGCCGTCGACCAGTTCACGCCGCGCCGGCGGCTGGAGGACGCGTTCCTGGCGCTCGTCGGAGAGGGGCCGGTGCAGTGACCGCGACCGAGCACGTGCAGGCGACCGGCGCGGTCGCCGGGTACCGGCCGGAGCGCACGCTGCGGCTGTCGGTGGAGCTGCGCCGGCAGTTCAAGCGGCGGCGGACGATCGGCGTCGTCCTCGCGATGGTGGCTCTGCCGCTCGTGCTGATCGCCGCGCTGCAGCTGGGCGGCAGCGAGGAGGCGGCGGAGAACAGCCGGATCAACCTGGTCGACGTCGCGACGTCGAGCGGGCTGAACTTCACGCTGTTCGTGCTGTTCGCGACGACGTCGTTCTTCCTCGTCGTCGTGTACGCGCTGTTCTTCGGCGACACGGTGGCCAGCGAGGCCCAGTGGGGGTCGCTGCGCTACACGCTGGCCACCCCGGTGCCGCGGATGCGGCTGCTCCGGCAGAAGTGGTATGCCGCGCTGGTGCTGTCGGTCGGCGCACTGGTCACCGTCACGGCGGTGGCGCTGGTGGCCGGCGGGATCGCGTTCGGCTTCGACGACATCCGGACGCCGGTGGGGGTCACCCTCGACCAGGGCGACGGGATGCTGCGGCTGGCCGGCATGCTCGGCTACCTCGCCGTCCACCTGCTCGTCGTCGGCACGCTCGCCTTCTGGTTCTCGACGATGACCGACGCACCGCTGGCCGCGGTCGGCGGCGCCGTCTTCACGATGTTCGTCTTCGCGATCCTCGACCAGGTCGAGCAGCTCGGCGCGATCCGCGACTGGTTCCCGACCGCGGAGGAGTACGCCTGGACCGACCTGCTGCTCACGCCGGTGGACTCCGGTGACCTGTTCCGCGGGGTGGTCCAGTCGCTGGTCTACGCCGCGGCCTTCACCGCCCTCGGCTTCCGCCACTTCGCCCGCCGCGACGTCACCTCGTAGCGGGGTGGAGTCCCACGACGCGGGAAACGCCGTGTCCTGTCTCCGGACATCTGTCGCAGTGATGTCTCACGACATGTGTCGCAGATGAACTAGGCGGCACACAGTGTGGCGTAGCGCTTGGCCGGGTCGAGGGTGAGCTGGCCGATCAGGTCGCCGTCGAGGGCGTGGAAGCTGACCTGGTTGCCGTTGACCAGGGCGGTGACCTGCTGCCCGCCGTAGCGGGCGCCGAGCCGGACCAGATGGGCGCCGAGGGTGACGGTGCCGTGCGCAATGACGGTGAGCCGGTGCACGGTGGCGTCGGTCTGCAGCGGCAGCTGCGCCGGGCCGCCGTGTGCCGGCGCGGTGTCCCAGGCCCGCTGCGGAGTGGTGCCGACCGCGGAGTGCCGGCGGCGGGTGTTGTAGTGCGCGCGCACCCGGTCCAGGCGGGCCTGCAGCTCGG